>CALGOH010000071.1 GCA_937957985.1 uncultured Verrucomicrobiae bacterium
GCAACTGGCCGCGGCTGAGCTTTCCGCCGCTCTCCTTCACCTTCCGCACTTGTTCCGCACTCATGCCGCGGCGCTTGGGGACACGATCCTCGTCCGCCACCGCCAAACCCTCGCCGAAAAGCCAGCAGCGATACCATTCCGCGGCGGTCAGGTCGCTCTTCGTCGGCTGGCCGTGCCACGAATCCAGCGGCCGGTCCAGCACCCGGCACAGTCTCCGCCGCGCTCGTTTGCTGGCGAGGGCCCGCCGGCGAGTGAGGTTAATGTGGAACCGGAATGCTGTCGGCTCACCGAAGAAGAGACCGAGAATACGGAATTCCGGGTGCCCTCAAGAGATGGCCCGGTGAAGCGGTTCAGGCAGAAACCCACACAAGGTTTTCAGCCGATGAGGCACGCCCCCGGAAAGCCCGAGAGAGGATTCCTTCTCGAACAAAGGGCCACTCCGCCCCGGGCTACGACACGGAAGGCGGGCGGCATTCGGTTCCGCGCACGCCGGCCCTCCGGCACAGGTCATCGATGCACGCATCGACCAGCCCCTCGTCCAGCGCGTGAACGTCCTGACCGCAGCCGAGTTCCCTCAACAGCAATACCGTCAACTCCCCACCAAGATGCTCGCGGAACTCCTCCAGTCCCTCGTGGACACGGCGACGGCCGTTGTCATCGCGCAGGTCGAGCGCGTCGTGCCAGACCGGCACGCCGAGCACATCGAGGACGTCCATCACCCGCTCGGCATCGCATTCGCGGAGCAGGCCGCAGCGGGCCGAGTAGAGCGTGTCGAGTGCGACGCCGATCGAGACGGCATCGGCGTGGCTGAGCTCGAACCCGCTGAGCTGCTCGAGCTTATGCGCGGCCCAGTGCCCGAAGTCGAGGGGGCGGCTGCTGCCGGTCTCGAAGGGATCGCCGCCCTCGGCGATGTGCCGGGCATGGAGCAGTGCCGAGCGCTCCACGCACTCCTCGAAAGGCTCGCGCTCGAGCGCGGCCAGCCGCTCGATCCGGAAGCGGATCCACTCGAAGAATTCACCATCCTTCACCAGCGCCACCTTCACGGCCTCGATCAGGCCGGTGCGCCGACCATCCTCGTCCTGGCTTTCGAGGAAACGGAAGTCGTTCACCACCGCAAACGGCACCGCGAAGCTGCCGATCCAGTTCTTCTTGCCGAAGGCATTGATGGCACACTTCACGCCGACGCCGCTGTCGTCCTGCGACAGGGTGGTGGTGGGAAGGCGGACGAGGCGAAGGCCGCGGTGCGCGGTGGCGACGGCGAAGCCGACCGCATCGAGAAAAGCTCCACCGCCGATGACGAGGACGTAAGAATGACGGTCGATCCGCTCGTGGTCGATGACCTGCCAGACTTCGCGGACCAGCGCGTCGTCGGCCTTGACCCCCTCGCCGCCGGGCAGGACCCGGAGCCCCCGCCAGTTGAAGCCCAGATCGGCGAAGTATTCCCCGACCCGGCGCTTCAGCTCGGGCCACGCCGAGAAGACCGCATCCTCGACCAGGACCAGCACACGGCGCCCCCCGCCCTCCTCGAGGAGTTCGGCAAGCAGCCTGTTGTCCGGGGCGAAGGCATCGCGGGTGAAACACACGCGGTGCTTGAAGCTGACCGGAATCTGGAAATCGTGGCGGGACATGCGGCTGGGAAATCTCCGCCTTTTACGGCCGTTTGTCACCGATTCTTAGGTCCATGATCGAAACGCTTCACGAAACCCGCTGGCTCAAGCTCCAGCGCGACGGCCGCTGGGACTTCGTCCGGCGGCCCGACTCGGACCACGCGGTCGGCATCCTGGCCGTCACTCCGCGGAACGAGATCGTGCTCGTCGAGCAGTTCCGCATCCCGGTCGGCAAACGCACCATCGAACTCCCGGCCGGGATCGTGGGCGACGAGGCGGAACACCGCGGCGAGCCGCTCGCCGAGACCGCCCGGAGGGAGTTGATTGAGGAAACGGGCTACCGCGCCGGGCGCATGGACGAGCTGATCGTGTCGCCGACCTCGGCAGGCATGACGGCCGAAATCACCCATCTCTTCCTCGCCCGGGACCTCGAGCGGGTCGGGGATGGAGGCGGCGTCGGCCACGAGGAGATCGAGATCCACCACGTGCCGCTCGCCGGGCTGCGGGCCTGGTTGAAGGGGCGGGAAGCGGACGATCGCCTGATCGACTTCAAGATCCAGGCGGCGCTGTGGGCGGCGGGGCTCACCTGACGGTGGCATGACCGTCCCGGTCATGAACGCTGGAGCACGGGCCATCATAGACCCACCGCAACATCGTCACTTCCAGGGAACGCGAGGCAATGGACAAATCACCGGTTCATGACCGGGACGGTCATGCCACAAATCATCACCCCTCGGACCACTCGCCGAACTTTCGGAACTTCTCGTAGCGGGCTTCCAGCAACTGCTTCCCGGAGAGCTTCTCCAAGGCGGCAAGTTCGGTCTCGACCGCATCGGCCAGCTCCTTCGCCGCCGTCTTGTGGTCGTGGTGGGCACCGCCCTGCGGTTCGGGCACCACACCGTCGATCAGGCCCAGCTTGAGCAGGTCGGGCGCGGAAAGCTTCATCGCCTCGGCCGCTTCCGGAGCATGCTTGCGATGCTTCCAGAGGATGGCCGCGCAACCTTCGGGACTGATCACCGAGTAATAGGCATTTTCCAGCATCAGCACCCGGTCGGCCACACCGATGCCCAGGGCGCCGCCGGATCCGCCCTCGCCGAGCACGATCGCGACGATGGGCACCTTCAGGGTCATCATCTCGCGCAGGTTGTGGGCGATCGCCTCGGCGATGTTGCGCTCTTCGGCGCCGATGCCGGGATAGGCACCGGGGGGGTCCATCAGGGCAACCACCGGCAGGCCGAACTTCTCGGCGAGCTTCATCAGGCGCATGGCCTTGCGGTAGCCTTCGGGATTGGCGCTGCCGAAGTTGCGCTTGAGGTTTTCCTTGGTGTCGCGGCCCTTCTGGTGACCGACGACCACGACACGGCGGCCGTTGAGCCGGGCGAAGCCGCCGGGCATCGCCAGGTCGTCTCCGATCCGGCGGTCGCCGTGCAGCTCGCAGAACTCGGAGAAGGCGTGGGCGAGGTAGTCGAGCATGAAGGGCCTCTGGGTGTGACGGGCGATCTGCACGCGTTGCCAGGGAGTCAGGTTTTCGTAGATCCGCCGACGGGTTTCGGCGAGCTTCCCCTCCATGGTGGAGATTTCCCCGGACATGTCGATATCCTGGGAATCGGCCTTGGCCCGGAGCTTCTCAAGCTCGCTCTCGAGCTCCACGATCGGCTTTTCGAATTCAAGCAACTGCATCGGTGATGGGGAAAGCGGAATGGCGCTGGACGGAGATTAGCGGGGGCTGGAGCGGATTTCCACTTCATTCCCGGGTCGGGTCAGGAGCGCCAGCTCCTCCATGTCCGCCGGATCGAGATAGAAACCCCGGGCCAGGCCCTCGGCATCGCCATCCTCCGGCATGGCGGCGATGATCAGGGGCATGCGTTCGATGCTCAGCACCTTGGAGGCGCCCCGATAGCCGTCCGAAGCCTGGGTGAAGGCACGGCCGCCGCTCACCGCGGACATTTTCGCGATCGTGGTCTTCTGGTCTCCGCCCGGCGCACCGACCACCGCCTGCAGCGGGTATTCCTTGATGAAGACCCCGCCGTCCCAGAGCGACAGCGCCTCGCGCTTCGGCTCGACCAGCAGCCGGAAGTCCAGCGGCATCACCAGCAGTTCGTCGCCGGGTTGGAGCGAGCCCAGGTCCATCAGCCCGTTCAGATACATGATCATGTCCAGGTTCGTGTCCTGCTTGGCGGCGATGCCGAAATACGAGTCGCCACGGACCACCTTGTAGACCTTCTTGTTCTCCATGTTCGCGGCGGACAGGACCTCGTCGAGATTCATCTCACCGACGATCCGCCTCGCCTCCGGCGCCGCCTTCGACCGCGGATAGATGCTCACCACCGTGCGCAGGCGGTCGCGGGCGTTGGCCAGGTCACCCACCGCGATGAGTTCCCGCGCCTTCTCGAACACCTTCATTCCGGGATCGACCTCGGGCAGGTCCGAGTCGGCCTCCGGCAGCGCGACCATCGGCTTCGCGTCGCAGGTGCCCGGCACCAGCTCGGCGGAGATGCCGCAGAGGGGCGCGTGGCGGACGTGGCGGACCATGAGGAGCGTGAAGACCGCGGCGGCCGTGACCGCGAGGCCCGCGACGATCCTGACCAGCATCCAGAAGCTCATCCGGAACGCATCATTCAGAGAAGCCCCCGCCGCTGGAAGTCGAATCGGTTGATCGGCAGCGAGGCCATGATCATGTCGAGGGTGAACTTGACCACCGAGACCTCCCACGCGTCGTCGACGCCCTCGATCACCGCCTGGGCCGGGTTGCCTTCGAGACGGGCATCCTCGAGCACCCGCGCGCGGACCGTTTCCATCGGGTCGTGGACCAGTTCCTCGGTGACCTTGCCGCGGGCGAAACGGAAGCCGTAGTTGAGGAAAGCCATGTCCTGGCCCTGCTCGCGCATCTTCTCGATCATCCGCTCGATGCGGGCCCGGGCCTTGTCGTCGAACCCGTCGAACTCCAGCTCCTGGTACGCCTCGGGCTTCACCAGGCGGGGCTTCACCGCCTCGATGTCGCCGGTGCGGATCCGGATCTGGCCCGCCCGGTCCATCAGCTCGCTGAGCAGCAGGAACTCGAAACGGGTGTCGCCGAACGTGTCGATGCGACGGTCCGGCGCCCGCAGGACGCGGGTCGTCTCCATCGCATACTGGACGTCGTCGGGTGAATGCATGGCCAAGCCTCGCCCAGTCGGGCCGGAACGCAAAGAAAACGGGCGGAACCGGTGAATCCGGAGCCGCCCGCGGGAAAAAGCGGTTCGCGAAACTCAGGCCTTGGCGGCCTCGACGTACTTGATCACGTCACCGACCGACTGGAGCTTCTCGGCTTCCTCGTCGGGCACCTCGATCTCGAACTCCTCCTCGAAGGCCATCACCAGCTCGACCGTGTCAAGCGAGTCGGCACCGAGATCCTCGATGAACTTGGCTTCCGGATTCACTTGGTCGGCATTCACGCCGAGCTGGTCGACGATGATGTCCTTGACGCGGTCTTCGATGCTCTTGTCAGACATGGGATGTGCTTGGAGTAAGTTGGGTGCCGAAGGGGATACGCGATCGGGCGGGTTTTTGGCAACCCCGAAAAACCGCGCCGTCAGGAGGCCCCGCCCGGGGATTCGGCGGCCGGTCCGGCCTCGCCCTCGTAGTCGATGAGTTCGCCGGAAAAGCCGGCCCTGATCCCGGCCATCAACCGTTCCGCCGGCTGATCGTCCTCGACCCGGAAGCCGCCGTAGGTCAGGCCGTCGATCCGGATCCTGCGCTCGCCGCCCTTGCCGTCGTCGGCCCAGGCGTAGGCCAGGCCCTTGCCCTGCCAGCGCCGCAGGTCGAGGCGCTTCAGGTCGGAAAGCGCCACCGGCTTGCCGCCGGCGGGGTGCAGGACGCCGTCCTCCAGCACGACCTTGCGCGCGAGCGTGCGAAGGAGCACGAAAAGCGCGCCGAGGAACAGGACCAGGCAGATCCAGAACACGACCCACTGCTCGAAGATCTTCTTCGCCGAATAGGGCTGCTCCGGCGCGTCCTTGCTCAGCCCGGCCTCGTCCCGGTAGCGGTCGAAAAGCTCCCGCCGGGGATGGGCCATCCCGGCCTCCATGGCCTCGAAGTCACCGAGCAGCGCCGGCCACCGCATGTCCTCCCCGGTGCCCTCCGGCAGGGTCGTCATGTCAACCTCGCCGACGAAGACCCGCTGCCTCTCGGCATACGTCCGCCATTCCGACGGGCTCATCCTGTCCTTCGCCTCGCCGAACTCGACCACCGCCCGCTCGACCGCCTTCCAGAGGTGGAAGGAAAGGTTCTTCTCCCGGTAGCCCCAGCGTCCGTCCATGTAAAACAGCGCCGCGAAGATGCCGAACATCAACAGCATCGCCCCCGCCCGCAGCAGGAACCAGGGCGTGGGTTTGCAGACGACGCGCTCGCTCATGGGTTGCCGGAGATAAGACCACCTTGCCACCTCTTGGCAAGCGCCCGACGACGATCCGATTTTGACCTTTGCGCCCGACTGCCCGAGATTCGCCCCGCCGATGAGCTTCTCGGATCAATTCGACGCCCTGCTTTCCCGGCCGACCCACGGCATGCGGCGGCTCGGACGGTTGATCGAACCCTGCGACGATCGTCGGCTCGAGGCCCTCGCGCGCCAGTCGGCCACGACCACCCGGCGCCATTTCGGCCGCACGATGCGCCTCTTCGCGCCGCTCTACCTCTCGAACGAGTGCGTCAACAACTGCTCCTACTGCGGCTTCTCGCGAGACAACCCGATCCTGCGCACCACCCTCGGGGTCGATCAGGTCGTCACCGAGGCCCGCCACCTGCATGCGCTCGGTTTCCGCAACCTCCTGCTGGTCGCCGGCGAGCACCCGAAATTCGTCTCCGAGGGATACCTCCAGGAGTGCCTCGATGCCCTGCGCTCCTTCATTCCCACGCTCGCCATCGAGGTCGGGCCGATGGAGGACGACCAGTATGGCGAGATCGTCGCCCACGGGGCCGAGGGACTGGTCGTCTATCAGGAAACCTACCATCGAAAGACCTACGAGACGCTCCATACCGCGGGGCCGAAGAAGCGCTTCGACTGGCGGCTGGACTGCCCCGAACGCGCCTACCGCGGCGGCTTCCGCCGGATCGGCATCGGCGCGCTCTTCGGCCTGGCCGACTGGCGACTCGAGGCGATGGCGCTCGCCGCCCACCTCGAGTATCTGCTCAAGCACTGCTGGAAGGCCCACCTCACCGTCGCCTTCCCCCGGATGCGCCCCTACGCCGGCAACTATCAGTATGAGCCGGACCCCGAGCTGTTTCTTTCCGACCGCGCGCTGGTCCAGCTCGTCTGCGCGTTCCGCGTGTGCTTCCCGCAGGTCGGCATCGTCCTTTCCACCCGCGAGCCGGCCCGGCTCCGCGACTCGATCGCCCCGCTCGGCGTGACCACCATGTCCGCCGGCGCCCGCACCGAGCCCGGCGGCTACACCGGCGCCGGACACGACGACCTCCACCTCACCGTCCGCGGCCGCCGGGTGGAAATGGAGCAACGCACCGGCTGCGAGCGGGCCACCGAACAGTTCGCCATCAGCGACGACCGCGGTCCCGCCGAAGTCGCTGAAATGCTCAGCCGCAGGGGCCTCGACCCGGTCTGGAAGGACTGGGATGAGGCGATTCTCTCTCCCACGTCATGACCGTCACCATCAACGGAGAATCCCGCGACTTCGCCGGCGACAGCCTCGCGCTGGAGGCGCTGCTCGAGGAGCTCGACCTCGCCGGGCGGCCGGTGGTCATCGAACACAACCTCGAGCCGGTCCTGCCGGACGCCTATGCGGGCGTCACGCTGCGCGACGGCGACCGGATCGAAATCGTCCGCATCGCCGCCGGCGGCTGAAAGCCCCTCACCCCGGCAATTCCTCGGGATCGCCGTAGAACCTCGGCTCGGTGTTCAGGATGCGCACATCGAGCCACATCTTCACCCGCGCGCCGATCTCCCGGAGCTTCGTCTTCAGGCCACCCTGCCCGTCGACATCGCGGGCGTTGTAGCCGACGAAATCGAGTCCCTTCGCCTTCGCCAGGTAGGCCGCGCGCTCGTTGTGGAACCTCTGGGAAATCAAGGTGACCTTTTCGGCGCCGAAGACCTCCTTCGCCCGGTAGACGGTGTCCAAAGTACGGAATCCGGCGTAGTCCGCGATGATCATTTCCGCCGGCACGCCCGCCTCGACCAGGGCGTCCTTCATGTATTCCGGCTCGTTGTAGCTGCGCTTCTCGTTGTCGCCGGAGACGATGATGCAGCGCAGCTTGCCCGCCTTCCACAGTTCGGCGGCGGCCTCGATGCGGTAGCGGAAGTACAGGTTCTCCCGTTCGCCGATCCACGGGCTGGTGCCGAAGACCAGCCCGACCCGTTCCCCGGGCACCTCGCCGATCTCGTCGTAAAGCTTCCCCGACCCCGCCAGCACCGCGGCGAAATTCGTCCACACCAGCCAGGCGGCGAGAACCCCGGCCAGCCCGACGATCCACCACAGCATCTTCCGCTTCCGTCGGGGGCGCTTCACCCCTGCGGACCTCCCACCGTCTTCTTCGTCCACGCCATCATCGACTTCATGGCTTCCTCGAACCGCGTCCCGATCGGCTCCTTCGGCGCCAGCACCCGGAGCTTTTCGGGATGATCATCGCCGAAGCAGACCTCCCACGTCCGCCCGATCAGCTCGCCGTCGACCTCCAGCGGCACCTCCCGGTCCGCGCTCACCTTCAGGCTCCGGGATTGGAAATAGGCGACCGTCGAGCGGTCGAGGTCCACCCTCCCCAGCGCTCCGCGCAACGAGTCGAGCACCAGCTTGTAGCCCGCTTCCTTGAAGACGAGCACGTCGAGTTTCGCATCCTGGTTGTCGGCCCGGTGGAAGAGCTTGAACTGCCCGCCGTAGAGCGAGCCGTTGCCCGCCAGCACCGCCACGCCCTCCTCGCGATGGCCGTCGTCACCCGTCGCCACCATGCGGGGCGGCTTCTCGCCGAGCACCTTCACCGCCGACAGCAGGTAGGCCAGCGGACCGAGCACCTTCTTGGTCTCCCAGGTCGTCTCCTCGATCACCTGCGCGTCGAATCCGACGCCCGCCATCTGCACGAAGGGCGTCCCGTTGGCCTCGAAAAGATCCACTTCCTTCACGTTGCCCTCGAGGATCACCTCGAAGGCGCGGTCGAGATTGTCATAGGGAATCCCCAACTCGCGGGCGAAGACGTTCATCGTCCCGGTGGGCAGCACGCCGAGCGCCGTCCTCGAACCGGCGAGGCCCTGCACGACCGCGTTCAGCGTCCCGTCACCTCCGGCCGCGATCACGATCTTCTCGCCGTCCGCCGCGAACTTCGCCGCCAGCGCGTGGGCCTCCTCGCCGGAACGGGTCGCGTAGAGCGCCAGTCCGGCCGCGTTGTCCATGAGAAACTCCAGCGCCCGCCGGCCGCGCTGGCTGCGTGCCTTCGGATTGAAGAGCACCGGATATCTCGGCGGCAGAACCATCGCCTTCATTCAACGTCCCCGCCCATCCGGCCGCAAGCACCGAGCACCGCCAGCACCCGCGCCACGGGCAGCCCCATCACGTTGTCAAAGGCGCCCTCGATTCCCTCGACCAGCATGTCGCCATGCTCCTGGATGCCGTAGGCGCCCGCCTTGTCGAGCGGGTCGACCTTCGCGAGGTAGGCCTCGACGACCTCGTCGCCGAACGGACGGAAACGCACCGCCGTCGTCTCGTGGAAGCGCTCGGCCCGCCCGTCGGGAAACACCACGCACACCCCGGTGCAGACCGTGTGTTCCCTGCCGGACAGGCACCGCAGCATCGCCCGCGCCTCGTCGAGATCCGCCGGCTTGCCCAGCGGTTCGCCGTCGATGTGAACCAGGGTGTCCGCCCCGATCACCGCCGCATCGACCACCGGGACCGCCCGGGCCTTCAGCTCGGCGTTGCGTTCGCAAAGCTCGTCCAGCGCCAGCGACGCGTCGTGCAGTTCCTCGGCCGGCGACGGCATCACCTCGAATTCCAGTCCGGCATGCGCCAACAGCTCCCGCCTGCGCGGCGATCCCGATGCCAGAACGATCCTCATGCCGCCTGCCTAGTGTCCTGCGCGTTCCCACGCAAGCCCCGCTAACGCAAATCACTTGCATTTCATCCCGGCCTCCCCATCTTTCCGGCATGCGCCTTCTCACGATCACCTGCTGGCTGCTGACCCTCGTCTGCGCGACGGCCGAACTCAAGGTGGCCACGCTTCACCCCTTGCTCGCGGACCTCTCCCGGGAGATCGGCGGCGAGCGCGTGGAGGTGGTGGAACTGGTCACCCGCACCGACGACCCGCACGATTTCGAGCCGACGCCCGACCGGCTCCGCCAGGCCGCCGACGTGCAACTCTGCCTGGCATCGGGCAAGGGTCTCGAGAGCTACCTGCCCGCGCTGCGCTCGGTCCTTCCGGAAACCACCCGGCTCATCGAGGTCGGCCAGTCGATCCCCTCGCTCGAAGGCTCCTGCAACCACCCGGACCACGACCACGGTGGTGAAGTCGATCCCCACTGGTGGCATTCCATCGACGCCTTCCGTCGCGCCGCCACGGTCGTGGCCGACCTTTTCGCCGAGAGCGATCCCGATGGCGCCACGCTCTACCGCGAGCGCTCCCTCGCCTACCGCCAGCGGCTCGATCGCCTCGAAGGCTGGGTCCGCCGCCAGGTGGCGCGCATCCCGCCCGAGCGCCGCGTTCTCGCCACGGCCCACGCCGCCTTCGGCTACTTCTGCCACGACCACGGCTTCACCGCCCTGCCCGTCCAGGGCCTCAACCGCGAGCAGATGCCCGATGCGAAGAGCCTCGCCGCGCTCGTCGAGGAGATCCGCGAGTCCAGGGTGCCCGCCGTGTTTCCCGAAGACACCTCCAACCCGAAGGTCCTCCAGACCCTGGCCCACGATCTCGGGGTCCGCATCGCCGATCCCCTCATCGCCGACGGGTCCACCGCCGAAAACTACGAAGCGATGGTGCGTCACAACGTGACCACGATCGTCGAAGCGCTGGGAGCCCCCCGCGCACCCTGACCGCTACTCGCAGCGGATCGACACCGACCGGCCGTGGGCGTCCAGGCCCTCGATCCGCGCGAATTCCTCGACGACCTCCCGCGATCTGGCGACCGCGCGGGCGTCCATTCTCACGATGCTTGTCCGGCGCTGGAACTGGTCGGCCCGCAACCCGGAAAAGGAGCGACCGGCACCCCCCGTCGGCAGCGTGTGGCTCGGCCCTGCGAGAAAATCCCCGACCGCCACGGCCGACAGGTTGCCGACGTAGATCGCGCCCGCCGTGCGGATCTCCTTCAACCAGCGCCGCTCGTCCCCGCAGATCAGCGACAGGTGCTCGGGGGCGAAATCGTTGGCGATCGCCACGCCATCGGCGAAATCCTTCACCACCACCGCGAAGGCGCCCTTCTTCAGCACCTCGGCGATGAAGTCCGCCCGCGAAAGCGCCTTGAGTTGCCTCCCGATCGCCTTCTCCACCTTCGTCAGCAAGGGCTTCGAATCGGTCACGAATCCAATCACGCTGTCGCCACCGTGCTCGGCCTGGGCCAGCAGGTCGGCGGCGATGAAGTCCGGATTCCCCGACTTGTCGGAAAGCACCAGCACCTCGCTCGGCCCCGGCAGCAGATCGATCGAGACCGCGCCGACGAGCTGGCGCTTGGCTTCCACCACGAAGCGGTTGCCCGGTCCGAAGACTCGATCCACCGGACGAATCGTCGTCGTGCCGAGCGCCATCGCCGCCACGGCCTGGGCGCCGCCCACCTTGATCACCTCCCGCACCCCCGCCGCGTGCAGGGCGTAGAGCAACTCCGGATTCACTTTCCCGTCCCGCCCGCAGGGCGTCGCGGCCAGCACCTCGGGCACCTTCGCCGCCTTGGCAAAGCCGGCGGTCATCAACGCGGTCGAGACCAGCGGCGCCTTGCCGCCCGGGACGTACACGCCCACCCGGTCGAAGGGCACGAAACGTTCGCCGACCTGCGCGCCCTCGGCATTCCGGTACGACCAGTCCTTGCGCAGGCTCCGCTTCGCGAATTCGGTGATGTTCTTCAGGCTCGCGGCCACCGCGCGCTTGGTGCTGGGAACCACCGCCTTCTTTGCTTCGGAAAACTCGGATTCGGTCACTAACAGATCGCGTGGCTTGAGATGCACCCCGTCGAACTTCGACGCGTAATCGATGAGCGCCTTGTTGCCGCGTTTCGCCACCTCGTCGATGATTCCAGCGACGGTTTCCCGCACTTCGTCGCCCGGCAACGCGCGGCGCCTGAGCGTGGCGAGGAAGCGGTCGTATCCACGATCCCGGAAGCTGACGATCTTCATGCGCGGAAAGGTGTCGCCGCCCAGCGGTCTGGCCAAGTGTCTTTTGGGGGAGTGGCGCTTTCCAAGCGCCATGAAAGGGCCGGGTGGCATTCCTGCCGCGGATGAAGGCGGGCCTCGGAGGTTCAGGTCGAAAATCCAACTGCGGCATGGCTCCAACGCGCGACCTGGAGGGCGCCACGCCCTGATATGGCGCTTGGAAAGCGCCACTCCCTCAATAATACGGCCGCAGCATCAGGTAGCAGACCGGACCCGTCACCGCGACGTAGAGCCACAGGGGGAAGACCCAGCGCGCGAGCCGGCGGTGCGCATCGAAGCGATTCGTCCACGCCGCGATGAAGGTGAAGAGGATGAAGGGAAAGCTCACCGCCGCGGTGACGATGTGGGTGAGCAGCAGCGTCAGATAGAGTCCCCGCATCGGCGCGTCCGCCGGGTAGCGCGTCGGATCGTTCGTCAGGTGGTAGGCGACGTAGGAGAGGAGAAACAACACCGAGAGCACCATCGCCAACATCATCGCCGCGCGATGCAGTGCGACCTTGCCGGCCTTGATGAACACGAACGCCACGATCAAGACCACGGCCCCCAGCGCGTTCACCGTCGCGTGGAACGGCGGCAGCATCGAGGTGTCCCAGCCCTCCGGCAGATCGAGCCGCACCCGCTGCATCACGCCGACCAGCAGCAGCACCACCGCCGAGACGATCCACGCCGCGATCCTCAGCTTCGCCGCCAGTTGCTCCTTCGGAGGCCGGGCCAGCCATTCGCTTCTTTCACTCATCTCCCAGTTCCTTGCGGATGCGTTCGAAGAGCTCGTGTTTCTCGCGGTCGTAGCGGGTCGGGTCGAGCTTGCGGCCCTCCTCCGAGTCGGCCTGTGCGAGCGGATACTTGCCGACGACGTTCAGGTCCCGGTCGACCAACAGCAGGTCGAGATCGTGCGCATAACGCCCGTTCGAGGCGATGTCCACCGGGTCGGTCCGCTCGCGGATCCTGAAGAACTTCAGCTCCTCCTCGAGGAAGCGGTGGATCTCCGCCTGGTCCTGGGTGCGGGTGAACCACCAGTTCGAAACGTCGGCCCCGAGCGTCTCGGCGTAGTCCTCCAACTCCTCCACGCCGTCGGTTTCGGGATCGACCGAAATGCAGAGCATGCGGAAGTCGGGATGATCCCCGAAAGTCTTGTAGATTTCCAGCAGGTCGCCGCCGTTGCGGATGGCACATTTCGGACAGACGGCGAAGAACTGTGCCAGCACGGTCACCTTGCCCTCGAGCTCGCTGAGCCTCACCTGCTCGCCGTCCTGCCGGGTCATCTCAAGGTCGGTCTTGATCGGAAACAGGGTCTCCGGCACCTCGCGGCCGACGTTCGAGGCGACCGGACTCTCCGGCACCTGGTTGCCAACGTTGATGAAGAAGACGATCATCGCCACGGAGGCGACGACCACGAAGGAGTAGATGGCGATGACCTTGGCATTCATGTCGCGTCCTCCGCTTCGGCGGCGAGCAGTTCATCGATGGTTTTGAAGAGCATGGCTTTCATCGTTTCGACATTGCTCTCTTCCAGTCCCTCGCTTCTTCCCTCCGAGTCCCACCTGGCGGCTTCCTCGAAGTCGAGCTTCACCGGGTTTCGATGGTTGAGCTCCCGGCCATTCGGTTTCCGTGCCCGCACCGTCGGCTGCCGCACGTGGCGGTCCCGGTCGACCAACACCACCGCCGGGTCGTAGTGCCACTTCCCGTCCTCCCGGTATGGCATGATGCCCGCCTGCAGCACGTTCTTGAAATACTTGTGCACACTTTCCTCCCGCGCGCCGGCCAGCCACCAGAACGGAAGCTCGGCGCCCAGCCCATCGGCATATCTCGCGAGTTCGGCCGGCGGCTCGTTCTCGGGGTCCAGCGTGATCGTCACGATGTGAAAGTCATCGCGCCCGGCATAGCGGTCGCGCAGTTCGAGCAGCACGTCGCGCGTGTGCTTCCAGCTTTCCGGCTGGCTGAAGACGACCGGGGCGATCACGAACACGTCGCCGGCCAGATCCAGCAGGCTCGCCTCGCTCTCGTCCTGCCGCCACAGCTTGAAGTCGTGCTTGTCGGTCCTCAGGCGGGTCACGTAGGCCGGGCGATCGTCCTCCGCGAGCTTCGCGGCCTTCCGGTTGTAGGCGACCAGCACGAGAATCGAGCCGACCACCATCAGCGCGACCAGGATCCACGCCGTGCGCCGCAGCTTCCGCGGGTCGCGCACGGCGGGTTCGAGGTTCTCGATGTCGGGTCTCATCGGACGGGGGCGGCGGAAACTAGCCTAGCGCCATGCGAAGGCAAGCAATCCAAGTTCAAGCGGCAGGTAGAGCAGCGTGAAAAGGAACAGACGCCGGAAGGACGAACGTTCGCCATCGCGCATGAAGCGCCCCGACAGCGCCGCCATGAGCAGACCGAGGAGCACCCCTCCGCCGAGCGCCGCATGGCCTTGCCAGCCCGGGGTCCACCCCGCCAGCCATGGCCAAACCGGCAAGCCGGCCAGCATCAGCGAGAAGATCGCGCTCAGCAGGCCGCTCCGGCGCCCGGCCACGTCGCCATTGCTCCACATCTTGTATCCGGCCTGCTCGTACTCCTCCCGGCACAGCCACGAGATCGCGACGAAATGGGGAAGCTGCCAGAGGAACAGCAGCACGAAGAGGAAAAGCGCCGCCCAGCCGAGCCCGTGCTCCGGCACCGCCGTCCACCCGATGACCGGCGGCACCGCCCCGGGAACCGCGCCGACCAGCGTGTTGAGGCTGCTGTAGCGCTTCAGCGGCGTGTAGATGAACACGTAGATCGCGATCGTCGCCGCGGCCAGGATCGCCGGCAGCGGTCCGACCTTGACCGCGAGGTGGATGATTCCGGCCGCCGAAAGCATCCAGCCGACGCCGAAGGCGAACAACGGGTCCATGCGCCGAGCCGGCAGCGGGCGGTCGGCCGTGCGCCGCATCCGGGCGTCGAGATCGACCTCCATCAACTGGTTGAAGGCCGCCGACCCGAACGCCGCCAGCGCGGTGCCGACGATCGTGTGGGCGAGCAACACCGGGTCGAGCCCCTCGCCGCGCGATGCCAGCAGGAAACCGAAGAAGGTCGTCAGCAGAACGAACACGTTCAGCCGCACCTTCATCAGGACCATCAGGTCCTCGCGAAGGCCGGGCGATGCCGTCGCGGCGTCCGGCACGGATTCCCCGGTGGATTCGGCGGTTGATTCCTCGCTCATCGCGTCGCTCCGACCATGCCCGCCCCGCCCCGCCGCGCACGCCAAAATTTGCGCCTCGGCGCAAAGCTCCGGCTTCGGCGCCGAACCTCACGGCATTCCCGCCTCGCCTCGCCCGGCAGCGCTGCTAAACTCCCCCTCGTGGAAACCCCGATCAACCTTGAGGAAACGCCGGGAAAGACCGTCGGCAGACGGCGTCCGCCGGTTGACCCTCTCGATCCGCAGGCTCATCTCAAGGCCGACGCGGAAGCCTGGCGTCGAGCTTTCGGCAATGGCGGTTTGCCCAAGGGTGTCTACAAGTTTCATTCCCATGAAGAGGCGGACGAATGGCTATGGAAGATGCTGACCCGGAACCAGGAGAGCTGATCTCCCGCGAGCCGAAAGTCGAGGATCTTGCGGAGCTATGCCGCCGCTTGAACGAACTGGATGCCCGCTACCTGATTATTGGCGGCTTCGCCATCCGCGGCGCCGGGTATGTCCGGAGCACGATGGATGTGGACCTCATCATCGCCCTCGATCCCGAGAACGAGGCCCGCGTCTACGAGGCCCTGCGTTCACTGCCCGACCGCGCGGTCGATGACCTCGACCCGGGCGATGTCGCAAAATACACCGTTGTCCGGATCAACGACGAGATCACCATCGATCTGATGGGCTCCGCCTCCGGCATCGACTACGAGGAGGCGGTCAAAGACATCGTCATCCGGAGGATCGGCGACGTCGAGGTGCCCTTCGCCTCGCCACGGCTCCTGTGGCGCATGAAGAAATCGACCCACCGCGAAAAAGACGCCGCCGACCTGCTGTTCCTGCGCAAATGGTTCGAGGCCCGCGGCGAGGAACCACCGGATTGAGGCCTAGAACTCGCGCCGGTAGTACACCTTCACGAACTTCATCCCGCGCTCGTCGTCGTAGCCCTTCTCGATCACCGGCTCCTCCGCCTCCAGCGCCTTCGGCTTGATCTTCAGCTCCACCCCGGTGTCGAGTTTCAGGTGCGTCGCCATCAGCTTGCGGGCCTTCGCCGCCTCACGCCGGGCGATCGCAAAACCGTCCTCGATCTTCAGGCCCTCGTCCTCCTCGGCGCGGCGTTTCTCCTCGGCGAACCGCGCCCGCGCCTCCGGCGTGCGCAGCGCCTGCTCCTCGAATTCCGCCAGGCTGAAATGCTTGTTGCCCTTGAAGTATCCGAGCGCGTCCTGCGCCGCCTTCTTCCTTTCCCACGGAGCGGGCGCATCATCCGAGTCGTCATCGCCGCCGGACACCGCGGCCACCGCCATCTCCGCCACCCGGCGGCTGACCAGGTTGGCGTCGGCGATCGGCACAACCCCGAGGAAATCCCGCACCCAGAACCGCGACTCGGCCCCGGCTCGGTCGAAGGTCAGCACGTAGAATCCCTTCGCGGCGAAGTGCTCGAGGATCAGGCAGCCCTTGTCGATGCGCTCCGGATTGATCCCCTGCTCGGTGTGCAGCTCGAGGTCGTCGCCGCGGGTCGAGATGCTGAGGAAGGGCGTCACGCTCTCGGACTTGAGGATGCAGATCGCGCGCTTCACCTCGCCGTCACAGGCGATCCCCTCGACCAGGCTCACGCAGAGATCGCCGGACTTGATGTTCGGGTGGTTCGATTTCGAATAAAGCCGCTGGGCGATCTCGCGGCCTTTTTCGAGCAGCGCGGCTCCGTCCCCGAAGACCGCCGCGGCGCAACGGTTCATCTCGTGCTGCTCGAGCGAGGTGTGGTGTTCGAAACGCTGGCCGATCAGGTTGCGGAACGGCTTGAGGAAGATCGGCGTGAGCAGCTCCTGGTCCTCGTCCGAGACGGCGAACAGCTTCTTCGATGTCTGCAGCGGCTCGGCGCGGGCCGGATTGCCCACCTTCGCCAGCACCAGCCCGCCGATGCGCGCCTTCTCGAAATCCAGATGCAGAATCACGGCGCTTGGGTAGCGGCTCCTCCGCCACGCGCAATGCCAATCCCCCCTTTCCGGCCTGCGATCCTTCTTGATCGCTTCCGGGCGCGGAACATTTCAACCGCAAAGCCCGCAGAGGGCTCAAAGTAAACCACCTTCGCCATTCTCTGCGCTTTCTGTGTTCTCTGCGGTTCAAGGTTTCCCATACCAAGCCCCAAAACCCGGCATCCCCACCATGCATCTTGGCTCCTGACGCCGGAACTTGGCACTTCTCACCCGGCACTCCGGGGCGCAGCCTCGCATCATGCTTGAGATCGTCGATCATCCCCTCATCCAGTCCGAGCTCTCGCTGCTGCGCGACCGATCCTGCCCGCCCCAGGCCTTCCGCACCCACGTCCGGCGGGTTGCCTCGCTCATGGTGCCGGCCGTCACCGCCGATTTCGAAACCGAACCCGTCCCCTGCGAGACTCCGCTGGAGGTCACCAGCGGCGTCACCCCGGTCCGGCCGATCGTCCTCGCCCCGATCCTGCGGGCCGGGATCGGCTTCTTCGACGGCTTCCTCGACCTGCTGCCCGAAGCCTCGACCGCCCACATCGGGCTCGCCCGGAACGAGGAGACGCTCCGCCCCGAACCCTACTACTTCAAAACCCCGCCCGAACTGCCCCGGGCCGAGGTCATCGTGCTTGATCCGATGCTCGCAACCGGCGGGTCGGCGGTCGAGGCCGTGAACCGGTTGCGCGAGGCCGGTGCCACCCGTCTGCGCTTCGCCTGCCTCGTGGCCGCACCCGAAGGGGTCGCCACGCTGGAGCAGGCCCATCCCGACCTGAGGATCTTCACCGCCGCGCTCGACCGCTGCCTCAACGAGAAAGGCTACATCCTTCCCGGCCTCGGCGATGCCGGCGACCGGATCTTCGGGACCTGACCGAAGCTCAGCGAACGGCGGCGTAGAGGCGCTCCCGATACGCAACGAGTTCCTCGTAGGTGATCGCCCCGTTCTTGTTCACGTCGGCCTCATCGAAGGGAAGCGCCATGCGCTCGATCGCCGCAGGGCTCGCCTGGGCCTCGGCAAGGGTCAGCTTGCCCGTTCCGGACGCGTTGTGCTTCTTGAAGGCCTCGGCCGTTCCGCCGGCGGCGACGAACTCCGCCTCGTCGACGAACCCGTCGTTGTTGGTGTCGAACCGGGCGAAGGCCTCCGCGATCATGATGTCGGTCGCCTCGCTGCGGCTGACCACGCCATCCCCGTTGGCATCCGCCTGCTTGAACCTCTCCTCCGAGGTCACGCCCGGCTGGGTGGCACATGCGGCGAGGAAAACGGCGGGAACGAGAGCAAACAACCACTTCATACGACGCGGTCCTAGCCTACGCTCCAGCGGGCGTCGACCTATTTCTGCGTCGTCACATCAGGGTCGCGCCGGCCTCCGCGAGTTCGGAGCGCTCGCCGCGGTTCAAGGGCACGTGAGCCACGAACGGCTGACCCTTGAGGCGGTTCCGGGTGTAGACGAGGCCGTTGCTGCGGCTGTCGACGTAGGGATTGTCGATCTGCGCCGGGTCGCCGACCAGGACCAGCTTCGATTCGCGCGACATCCGCGTGACCACCGTCTTCGCCTCCTGCGGCGTGAGCTGCTGCGCCTCGTCGAGCACGAAGAAACGGTTGGGGATCGACCGACCCCGGATGTAGGCCAGCGCCTCGATCTCGATGATGCCTTGCTCGAGCAGCATCTCGTAGGGCTTGGCCACCGCCGGTTCCGCGCCGCTCTTCTGCTTGCGCCGGGGACCGGCCGGCTTGGGCGGACGCATCAGGAGGTCGAGCGCATCATGGATCGGCTGCAGCCACGGCCGCATCTTCTCCTCGAGCGTTCCGGGGAGAAATCCGAGCTGCTCGCCCATCGCCACCACCGGTCGGCTGACGGTCAGGCCGGTGTACTTCCGGTTGAACATCTCGTGGAGTCCCGCCGCGACGGCGACCAGGGTCTTGCCCGTGCCGGCGTGCCCGTAGCAGGTCACCAGCGAGATCTCGGGATTCAGCAACGCGTCGATCAGGCACCGCTGGCCGAGGTTCAGCGGCTTGAGGGCGATGCCGCCCGGAATCTTCAGCGCCTCGGGAATCTGCAGCCGCACCAGCCGGCCCTCGCTGGCGAGACGGGCGGGCATGGTCTGCTTGGCCGAGGCCTCGAGAAGCACATACTGGTTGAGCACCACTTCCTGACGCCGTTCATGCGGCAGGACCAGCTCGCCCGAACTCGCGAAGCGCTGCATCTCGCTCGGATCGACCGGAATACGGCGGATATCGTAGCTCGCGACCTCCCGCGGATCGACCTTGTCGTTGAGGTAGTCCTCGCAGACGATGCCCACCGCCCTGGCCTTGAGCTGAAGGTTGATGTCCTTGGTGACCAGCGTGACCGGCGCCCGGTTGTTCTGCATGACCAGCAGCGTGGCCGCCATGATGCGGTGATCGACCCGTTCACGGTCGGGAAAGATCCGGTGGAAGCGGTCGAGCGCGTCGGAATTCTTCGGACAGCTCGCCGGATCATAGATCACCATCCGCAAGGTGCCACCCCCCTCGGTCGGCACGCCCGAGGTGATCGAGGACGAACAGGAGAAGAGCTCGGTCAGCCGCCGGTGCACCCGCCGCGCGTTGGCCCCGCGTTCGGACTGCTCGCTCTTGAAGCGGTCGAGCTCAGCCAGCACGTCCACCGGAATGCAGAGGTGGTGTTCCTGGAAGCGGTTCAGGCAGTTCGGGTCGTGGATCAGGACGTTCGTATCGAGCACGAAGTTCTTCACCACCTGCGACGGCGCCTTGAGTCCGAACTCGAGGGCCGTGGCCCGCCTTCGGGTTCCGGACTTGCCCGTCTTGCCCTGCGTCGCAGTGGCGGAGGATGCACTTTCTTCAAACAACTTGGCCTGGGTGTCGTCGACTCGGTCGATCATCGGTAAGGGTTGGGGGAAGTCAGCAGGGAACGGCGAAGCCGGGACGAAGGACCGGGCCGTCACCGACCTCCGTCAATCCGCGACAGCGCGGATGTTTTGATGCTGAAATTATCAAGCTGTCCGAAGTAATACAGGTGGCCACGGAAAGGCAATCTCGAAATGTCCCGATCCGGGTCGGGCGGTCCGGACCGAACGGTCGTTTCAAGACATCCGCATCGCGATCAGACGGCTCAACTCGGCACGTCGCAACTTGCCGAGCTCCCCCCTCGGAAATTTGCCCACGACCACCGGTCCCTCGACCCGTTCCGGCCCTTCGACGGCGGCGTTGTGTCGCTCGATCGCCTCCGCCACCTCCGGAGCGGGCGTGCCCTCGACCACCACAACGAGGCGGTGCTGGCGCCGCGGGTCGGGAAGCGCCACAACCACGGCGTTCGCCACACCGATCCTTCGCTCCACCTCGACCGGATCGACCAGTTCGCCAAGAACCTTCACCAAAAGATCCGCCCGTCCGAGCACCTCGACGCCCGCACTCGTGAGGCGGCCCCGGTCGCCCGTTTCATGCCAGTCTCCGCTCCGCTCGACGAACTCGAACCCGCTCGCGGACTCCAGCGCCTCGGCGATGAAGAGCGCCCGACCGCGGATCACAATGCGTCCGCCATCGCCGCAGACGAGTTCCCAGTGCGGCAGCACCGGCAGGGGAGTCGCGATGTACGGCTTGTCCAGCAGCAAGGGTGGAGCGGTGGCCACCTGCGAAGCCGCTTCGGTCAGTCCGTAGCTTGGCAGGACCGGCCAGCCGAGCGCCCGCGCGGCCCGGCCGGCCGGTTCCGCCAGGGCACCTCCGCCCACGACCACGGTCCGCAGGGCAGGAGGAGCCTGCAGTCCGGCCCCGACGAGATCGTGCACCTGCGTCGGCACCAGCGACAGATGGCGGACCTCCTTTTCCGACAGCCATGCCGTGAGACGCCGGGCGTCCCATGGCTCGCGGAACACCTCGAGTCGGGCACCCGCCTCGAAGGCGCGGGCGACGACCCCGAACCCGCCGACATGTCGCAGTGGCAGCGCGAGCCCCCAGACATCGGTCTCCGAGACGCCGAGGTGACGGTTCACCACCGCGGCGGAGAGCAGCAGACCCTCGCGCGAGTGGCCGATCCATCGAGGCCTGCCGGTCGAGCCCGAAGTGCGGAACCAGACCAGACCCGGGGCGTCGGCCGACCAGCCCGGAACGTCCGCTCCGGGAAATGCCGCTTTCTTCGACGACCAGAAGGCCGGATCGATCAGTCGAGTCGTTTCCATGGCAGGCGTTCCAGCAGGTCGTCGAAGCCGAGCCCCGTGCCTCCCGGTGACTTGAAATGGGGCGACCAGCGACCGAGGCGCTCGGAGAAATCGCAGGGCGTGAAAAGCTGGTGAGTCTGCAGGCCGCAGATGCCGACCAGACCGGGAAACTGAACGTTCAGCTTCGCCGCCTCCCACGCCGCGAAGCATTGGCCGAGGGGGTGCTCCATGTAGCTGGTCACGACCACCTGCTGGCCGCGCCCCGCGGCCGCCTCGGCCAGCAGCCAGGGCTCGTCCACCGCCGGCTTCACGACCATCACTCCCGCCGCCGCGCACTGCGGGGCGGCTTCCCGATCGACCGCAAGGATCGTCCCGGTCTCGCGCCCGAGCTGCGTCCATACCTCGTCCGAATATGGACAAGGATCCTCGACGAAGTCCAGCCGGGCCCGCAGCCCGCCCGGAAGTCCGAGCAGGAAATCCCGCGCCTCGCCGGCGGTCGTCACCTCGTTGAAATCCAGCCGCCACCGCAACTGCGGAAACCGTTCCGAGATCCCGGTCAGGAAGTCCGACTCCCGCTTCAGGTCGCGGCCGACCTTCATCTTGAGCTGGGCGAAGCCCTTCTCCACCGCGCTCTCGACGATCCGGTCATCGTGCCACGGCAGCGTCGCGTGACTGTCGGGCACGTCGATCTCGTCCAGCAGTTCGTCGCCGATGAATCTCGCGTTCGCATCCTCCTGCGCGCACCGCAGCGCCCGCCTCACGATCGGCCAGCGCCGCGCCCCTCTCAGATCCGCCAGGCATTTCTCCAGGGGCGGGTCGCCAAGTTCCGGCCACGGATGCATACAGGCGAAGCCGTCGTCGATGCGCAGCAGCACTCCCTCATACTTCCGGCGCGTCGTCGTGGCATTCACCGGCTGACGCGCGGTCAGCTCGTACTTCCAGAACCACAACTCCTCGGACACGCCCGAGGCTTGTCCGCCGGTCCGCCCCGATCAACCGCCAATCACCACCGCAACGAGGTGGAACAACCCGGCAAACGCCAGCAACTGGATCCCCGCCATCGCCAGCAGGCGATTCATTTCCGGACCCTCGTCCATCGCCAGCGCCCCCCACGAGATCCGCAGCCCCAGCGTCCACAGCGGCAGGGTGGCGAGAAACAACCACGGCAAGCCGAGAAACACCCAGGCGATGCCAAGCAGGGCCGCCAGCTTCACCTCGCCCCAGATCATCAGACGCGCCGCCTTCGGACCCCAGCGCACCGCCAGCGTGCGCTTTCCGGTGCCCGCGTCCTCGACGCGGTCGCGCAGGTTGTTGATCGAGATCAGCACCATCGACAGCAGACCAACCTGGGCTCCCAGCAAGAGTGCCTCGATCCGCCACTCGAGCGTCTGGATGAACACCGTGCCCGAAACCGCCACCAGGCCGAAGAAGATCAGCACGAACAACTCCCCCATCCCGCGGTAGGCGAGTGGAAACGGCCCGCCCGTGTAGCCGTAGGCGAGAAACAGCGAAGGGATGCCGATCGCCACGACCGGCCATCCGGCGGCGCGGAACAAGGCGACACCACAGGCCACCGCCAGCACCAGAAACCCCGCGCCGACCATCATCACAGCCCGGGGCGACATCAGTCCGCTCGCCGTCACCCGCTGCGGCCCGGTCCGCTTCTCGGTGTCGGCCCCCTTCCGGTGATCGATCGCGTCGTTGAAAAAGTTCGTCGCGATCTGGATCGAAAGCGCCCCCGCCAGGGTCCACAGCGCCAGTGCCACCTGCCATTCACCGGTCAGACGCCACGCCAGCACCGAGCCGACCCAGACCGGCACCACCGCGGCAGGCAGCGTCTTCGGGCGGGCGGCGAGCAGGATCGAGCGGATCACGTTCGTTCAGGGCACGCGCGGAAACTTCGAGAAGTCGGGCTTCCGCTTCTCGATGAAGGCATTCTTCCCCTCCTTCGCCTCCTCGCTCATGTAGTAGAGCAGGGTCGCATTGCCGGCCAGGTCGAGCAGGCCCATCTGGCCGTCGCAGTCGGCATTCATGCAGGCCTTCAGGCAGCGCAACGCCATCGGCGAATGGGCCAGCATCTCGCGACACCACTGCAGCGTCTCCTCCTCGAGTCGCTCCAGCGGCACCACCGTGTTCACCAGCCCCATGTCGAGCGCCTGCCGCGCGTCGTACTGACGGCAGAGGTACCAGATCTCCCGCGCCTTCTTCTGCCCGACGATCCGCGCGAGATAGCTCGAACCCAGTCCGCCATCGAAGGATCCCACCTTCGGCCCGGTCTGGCCGAACCGCGCGTTCTCCGCGGCAATCGTGAGGTCGCAGACCACGTGCAGCACGTGGCCGCCGCCGATCGCGTAGCCGGCCACCATCGCCACCACCGGCTTGGGCATCTGGCGGATCTTCTTCTGCACGTCGAGGATGTTGAGCCGCGGCACGCCGTCGTCGCCGACGTATCCCGCGTGACCGCGCACCTTCTGGTCGCCGCCCGAGCAGAAGGCCTTGTCGCCCTCGCCGGTGAGGATCACCACGCCGACCTGCGGGTCCTCGTGCGCCAGTTCCAGCGCGATGAGCATGTCCTTCACCGTCTGCGGGCGGAAGGCGTTGCGCACCTCCGGACGGTTGATGGTGATCTTGGCGATCTGGCCCTCATCCGTCGTTTCAAAACGGATGTCCTCGAATTCGCGAACGGCGGTCCACATGACGGGCGCAGTCTGTCTCAGGAAACCGACCGCTCAAGGAATTCCCCCACCTTCGCCGGAAACTCCGGACTCTCCCAGGGCACCCGGTGGCCGACCCCCGGCGCGATCCAGCACAAGGGAGGGCGGACACTCCTGTCCGCCAACGCATCCGCGAGGGCCCGGAACTTCGCATCCTTCTCGCCCACCACCCACAACACCGGACAATCGATCTCCCCGATCCGACCTGCCAAAGGCTCCTGATTTCCCAGCGACCAGTCCACGAAACTCCGCGCCACCGCCTGCCGCCGGATCTCCAGCTTCTTCCGGTCGGCCATCGCAAGCGTGGTGGCATGACCGTCCCGGTCATGAACCCTCCCGGCCAGAACCGGCTGGGAATCCCACTCCTCCAAAAACTCCCGCCACTCCCCCTTTAAGGCCCTGGCCGCCCACTCCGCATCGCGTTCCCGACGCGCCACCCGCTCCGTCGCCTCCTCCAAGCCCGGATGCGCCGAAACGATCACCGCCGCGTCCCAGGGTCCGCCCTGCAACAGCGCATGCAGCGCCAGCCGCCCTCCCATCGAGTAGCCCAGCAAGACGTTCCGCGCGCCCCGCTCCGCGCTCCGCGCTTGTCCCGCCTCCTCGTTCAGCGCCCTCCCGAATTCCTCCATCCCCATCGGACAGCAGTCGAGAAAGCGCCAGAGGTCCACCCGCTTCACCGCCCAGCCCGGCACGGAAAAGCCCCGCCAGTCCTCGGCCATCCCCACCGCTCCGTGCAGGCACCAGATCGTTCCCTCCATCGCCCGGCGACGATCTGCCATCGCCCGCGACCGCGCAAGCCGCCGCTCACATCGCGCAAGCACCCGTTAGCGGATGCACCGAAGACCACCGATGCTCCGCGCCCCGATGAAGACCACCGCACTGCTCACCATCCTCGCTTTCCCGGCGCTCGCCGGCACCCCTCCCATGGAAGATCGCGAGGCCATCCTCGCCATGGCCGGCACCCATGCCATCGACTTCCATTTCCGCGAAACCGCCATCATTCCGGAAGGCTACGAGATCACCTCGAAGCCGTACGACGAAGAGGCGACCGAGATCGTCAAGGTCGTCGAGGACACCCCGGAGCGCATCGCCCTCCAGCACCTGCTGGTCGTGCGGCCCGAAGGCGAGGAGCCGAAGGTGATCAAGCACTGGGCCCAGATCTGGACCTGGCAGGATACCGGGATTCTCGACTACTGCGGCGAGGACGGCATCCACGAGTGGCGCCGGACCGAACTGACTCCCGAACAGGCCGCCGGCACCTGGAGCCAGCTCGTCACCCAGGTCGATGACACCCCGCGCTACGAGGGCTACGGCAAATGGGTCCACGAACACGGCGAAAGCTACTGGGAGAGTTCGCCGACCCGCCGCCCGCTCCCTCGCCGCGAATACACCAGGCGCCAGGACTACGACTACCTGCTCGGCACCAACCGCCACTCCCTCACCGCCGGCGGCTGGCTCCATTTCCAGGACAATCGCAAGGTCATCGACCGCGACGGCGGGCCCGTCCGCGTGGTCGCGCGCGAGATCGGCCTCAACACCTACACCCGCACCGAGACCAAGCTGACCCGCACGGCCCTCGAGTGGTGGGAAAACCACGGCGGGTTCTGGAACGGCGTCCGCGAGTTCTGGCTCGCGGCCGGCGAAGCCGCTCCGAAGAGCTTCAGCTACACCACTTTCAAGGACGGCGAATCGTTGAGCGAACGCATCGCGAAGCTCGAAGGCGACAACGCCCCCGCCGACACCGTCGCAAAGGCCCTGCAGCCCTACCTCATCGCCCGCTGAATCCAGACCGGGCGATCGTTCCTCGGAGCGATCACCGCCTCCGACAGGAGCGCCGGGTTTACCCGGCTGGAGTCCCCGCCCCCGCTCAATCAGCAGCCCCACCCTCGCCCCGCGGCTCTTCCCCGAGCCAGCAATCCAATCCCATGATAATTCTCCCCATCCTCCTCATCGCCGCCAGCGGCCTCGCCACCGCCAATCCGGTCGTCATCCCCGAGCCCTCGGAGGACCGCTGGATGTATCCTTCGAACAGCACACCCGGCGCCCGCGCCCAGGCCTCGACCTTCAGCGCGCTGCCGGACTCCTCGGGCCCCGAGAACCGCTGGGGGTTCTTCCTGCTCGCCTTCGACACGACCGCGGCCGTGCCCGCCGGGCTTCCGCCCTCGGCCTACCGCATCCGTTCGATCTCGCTGCGGGCCACGACCGGCCAGGACGGGACCTTCGAATACGACCCGACCTACGACAGCTACCGTAGCTACGGCACTCCGGAGACCCCGGCGACCGTCGCCGACGAGGACGCCGGCCGCCCGGTCGAACTGCACGGCGCCGGCTTCCGCAACGGCTTCACCGCCGCCACCTTCACCGAGACCTCGGACTACGGCTCTCCCCAGCGAAACGCCTTCCCGCTCGGCTTCGACGCAGTCGGCAACCCGCGCGACGTGAGCTGGAACGTGACCGACGGCTTCGAGTCGAACCCCTGGGCCGTAGGCACCACCAGCAACGCCACTCCCGGCGATCCCGTCGGCCTGGAGTCCGAGTTCGTCTTCGAAATCGACTCCTCCCTCCCGGGTGTCGGCACCTATCTGCGTGATTCGCTGGCCGCGGGGAAACTCTGGCTCACCCTGTCTTCGCTGCATCCCGCCATCCAGCAGGGTGGCGAACTCGCCGCCTGGCTCACCCGCGACGACGCCGTCCACATCCTCTTCGGCGACCTCGCGCCGCAGCTCACGCTGGAGGTCGATCTGGACCTTCCACTCGCCATCACCCGCACCCCCTCCGGCCCGTCGCTGAGCTGGCCGCAGTTCCCGGGCTACTCCTTCGAGCTCCAGGCTTCCCCCGACCTCACGCCGTCGAGCTGGGAACCGATCCATTCCCACTCCGCCACCGACACCACCCCCGGCTTCTTCCAAGACTCCGGTTGGGCCGGTCGCCGGTTCTACCGCCTCGAAATCCTGCCCACTCCATGAAACAGCCCGGCTTCACCCTCGTCGAACTGATGGTCACCGTGGCCATCGTCACCATCCTCTCCGCGGTCGGCGCCGCCACCTTCGTCTCGATCCGCGAAAGGGCCGACATCGCCACCGAAATCAACGGCGCGCGGCAGTTGATGACCGCCTTCCACACCTACGCCGCCGACCACAACGACCAGGTCCTGCCCGGCTACAAGTCCGATCCCGCAGCACGGAACCTGAACGGCCGACCGCTCCACCATCCGATGGACGCGCGCTATCCGTGGCGGCTCGCGCCCTACGCGCCGAAGCTGGAGGGAATCTTCGTCTACAACGGCAACGAGAGCATGCTCAACGACGAGAACCGCGACTACCTCGTATCGGTCCACCCGAACCTCGGGATGAACACGGTCTTCGTCGGCGGACACTACGGCTCCGGTTCGCCGCTGCGCCCCTCACCGCGGCTGGTCGAGTCACTCGGGAAATACTACGTTTCCCGTATGCCGGAGGTCCACGACGCCGCCAGCCTGCTGGTCTTCGCCTCGGCGCGACACGACGGCGGCGCGGTCGGCAACTTCGAAGTCCGGCCACCCAACCTGCTCGCGCCGCAGTGGTCGGGCGGCAGCTTCGATCCGGAAAGCCCGGCCTCGGACTTCGGCTTCGTCGATTTCCGGTGGAAAGGGAAAGCGGTCGCCGCGATGCTCGCCGGCAACGTCGAGGTCCTCGGGCCGGACGAACTCCGCGACATGCGCCGCTGGTCGAACCAGGCGGCGCGGCTCAACGAACCCGACTTCACCGTCCGGTCCCGCTGAGGCGGTCTCACAATGATACGAACGATGTCGGCGTGGTGCGCCCGTCTGGAACCTGATCCAAGACGTCGATTCCTCAGGTGAAAAGGCGTTCAACCAGTTCGTCCCGGCTGATCCGAAGGTGCCCGGCAAGGTCGTTGAGAATGGCACCGAGGGTTCCGACCCGGAGCGGGTTGTGCCGCGGAATGGTGAGATGGTGTTCGGTGGGCTCGGCCGTGGTCAGGCGCATGTGGCTGCCGGTTTGTCGGGTGACCCGGTAACCGAGCGGGACGAGAAGTTTGACCAGGCTGTCCCCGGTCACATCGCGTGGCAGGCGCACCGGATCAGGCGGCGAGGATTTCGTCGCGAACGATATGAAGTCGGACAACGGACGGGCCACTACCGGGCTCGAAGTGGCAGTTGACGGCATCGAGAACCGCCGTGCGGAGTTCCTCCATGGTGTCGGCTTCGGTGAAGATCGAGTGGCCGAGCGCACGTGCGGTGAAGCCCCCCTCGGGAGACTCTTCGACATGGAAAATGATCTCGTTCATGATGACTGATGTTGCCGCCTCACCACGAGACCTTCCGCCATGCGCGGCCTCTTTTCAAGAACCGAGGTTCTGTTCGGTTCACAACGGTCAACTTCCCCACTCCCCCGGCGGCTTCCCGGTTTCCTCGCGGAAGGCCTTGGCGAAGTGGCTCAGGCTTCGATAGCCGACCTCCATCGCGACCTCGGTGACCGACGCCCCACCTTCGAGCAGATCGCAGGCCGCCGCCACGCGCAACCGCCGCTGATGCTCGCGAAGCGTCTTCCCCGTCCGCCGCCTGACCATCCGGCTCAGGTGGCTCGGCGAGGCCCCGCAATCCTTCCCCAGACGCTGCAGGTCCATCGGCTCGGCGAGGCGATTTGCCAGGAACTCCAGCGCCCGCTCGACCGGATCCGAGCGACCGACCCGGTGACAGAATCCCGCCCCCGCATCCGAACGCCCGGCCCGGAACAACCTCACCGCCGCCCATTCGAGGATGCGCGCCTCGGCCCGCATCGCCATGCCGGGCGCGTCTCCCTGCATCGCCATCAAACCGTCAGCAAGATCCCGCTCCGGCCCGGTCATCAGGCCGGCAAACGCGACCTTGCCTCCACCCTTCAACCACCCGGCGTAACGCGGATGCACATGCTCCACGCCGCCGCCCAGCCGTCGCGCCAGCCAGGCCCGCGAGATCACCACGACCTCCGCCTCATGCTCGCCCGGCAGCCGCGTCCAGCGCCAGCGCTCCTCCTCGTCCTCCCCAAAAATCGCATACATCCCCGGCCTCAGGAACATCCGGTCCTCCGAACCCCAGATCACCCCCTCGCCCGCCCGGTTCAGCCAGATCCACACCTCCCCCGAAACCTTCGTCTGCCACGTGCTTCCCGCCCGCACCGCACGACCACCCAGCCGCCAGCATGCCACTCCTCCCAGATCCAGCCATCGCTCCAGACGCATCGACGCCGCTCCTTTCCACACTTCTCCATCCTTGTAAATTTTTATTGCGACTCAATCGCAATAGTGTTACCTCCGCCGCGTGACGACCCACGAGCTGCAAAAGATGCTGAACACCGTGGCGCCCACCACTTCGGAGGGTGCCGATTTCCTCCTCGATTTGCGCGAGCTGCTGCTCTCACGGGGCCATGCCGGCAAGTGCGTCCGCTGCTTCTTCGGCCTGCTCGGCGACCTGCGCCAGCCCGGCGCCTTGAAGCCCCTGCGTCACTGGCTCGAGCGCCATCTCGAAGTCGAGGTCAGCGCGGACGGCCGCGAGATCGACGTCCTCCCCGTGCGCCTCGACGAGGCCGCCGACCTCGAAAGCTTCTGCCACCGGGCGATCGACACGGTTCGCTTCGATCGCTCGTTCCGCGACCAGCGCATCGCCCTGCGCTTCCGCTACAAGACGGTGGCCTGAGCAGCCGCCATCGAACGGGGTTCCTCCACTTCGCCATGGCGCCGACAAGGGGATGTGGCAGCCTTGGTCCATGAAAACATCCACCTCCCTCCTGCTCGCCGCATTTCCGCTGCTGGCTCCGGCCCTCGCCGATGATGCGCCTGCGCAGCAGCCCGCCGGCCCGGAAACCATCGGCCATCCCTTCTCCTGGCCCTTCGTCGGCTGGGAAAAGATGGAACCCCGGGGCGGCACGACCACCGGCTCGACCGTCGAACTGGCGACCGGCGCCGACCCATCCTTCGCCCGAATCCACGAAGCCGGACTCGACAAGAAGGAGCGCGACCGCCGCGCCATCCTCGCCCTGGCCGGCGACTACCGGGTAAGCTTCGACTTCATCGAAACCGCCTCCCGGGCCCACCCCTACGAGCCGCCCCGCCCCTACTTCTCCTGGGCCACCGAGCGCGCCTTCGTGATCGACGACCGGCCCGGCTTCATCTCCATCCAGCACATCCTCGTCATGGAGTTCGTCGACGAGGAGGGCGAGGTGCAGGGTCCCTTCACCATGAAGCACTGGCGGCAGGACTGGACCTACGAAGATGATCGTACTTTCTCCTTCCGCGGCGACCGGACATGGACGAGCCGGGAGATCGAGGCGCGGGAGGGAACCTGGACGCAGGCCGTCTATCAGGTCGATGACTCGCCCCGCTACGAGACGATCGGCGAATGGGACCACGAGGGAGGACTCTCCGTCTTCCGCTCGGAGGACTTCTGGCGGCCGCTGCCACGGCGCGAGTTCTCGGTGCGCGACGACTACAACGTGCTCGCCGGCCATCACCACATCACCATCACCCCCACCGGCTGGCTCCACACCCAGATCAGCCGCAAGGTGGTCGCCGAGGATGGTAAGCTGAAGGAGGTCATCGCCGAAGAACTCGGAGCCTCCCGCTACGAACGCATCACCACCCCTTCGCTGGAAGCCGCCGACGCTTACTGGAAGGCGACCGGCGGATTCTGGTCCGCGGTGCGGGGCAAGTGGACGGAAATCCTCGGCACCGACGGAACCGTCACGCTCAAGCCGAAGGTCGATGACAAGCCGATGTACGCCCACCTCTTCGAGCTTGCCGGGAAACTGGAAGACAAGGAACTCGGCGACGAGAAGCGCAGGGCCACCACGGCAGAGGGGCCGGTGCTCATCGAACGCTTCCTTGCGAAGCCCTGAGGAGGGGACTTCTCCCCGTTCGCTCTTGTTGAGACCCATTCTCACCGAGAAAGCCTTTGATTCGATACGCAGGGGCGCTAAGCGTAAGGCTTATTGAGACGAACAACTCCAACAAGATCATGAGCACCACCACGACCACCAAAGCCTGCGCCGCCTGCGCCCACTGGAATGCCTCCGCTTCGGGCGAAGGCGAATGCCGCCGCCACGCGCCCCAACTCATCTCCTTCGAAGTCGATGACGACGTGAAGGTCGAATCCCGCTTCCCGACCACCTCCAGCGACGACTGGTGCGGCGACTTCGAACAGAAGTAGGTTTCCTTCCTGATGGATTCTAGCACGGCCCGCCGGAAACGGCGGGCCGTTTTGTTTTCCGCCGGGCGAAGGCGGAGCCAGTCCGCCCCCCCACAGGTTTTACCCGCGATTTACGACTCCCTTCCCGAGGTCCTGCTAGGATGCCTCCATGTTTCTCCGGAGCATCTGGTTCCTCGCGTGGCTCGCCTACTTCGCAGGCTGCGTATTGATCGTCCGGAACTCGATCCATGACTACCTGCCCGGGGGCACCGGTCTCTTCATCGCCGACAAGGGGGACGTCGGTGACAGCCCCTGGTGGCGGGCCTCGCTACACGCCCACATCATCGGCGGCATCGTCTGCCTGTTCGCGGCGATGCCGCAGTTCTCAAAGCACCTGATCAGGCGTTTTCCCTCCTGCCACCGCACCGCGGGCAGAATTTACGGACTCAGCGTCATCGGCCTCGTGGCCCCGACCGGCTTTCACCTCGCGCTCTTCGCGAAGGGTGGCTTTCTCGGCAAGTTCGGCTTCCTCACCCTCGCCGCCGCGACCCTGCTCACCACCCTGCAGGGCTGGCGCCACGCGATGTCCGGGCATCGCGACATCACCGGCCACCGAGCATGGATGACCCGCTCCTTCGCGCTGGTCGCCAGCGCCGTGAGCTTCCGGTTCCTCCACACCATCGGCCACCTCGCCGGCGTGCCGGTGGAAACCAATTACGTCGCCTGCCTCTGGCTCAGCCTGCTCGGCAACGCCGCCGTCGCCGAGATGGTCATCCGCCTCCGCCAACCCGTTTCAACCCCAACCCTGCAACTCCAGACCGAATCATGAAGCACCGAACCACCGCCTCCCTCGTCGCCCTGCTCCTCGCGGGTGCCGCCATCGCCACGGAAACCGGATCCACGAACGAGCCCTCGCCGGAGATCCGGCAGCTCGTCCAGGCCCGCATCGTCGACCGCCTCGCCCCCTCGTTCCCGCCCTTCTCGCGGGTCAGCCCTCCCCGGCCGACGGCCACCTACCACCCGTGGGTCGTCATCGACGGGGAAAGGCGCCTGCCCTTCGAGGTGAGCGAGCCGCGGACCCGGCTCGTGCTTCCCGTCAACGGGCAGCCGCCGGCGGCCGTGCTCGTCTCCGG
>CALGOH010000072.1 GCA_937957985.1 uncultured Verrucomicrobiae bacterium
CGTCTCCGCCTACGTGAGGGAATCGGATCGCGCGGTGTTCGTCTTTGACACGCGGACGCAGAAGCACCTCCCCGCCGATCTCGATCCGAGATTCGCCACGCCGAAGGAACACGCCACCACCGACCAGCCCGGCTGATCAGCGGCGCAACCCGCGCACCCACTCCGCCAGCGCGAGCACCCCGCCGTCGGAAAGCAGCTCGTGCCCCGGCATGTCGGTGCCGGGCACGCCCCACCGGATCACCCGCGGCAGGTTCCCCGTGTCCGCGGTCCAGACGAAGGGCCCGTCCACCAGGTTCGCTGGCGGCTTGGCGAAGCGATCCGCCAACCCGCCGTCGCCACGGCCGCCGGGGCCATGACAAGCCGCACAGTGCGCCGCGAAAAGCGCCGCCCCGTCGCCGGCCGCCGTCCCCTCCGGTTTCCATTCAGCCGCCCGCTGCATCCGCCACACCAGCGCGTCGCCCTGACCGTCGGTCAGCCACGCGATCAGGTCGTCTCCCCGGCGATCCTCGAAAAGGTGCGCGTAGGACGGCATCGCGCTGTCCTTCACGAACTTCCGCGGGGCGATGAAATGCTCGCGCAGCCACGCCGCCGAGCGCCGGGCCCCGACATGCGCCAGGTCCGGCCCCTGCCGGCGGTTGCCGATCAGCACCGGCCGCTGGTTCCGGACCTCCTCCAGCTCCGACGGCGGACCCCAGCCCTCCGGGTCCCCGGGCCGCACGTAGCGCGAGTGGCAGGCAATGCAGCCCTCCGCGAGATAGACCTGCCGACCCCTCGCGACCGCATCCGCGCCCTCCGGTTTCGACTTCGAGAACACCCAACCCACCAAGCCGACTCCAAGCGGGGTCGCCCAGGCCCGCCACCGCCGGCCGAACACCGCCACCAGCACCACGATCGCCGCAAGTACGACGAACATCGGAGGCACCCGGTGCAGCGTCTGCGCCATCCCGATCCCGTTCGCCGAACCGAACCACCCCGCCACCGCGAATACCCACGCCGCCCGCGTGGCGGCGGATTTCATCCGCCATGCCTCCATCCCATATCCCGGCCACGCCACCAGCGCCGTCGAATACAGCGACACGCCGACCGGATACAGCCATCCCGCGACCGGCCGGCCGGCCTCCGCATTCACCGCCAGCGCCGCCGTCGCCAGCACGACGAGGGCCGCCGACACCGGCCCCTTCCATCCGCCGCACGCAAACCACCATCCCGCCACCAGCGCCGCTGTTAGATGAAGCCCGGCATTCCGCCACAGCATCCCGTCGCCCCAGGTTCCGGCCTTCAGCTCCCGCTCATGCTGGATGATGAAGAAGGCCGCCGAATCCAGCCACACCAGCGCTAGAAATGCCAACACGGCCACCGTGGCTGCCCCGGCCCGGGGCAGGCCGTGGTGGAACCGGCCCGGTTCCTCCACCTTCGGTGCCAGCAACGCCCCTACCCCCGCGAACACCGCCCCCACCCACGCCTGCCCCTGCGGCGCCATCGAGAACACCCACGGCACGTTGCACAGCGCGTAGCCCAGTCCGGTCCCAAGCCCGACCCAGCCCACCCCGCACCACCGGGGAAGCAGGGCCGCCGCCGACACCGTCGCCCCGCCGATCCCGGCACCCGTTAGAACCGCCACGAACAACCCTCCGAAGAAACCGCCCGCCATCGTCGCGAGCCCCGCCGCCACCGCCCCGACCACCAGCGCCGCCCGCAGCACCGGCACCGACACCCCGCGCAGGGCGACAAGAAAGCCGGCCACGATCCCGCTGAGCGCCATCGCCCCCAGGGCCACCTTCTCACCCGGCATCCCCACCCCGTCGCCGCGCAGGATCTCGACGAACGCGAACTGCGCGAAGATCAGGAAGAATCCATAGACCGACGCCACCACGCCGGCCGCCCGCAGCTTTGTCGTCACCGCCACCATCGCTTCCGCAGCCCGATCACCTGCACCACCGCCACCCCCGCGTCGGTCACCGCCACCCCCGCCCAAGCCGGCTCCAGCGTGCCACCCATGATGTTCATTGTCACAAAGGCCGCCACCATCCCCCTCACCAATGCTGTGAAGGCCCACACCGTCTCGCCCTCGCGCTCCCCTTTCAAGGCGAGCCCGTAGCTAAGCCCGACCGCCCCGACGAACACCCCGATCCAGCGGAGAAGGACCCCGCTTTCCGCCGGCAGCGGCGCAATCCCCAGCGTCGCCAGCACCCAGCCAGGACACGTCACCAACAGCAACCCGGTCGAGGCGTCCATCGCCCCCACCACCACGCTCCACCATCGACAGAACCGCTTCATGCCTGCACCTCCCGTAGCTGCCCCGGCCCGGGGCAGGCCGTGGCGACGGCGGCCCGCCGTCCCGCCACAAACCACCCGACCGAAACCCCGAACATCACCATCCCGAAAACCGTCCTCAACCCCAGCCCCACTGATCTCCACAGCGGCCGCTCGACCATCCACCCGTAGCCACCGCCCTCCAGCCAGCCCATCGCCGCCAGCACGACCACCATCCCCAGTGCCGCCGCGTTCCAAGCCACGATGGTCCTCGTACTTCCGACCCGCACCCCCAGCAGCGTGAGTAGCAGCGCCCCGAACGAACTCGTGAAACCCGCCATCGCCAGGTGCGAGTGGGCCACCAGACCCTGCGTGAACTTCAGGCGGTCGAGCACCTCCGGAAAATACGCCGTCACGCCGCTGAGCACCAGCAAGCCCCACCAACCGAGGAGCGACCAACGCCACGCCCGCGATTCCTCCGGCCATTCGTAGCGACGCCACCAGCGCGGCAGCAAAAAAATCCACGGCACCAGGAAGAGCATCGCGAGGATCTGCCACCAGTCGCGGTGGGTGCCGCCCATCGCCTCGGTCACGCCGAAGACCACCCACGAAACGCCGAAAAAGACCAGTGTCCACGACCGGAGCGCGGACTTCAGTCCGCCCCGGAGAAAGGGCGCCGCCACGGGGGCGGACTGAAGTCCGCGCTCCAACAGCACCGCCGGCAGCATCAGCATCAGCCCCACCACGAACAACGTCGATCCCAGCAGGCTCGACCCGGTCGGCCCGCCGGTCGTCTCGTCCACCGGCGGATAGACCTCCGGCGACGCGGCGAGGAACATCATGAGGGGCACTCCTGCCAGCGCCAGTAGGGCAACCAACCTCCAGCCACCGCGCACCCGCAGCCAGCCCCTCGCCAGCGCCAGCCACAGCAGCACCAGCGCCACCACGAACTCGACCAGCGCGCCACCCGACCAATCGAGGAAGATCTTCCCCGAACTCCCGCCCTGCAGCCAGTTCAGACAGCCCAGCGCCAGCGCCGCGGTCCACGCCCACACCGCCACCTCCGCCCACCTACGGGGCACCTCGTAGATCCTCAGCAGCCACGCCACCAGCGGCAGCGCGGTCCAGCCGTAGAGCTGGGCGTCCAGATGCACCGGCACCCAGCGGCCGTAGGTCCACTCGCCCGCCTGCCACCCCGGGCGAAGCAGCAGCAGCGAAAGCCACAGCCCCACCGCGTTCGCGGCGACCAGCCACCCGAGCGCGTGCACCCCGGCAAGGGGTGGCTGCGGCGGCTCGCCGCAGGCCGTGGCAGCGGCGGCCCGCCGCTCACCATCCAGAGCTTCATTCACGCCTCGACCCTCCCGTCCCTCATTTTCACCACCCGCCCGCAGCGCCCCGCCAGTTCCCCGTCGTGCGTCGCCATCACCAGCGTCAGCCCTTGCTCCGCCACCAGATTCATCAGCAACCCGAACACCGCCTCCCGGTTGCTCTCGTCGAGCGCCCCGGTCGGCTCGTCCGCCAGCAGGACGCGCGGGCGGTTCATCAGCGCCCGGCACAGCGCGCCGCGCTGGCGTTCGCCGCCGGAAAGCTCGCGCACCCGGCGGTCGAGCCGCCCCTCCAGCCCGGTCGCCGCCGCCAGCTCGCGGACGCGGTCGCGGGCCGCCCGGCGCGGCATCCCGACCGCCACCGCCGGCACCAGCAGGTTCTCCTCGAGCGTCAGCCCGGGCATCAGGTGGTGGAGCTGGAAAACGAATCCCACCACGTGGCGCAGCAGTTCGCGGCGGGATGCCTCGTCGACCACGCCCCGCCCGGCCACCATGACCCGCCCGCGCTGCGGCACCTCGAGGCCGGCGATCACGTTGAGCAAGGTCGATTTCCCGCAGCCCGACGGCCCGACCAGCGCCACCGTCGAGCCTTCCTCGACGACGAGATCGACCCCCTTGAGCACCTCGATCCGGCCTTCGTCGTAGCTGCGCCACACATCCTCGATCGCGATCATCATTCGAACCTCAGGGCCTCCGCCGGTTTCAGCCTCGCCGCGTGCGCCGCCGGATACAACGCGCCGCCGATGCCGGTGAGCAGCGCCAGTCCGGCCGCGCCCAGCACCTCCATCATCCCGACCTGCGGCTCGATGTAGCCCTGCAGCGCCGGCAGGGCCTCGAGGATCCGCAGCCCGGCCAGCGACAGCCCCCAGCCGGCGAGCATGCCGAGGGCCGAAAGCATCAGCGACTCGCCGAGGATCATCCGCGCGAGCTGCCCGCGCGAGAATCCGCAGACGCGCAGCACCGCCAGCTCGCGGATGCGGCCGAAGACCGACAGGATCATCGTATTGGTCACGCTCAGCCCGCCTAACAGGAATGCGCAGCCGCCGACCACCCAGGCGGTCGTCTTGAGGATGCGGAACTGCGAGTAGCTGCGGCTGAACTCCTCGTTCTCGAGCGCCGTCAGACGGCCGTGGTTCGCATCGACCCACTCCCTGACCTCGCGCGGCTCGTGCCCCTCGGCCAGAGCGACGGTGACCACCGACGACACGCCCTCCTTGTGGAAGGCCCGCTGGCATTCCGAGAGCGGCAGGAACACGCCGCCGTTCTCGAAGCCGTTCTCCATTCGCACCACCCCGGCGACCGGCCAGCTTTCCTGCCCCAGCACGACCTCGTCGCCGGCCGTGGCCTTGAGAAAATCGGCCGCCCGCTCGCCGAGCACCACGCCGCGGCCGTCGTCGGAGAATCCCACCGGCGCCCCGCTGAGCCACTCGGCCCCGGCCAGCCGGCCGTCGCCGGCGCGGATCCCGAAGCAGGTGATCACCGGCCGGTCCGGCGCGGTGATGATGGTGAAGAGCACCGGCTGCGCCTCCCGGACGAAGGGCTGCGACTCGAGCTCGGCGACCAGCGACTCCGGCACGTTGCTGAAGAACAGGTCCGAGACGTTGCGCTCGAAGACCACCATCTCCGCGTCGCTGCGCAGGATCTTCTCGAACATCCTCACCGCTCCACCGAGCAGGCCGACCACGCTCAGCATCGTCGCGACGCCGAGCGCGATGCCCGTCGCCCCGATCGCCGTCCGCACGCGGTGCCGGCGCAGGTTCGTGAGGATCAGCTTCCAGAGGCTCATCCCGCCGCGGACTCGAGGGGTTGCAGCGCGCCCTCCGGCACGCCGACGCGCAGGGCCCCGAGCATCCCCCAGCGCTCGGGCGGTGCCGGAAGCTTCGCCTGCACCCGGTCGCCGACCTCGATCAGCCGCCGCAGCCGGGCCACCGCCTCGGGAAACCCCTCCGCCATGACCAGGTTCGGCCGCCCCATCGCCTCGTCCCGGCCGGCCGTCTTGCCGCCGCCGCCGAGGACGTCCTTGATGTCGTCCGCCGCCTGGTACGCCAGTCCCCGTAGCAGGGCGAGGCGGTCCAGCAACTGCAGCTCGCGACCGCCCCCGCGGCCGACCACGGCCGGCAGCAGCAGCGTGAGCCGCAGCAGGTCGCCGGTCTTGCGCGCGGCCACCTCGCTGACCTCCGCCACCGACCGGCCGCCGCGCCAGCCGCCGAGGTCGTGCGACTGGCCGCCGATCATTCCGGTCGTGCCGAGGCAGCGGTCGACGATCTCGCCCGCCAGCCGCCGCCTCGCGGCCGGCGCGTCGGAGATCCCCTGCCACAGCAGCGCGTAGCCGCGGTTGATCATCGCCAGCGCCGCGAGCATCGCGATGCCCTCGCCGTGCAGCAGGTGCAGCGCCGGCATGCCGCGGCGCAGCCGCGCGTCGTCCATCGCCGGCAGGTCGTCGAAGACCAGCGAGGCGGTGTGCAGGTACTCGATCCCGCAGGCCATCGCCCGCGCCGAACCCTCGGCGACACCCATCTCGATGCCGACGAGGTAGGCGGTCACCGCCCGGGTCATCGACCCCGGCCGCGCCAGCAGGTCCCCGATCGCCGCGGCGAGCCGTGGCTCGACCCGCTCCGGACGCCCCATGCCCTGGCGGAAGCTCTCCACCATCAGCGCGCGGACGCATCCGGCCCGCCTTCTCCACCATGATTCCGGTGTCATCGTCGTCTCAGAGTTTGCCCACGATGTGGAACCTCACGGTGAGTTCGGGATCGACCGTCATCACCGCCATCGCGCGAACGATCGGCAACGAAAAGTCCTCGTAGTCCAGCTTCGCCGTGCCGTCGATGGTGACCCAGCGACCATCCTTCTTCACAGTGTAAGGAAAGGAGACCGTCTTGCTCACCCCATGGATCTTGAGCGTGCCCATGCCGAAAAGCCGGCCCTGGTCATCCTTCCAGCTCTTGATGAACTCGAAGGATCCAGCCGGCTTCCCGCCGCCGAGCCACTTGATCATCTCATCGTCGCGATCCTCCTGGCCGGTCTCCAGATGATCGAAGGTCCATTCGAGCGTGAAGGAGTCCGGCTCGAGGGTCGCCGGGTTGCCGGTCACCTTGATGGTGTAGTCCTTCAGGGTTCCGGTGAAGGAATGGCCCGTCGCCTTCGCATCGACATGGATGCGGCTGCGTTGCTTCTCCACCTTCAAGGTCGCCGCCCCGGCGGAGGTCGCCGCGAGCATGAGCCCGCAAATCGCGATCCCGATCGTTTTCGTCATCGCCAGAGCGGCGCTCCGGTGCTTGTTATCCGGTCGGAAAGGGTGTTCTTCCCCTGTCAGTTGTTTCATCATTTTCCTTTCTTTTGATCTCATGAAATCCCGCTCACTCGCAGCCCTCGTGTGCGCCATCCTGGCGCTGGTCCCCTGCCTCGCCGACACCTACTCGGGCGGCGACCGGGTCGATGCCTTCTCCGCCGAGGACCAGCACGGAAAGGCCTTCACGTTCGAACCATCCAAGGTCCGCTTTCTTCTCGTCAGCCACGACATGGACACCGGCAAGGCGGCCAATGGCGTCCTCACCACGCTCGGAGAGACCTACCTCCCCGACCGCAAGGCGGTCTACCTCGCCAACATCCACGGCATGCCGAAAGTCGGCCGCATGTTCGCCCTGCCCAAGATGCGCAAGTACGCGCACCGCATCATTCTCGGCGATGACGACGCACTGATCGCGAAGTTTCCCTCGCAGCCGGGCAAGATCACCGTCCTGAAACTTTCCGGAGGAAAGGTGTCCTCCGTGAATTACTGGGAACCCGCCACCGAGGGCGTCGACGCCTACTTGAAATAGCGCGTCCGTCCCGGCAGAGCGGAAGCCGGGAGCGGGTGGATGGGTTCGGAGTGAATGCACGGAGGCGAAGGGCGGAAAGATCGGAAGAAGCCCGCGGACGGCGGGCAGCGGAACGGGCACGCGCCTCCATCGAACGGAAGCGCGCGGCGACCACCACCGATCAGATCGTCATCACCACACCCCGCCACAACGGCGGCGGGCTGCGCCAGCAGATCTCCGAAGCAGCGCTGCGCCCCCCAGCAGGAAAGTGCGCGCCCGGCAACGGCATCACCGTCTCCCGGAGAAGCTCGGCCATCGCCGGCGGAAGCTCCTCATCGGGCATTTCGCTGAACCCGTCGGAGAGCGCGAAGGCCAGGTGATGGTCGGGTTCGTCCTCGTCGGCATCTCCGATCACCAGGCGCTCGAGGAGATTATGGTGATGCTCCCGGAAATTCCCGATGTGATGCAAGGTGAGTTCGAATCCGCCGGCCGTGGCTCGGCAGCGCAGCTCGTGTTCGCCATTCCCATCGGCGACGGCCACTACGCCGGCCAGCAGTGAGGGCAGCCACGCCGCCGCAAGCGCCGCGAACCCGAGCACCCCGATCACACGCCGCCAGCCGCCGGCCCCGTCCATCCGGACGGATCGTCGCGCTCGCCACGGGCCCTGGGTGCCTCGCATCATGCCAATTCAGCGAGTCATTCTCGCTTATTCGTCGATTAAACCCCCGATCCGCCCGCTTTTCAAGAGGCCTTCCCGCCCGGGATCCGCCAACTCTCGCCCACGGCACCGGTCACGAAGCGGTCCCGTTCCCCGGCGGAGAGTGCCCGTTCCAGCCTCCGTGGCGGCTCGCCCGACGGCTCGTCGGTCAGGCGGAAGGTCCCCCAATGCATCCCCACGGCCCGGCGGCAGCGCGTCGCCCGGAACACTTCGACCGCCTCTTCCGGTGTCACGTGCACCGGTTCCATGAACCACCGCGGCGCGTAGGCACCGATCGGGATCATTCCGAAATCCACCTCCCCGAGCCGATCGCCGATTTCGGCGAAGGCGGGACACCAGCCACTGTCGCCGGCGTGCCAGAGGGAAACGCCACCGCCCTCGATCCTGTAGCCACACCAGTGCCCGCGGTTGCGGTCGAAGGGAGTCCGGGCCGTGAAATGCTGCGCCGGCGTGGAGGTGACCTCCACCCCTTCGAAGGGCACCGTGGTCTCGAACCACGACAACTCCCGTACTTCGGAAAAACCGCGCCTTTCCATCCACCGCCCGTGACCCTCCGGCACGACCATCAGCGGAGCACCTTCCAGCGCCCGCAGCGTGGGCAGGTCGAGGTGGTCGTAGTGACCATGGGTCAGCAAGACCGAATCGATCGCGCCGAGTCCCGCGATCGTGCACGGCGGCGGCACGAGGCGCTTCAGCGAGCGCAGCCGCAGCGGCGCGCAGTACTCGGAAAAGATCGGATCCACCAGCAGTCGCCTCCCGCAACCTTCCAGCAGGAACGACGCATGCCCGAGCCAGCTCACCCGCCAGCCCCTTTCGGGCACCGGCTCCCGTTCCCACGCCACCCTGCCCGCAGGCTCGTCCGGTGCCTCCGAGATCCCTTCCTTCGGTCCGAGTCCCAGCTTCCACCGCAGCACGTCGCGAAAGCGGTGCCCGGGATGCGCCCAGGGATTCGAGAAACGCCGGCTCATCCGTCCCAGCGAGCCCAGAAGGCGGCGGTTTCCTTCGGCGAGGGACGCAGCTCGACCAGCAACGGCGGGCCTTCAGGTTCCAGCCGATCAAAATCCTCCTGCCTCCCGATCCGCAGATAGCGCATGCCCCACATCGAAGCCCATCCCTCCAGCGACAGCTCGTGCGGGTTCAGCATCAACTCGCGTCCCCGCTCGCCCATCGTCGCCAGGCGCGGGACACGGGAGAAGATGCGCCCGCCTCCGTTGTTGACGACCACCAGCACCCGCCCCTGTCGCTCGACCTGGCCGAGCATCGCCGGAGCGGCGAGGTCGTAGAGCGCCGTGAGGTCGCCGACCACACACCAGCTCGCCGCCTCCTGCGAACTCCAGCCGAGCCAGGTCGAGATCTGGCCGTCGATGCCGTTCATCCCGCGATTCGCACGGACCTCGGGGATCGGCCGGTCCCACTGTCCGAAAAGGTTCCACTCCCGGATCGGCAGGCTGTTTCCGAGAAACAGGCCGCCGCCCAGCGCGGCATAGGTCGAGAGCGTCCTCAGCATCCCCGGCTCGCTGTCCGGGTAGGCCTCCAGCAGCTCGTCGATCTGCGAGGCCCGGCGGGAGTTTTGCTCCAGCAGGTCGAGCGCGTCATCCGCCATCCCGACACCGCCAAGCGCCCGGATCGCCGCCCCGACCGGTGCGACAAGCGTCCGCGATTCCCTCGCCAGCCCCGGCCAGCCGCTGCGGGTGACGTTCCACACCTCGATCGCTGGCATGTCCTCAAGATCGCGCCAGAAGCGCCCGCTCGGCACCGCGCCGAGACGCAGCACCTTGCCGGGATGGGTGGCCTTCAACTGTCGATCCGGATCCGCCAGCACCAGCGGCTCGAGCGCCTCGCGCAGTCCGCTGGTCGCCTCGGCCACCACCGGGACCTTGAGGTCGTGGATGAAATGATAGACCTCCTCGCGATCCTCGGGCTCCAGCTCTCCGAGCATCACCACCAGGCCCTTGTAGAGATCATCCTGCAGCCAACGCGCGAGGTCCGCCACCGCCAGCCGCGGCCACTCCGGGGCATGGGTCTGCGCCACGAATCCCGGCCCTCTCCACTCGCCCGGCTCGAAGTCCTCGTCCAGTTCGACGTTCACGTGCCAGGGGGATCGACGGTCCCATGCCACCCACTCGCCACTGCCGGCGTGATCGCCGAAGATTCCCGGCTGCACGAGGCACTGGGGCGCTCCGGTGCCGCGGAAGCGTGCCGGGCGATCCGCCGTGATCAGCACCAAGGGGCGTCCTTGATAGCGGGCCTCGATCACCGCCGGCAGCAACTCGGCGACGGCCGTGCCACTGGTCGTGACCACCGCGCAGGGTTCGCCGTGCATCGTCCGCCCGAGCGCGAAGAAGCCGGCCGAGCGTTCCTCGAAGTGTCGGCGCAGCGTCACGTGGCCGGCCGTTTCCACCTGCGCCAGCACCTCGACCAGGGCGGCGTTGCGCGCTCCCGCACAAACCACGAACTCGCGCACGCCGTGCTCGAGGCACCCGCGCACCGTCTCCACCGCCTTGTCCCAGGTCGTCACGGAGCCGTTCTAAACTTGAAACTTGAAACTCGAAACTCGAATCATCCAAGCCACTCCAGAATCGCTTCGGCACTCTTGGTGGAGATCCCCGGCAAAGCGGCGATCTCCTCGACGCTCGCCCGGCGGATGCGCTCGACGCTGCCGAATTTCGCCAGCAGCGCCTGCTTGCGCTTCGGCGACACGGCCGGGCAGTCGTCCAGCAGGCTTTCCTTCATCCGCCTCCGCAGCAGCAGCTCGTTGTAGCCGTTGGCGAAGCGATGGGCCTCGTCGCGGATGCGCTGCAACAGACGCAAGGCCCCGCGCTCGTGCGGAATGACGATGGGCTCGCCCTTCCCCGGCACGAAGACCTCCTCGCGCTGCTTGGCGAGACCGATCACCGGCAGCTCGTGCAGACCGAGCTGGCGCAGCTCCCTCACCGCCGAGGAAAGCTGGCCCTTGCCGCCATCGACGATGACCAGGTCCGGCAGGACGATCCTCGCCCGACCCTCGTCCGCCAGACGCCGCTGGATCTCCACCACGTCCTCCTGAGACTCGGCGAGGTCGGGCGCGGCCTCGACGTTCTCGCGCAGGATCCGCGAGTAGCGCCGGCGAATCACCTCGGCCATCGACGCGAAGTCGTCCTGGCCCGCCACCGTGCGGATTCGGTAGCGGCGGTAGTTGCGGTTGTCCGGGCGACCCTCGGTGAAGCGCACCATCGAGGCGACGATGTGGTTCGACGAGACGTTCGAGATGTCGAAGCACTCCATCACCCGCGGCGGACCCGCGAGGCCCAGCTCTTCGCCCAGCTCGGCGAGGTCCTCGGTCGGCTTCACCGTCGTCGGCACGCCGCGGCCACGCGCGAAACGCCGTGTCGGATTGAGCGTCTTGCGCAGGTTGTCGAGCACGTCGCGCAGCAGCGCCGCCTTCTCGAAGTCGAGCTTCCCCGCCGCCCTCTCCATCTCCGCCTCGATCTCCTCGAAGATCTCGCGCCGTCCCTTCCCAGACAGCACCTCGCAGGCCTCGTCGACGCGCGCCAGGTAGTCCTCGCGGCTGATCCGCCCGACGCACGGCGCCGAGCAGTTGCGGATCACGTCGGCGTTGCAGTGCTTGTAGGCGACCTCGTCGGGCACCCGCGGACGGCACACCCGCAGGCCGAACTTGCGGTTGATCCACGACAACGTGGCCCGCAGCGCGCCGGAGTGCGCGAAGGGCCCGAAGTAACGCGCGCCGTCGTCCTTCTTCAGCCGCGTCAGCACGAAGCGCGGCCACGGCTCGGCGGGATCGATCTTCGCCAGCAGGAAGCGCTTGTCGTCGCGGAACGAGACGTTGTAGCGCGGCCGGTAGTCCTTGATCAGCTTGCCCTCGAGCAGCAGCGCCTCGGCCTCGTTGCGCACCTGGTGGATGTCGAAGTCGGCGATCGTGTCGATGAGCGCACGGGTCTTCAGGTCCGCCCGCGTCTTGCGCGAGGCCATGAAGTAAGACGAAAGCCGTTTGCGCAGGTCGCGCGCCTTGCCGACATAGATGATCGACCCGAGGCGGTCCTTCATCAGATAGACCCCCGGCTGGTGCGGCACGTCCCGCAGCTTGGCTTTCAGATCCACCGCCACGCCCGTCAAACAAGCCGCTTCCCCAAGCGCCTCGCAACCGGAATCCGTCTCACGCGTCCCCGATCACCCCCGAGGCATTCACGGCGCGACGATCTCGAAGCGGATGAAGCGACGGTCCTCGGTCGTCGTCGACTCGGTGTCCGTGGCGCGTTCCATGCCCCCGCCCAGATCGGTCACGGTGATCCCGGAAGTGCTCCAGTTCACCAGGTCGGTCGATCCCTGCACGCGATAGATCAGCTCCGGGCGAAGCCTGTCGTAGGTCACCTCCAACTGGCCCTGGGGATTCAATGAAACCTGCGGAAGCGACGAAACATCGAAAGCGCCCGGATCGAGGTCGAAGGCATACTCGATGAGATTGACGAGGCCGTCATGATCGGGGTCTCCGGAGAGCGTGTCGTCGGCGACCGGAAAGCCGCCGATCCAGATCTCGAAAGGCGTGAGGGTCGAGGTGAAGGTCACCTCGTCGACCCAGCCGAGATTGGAGCCACCTCCTGCGCTGCCATCCCGCGAGAACTCCCACTCCACGGCGTGCGTGCCGGGACCGAGCGAACGCGTGACCTGGGTCCATCCCACCTCGCCCGAAATCCTGTCGATCTCGCTGCCGTCGATCGAATAGGACAAGGGGTCGTAGAAAATCTCCGTGGAAGCCCGCCACCAGAATGACAGATCGCCGGGGCCCTCGACCACGATGGCCATCCAGCTCCGTCCGTTGTCGCCGATGGCACCGGTCCGGGCCGAATCCGAGCCGTCGTGGCTGGTCGAGGTCGTCCGGACGAAAGGCAGGTCTCCACCGGTGAAAACGGTTTCCCCCGGCCGGTCGATCGCATCGGCCAAGCTCGTCGAGATCGAACCCACCCGGATCAGCAGGGATCCGCCGCTTGAACCCGACGCGTTGGTGGCGTTGATCGATGCCGTGAAATCGCCTGACTGGGTCGGTGTGCCGGAAATCACCCCGGTGGAGCTGTCGATCCCGAGACCGCCCGGCAGTCCCGTCGCCGCGAAGCCGGTCGGCGCATTGGTCGCGGCCACCTGGAACGAGAACGGCTGACCCTGGGCGGCGTAGGCCACCGCGGGACTCGAAATGAGCGGCAGCGGCGACGAGGAGGCGATCACGACTTCATCGACCCAGCCGGCATCCGACACGTCGGAGACCGATCCATCCTAGGTGAATTGCCACCGCAGGGCGGG
>CALGOH010000073.1 GCA_937957985.1 uncultured Verrucomicrobiae bacterium
GGCTCCCCGGGCCGGTCCGTCGGATGGTCAGCAGCCCGGAGCACCTCCTCGCGCCACGGCCCGGGGAGGGGCGCCAGCGCCCGCGGGTTGTTCTTGGGCAGGGGACAGTTGCTGTGGTAGAAGGCCAGCGCCGTCAGCGCGAAGGCCCCCACCAGCACCGAGAGCACCAGGCCGCGGAAGCCGGAATGGTAGCAGATCGCCACCGCATACAGCAGGCCGACGTTGGCGATCGAGTTGCGGTAGCCGCTGGCGGCGGCGAGCGCGAGGCTCAGCAGGACCACCAGCGCCCAGCCGGGGTGGAAGCAGGCCCGTAGCGGTGACTTGAAGGCGACCAGCCAGCTCGCGATGGTGTGGCCGATGTCGCGGAAGGTGCCGACGCGGCTCTTGACCTGCCCGGTCTCGGCATCGACCACGCTGTCCCCGCCCCGCACCAGGTTGAGCGGCTCGCCGACGAAGCGGCCGAAGATCGACAGGGCCATCGCCCACTTGAGTTCCCTGGCCGGGAGGATGAGGGTGGAGAGCAGCACCGCCGCACCCACGTTGATGGCCATGAAGATGTAGGGCTTGCCGCCCACCGAGCCGCCGCCGAGGATGTTGAGGCCCACGGGATTCCTCATGTACACCTGTGCGATGCAGAGGAGGATGAGGATCGTCCAAACCTCCAGCTCGCCGATGCGCACCCGGAAGCGGAGGCGGCGCATCAGGAACATCGCCAGGGTGAAGCCGATGAACATCATCTTCGAGATCTCCGCCGTCCCGAAGCCCTTCGCGAGGGTGACGTTCAGGGCCGACATGAAGACCATGAGCAACCAGATCCGGTGCCCGAGCAGCGCGCCCACCAGCAGCACGCCGACCGCACCCACCTTGACGATGGTGAGGACCTGGTCGGTGATGATGCTGTAGCCCAGCCAGATCGAGAGCACGATCGCGATCATCACGACGAAGATCGCGCGGATGGTGGAGGACTGGGTCACGGGCGGAGGAGAAAAGCTGAAATTCTGAAATCAGAGAGGAAGGTCGGAGGTCAGGGGGCCTCGGTCAGTTCGGCGATAAATCGTTCGAAATCGACGAGGTGACGATCGAGGATGGCTTCGAGGATGGGACGCTGGATCTCCTGGTAGGCATGGACGGCGATGTTTCGGAAACCTACCATATTGCGCAAGGCGGCTGCCGTTTCAGGGGAAAGCGCGCCGGATTTCTCGATCATGCTGAACGCGTCGCGGCTGGATTGCGGGATGCCGAGCCTGTTCTCGGCAACGTGGTGCATCGCAAGATCGATGGCGGCCTCGCAGGCTCGAAGGAGGTTCAGGATGATCGCGTCCTGGATGGTGCAGTCATCGAGCCGGGCGGGATCACCCCGGTATTCCTCCGCCACCCGCGCGACGCAACGCCGGATGATCTCGGACTTGTTCCGGGTGATGTCGTCACTCATCGCGCGAGGATCTCCCCACGCTCCTCATTGAGGCGGGCATAGTCGGCAAGGGTCTGCATCTCGAGCTTCCGGGCGGCGGGGAGATCGGCCGCCTGCAACCGCTCGCCCGTGCGCAGGACCTCCTTTCGCATGACGGTCGAGGCCGCATCGAGATCGACGACATCGACCTCCACCCGAAGGGATTCGGAGAGGCGGTTGGCCAGTCCGAAAAGCTCGACGGGGTCGAGGGGCGCCGATGGCAGGATCGCCAGGTCGAGATCCGACCCCGGATGCTGCCGGTCGGTGCCGTAGGAGCCGAAAAGATACACCGCCGCCGGGCCAAGCGGAGCAAGCGCTGCGAGGATCGTGTCGGACTGGTCCGGGGAAAGGCGCATGGGAGTGGGAAGAAAAGCTGACAGTTGAAAACTGAAAGCTGAAATCAGAGGGAGGTCAGGGGTCGGAGGTCAGGGGTCGGAGGTCAGGAGTCAGGAGTCAGGAGTCAGGAGTCAGGAGTCGGGAGTCAGGAGTCGGGAGTCGGAGGTCGGAGGCTGGGCATTTCAACTTTCAGCTTTCAGCTTTCCGTTTTTCAAACGTCCTTCCAGCGCGTGGCGGGCGAAGAGGAACTTGGCGACGCTGAAGACGACGACGTTGGCGAACTGGAGGACGAGGTAGTGGATGGGGGTGACGCGGACCAGCAGCGAATAGAGGGCCCAGTCGAGGACGCGGGCGGCGAGGATGCCCGACATGAAGAGCAGGAACTGCGACCACAGGCTGCGCGAGGTGTCGCGCTTGAAGACGAAGAGGATGCAGGCGAAGAAGTTGATCGTGACCTGCACCACCAGCACCAGCGCGTAGGCGCCGGGCTTGGGCCAGCCGAGCCGGTCCACCAGGAACCAGTTGAGCGGGATCGCGACCAGGAAGGCCGGGATGCCGACGGCGAGGAAGCGGAAGAGCCTGCCGAAACGCGCCCGGAAAAGCTGAAGCGCTGAAATGCTCAGGTCTGATTTCAACTTTCAACTTTCAGCTTTCAACTTTCAACTTTCCGCTTTCAACGTTTCGGCTCCCGTCTCCCACCGCCGCCAGGCGGCTCTGGTAGAGGGTTTCCTCGGTGAGGCGGCGCTGGCTGCGGCTGAGTTCGGCCAGCACGGCGACGGCGACCATGAGGAAGCCGGCGAGGGCGAGGATGGCCAGCAGGATGACCGACGGCAGGTAGGTGCGGTCGGAGTCGGAGGAGGTCGAGAAATAGACGAGGTAGATGAAGCGGATGCCGAGGGCGAGCGCCGCGGCGAAGAGGACGGCCGCGACGCTGACGAAGAGGCGGCTGGGGCGGTAGAGGATGAACATCGACACCATCGTCGATCCGGTTTTCCAAAGGTACTGGGGAATCGAGCGGAAGAGCCGGGAGTCGCGGGTCTTGGGATTGACGCGGATGTCGACCGACTCAACGCGCAGGCCGTTGTTGCCGGCCTGGATGAGGGTTTCCATGCAGTAGGAGAACCGGGTGTAGAGGAAGATCCGCATGCAGGCCTCGCGGGAGAAGGCACGGAAGCCGGAGGGCGCGTCGCGGACGGTGGTCTTGGAGATCATCCGCAGCACCCAGCTCCCGACCAACTGGAGCGCCTTCTTCACGAAGCCGAACTCGGGATGATCGACGATGGGGCGCGAGCCGACGACGATGTCGGCACGGTCCTCGAGCACCGGCGCGACGAGCTTGGGGATGTCGGCGCCGCAGTACTGGTTGTCGCCGTCGGTGTTGACGACGATGTCGGCCCCGTGGGCCAGGGCGAAGTCGATGCCACGCCGGAACGCGATGGCGAGCCCGCGGTTGCTGCCGAGGGTGAGCACGTGGTGGGCGCCGCACTCGCGGGCGACTTCCGAGGTGCGGTCGGTGCTGCCGTCATCGACGACGAGGTACTCGACCACGTCGATGCCCGGCACCTCGCGCGGCAGGTCGGCGAGCGTCTGCGGCAGGGTGTCCTCCTCGTTGAGGCAGGGGATCTGGATGATCAATTTCAAAAGCTGAAATGCTGAAAATCAGAAACACTGAAATGGGATGGAGTGCCCTCTAAAGGGCCTGATACCCGAATTGAAGAAGCGAGTGCGAATGGACTGGGCGAAAACTCTGATTTTACTTCAGCGTTTCAGCATTTCAGTTTGAGCTTTTGCCAGTGCTCCGCACCTTGGAGACGATGGTGGTGAAAATCGAGATGATCTCGTCCAGTTCCTTGTGGGAATTGGGCAGTGCCGAATCCGTTACGCCACAATCCTCGATGAGGAGTTCGATCCAGAGTTGAGTCTCATCCGCTTCCTGGAGCAAAACTTCGATCTTGGAACAGAACTCGGCATCTGACCGAGCCCGTGAGGCCTCACGCGCATGAGCCGCTACCGAAGTGCCCGCGCGGATCATTTGGCGACCGAGTATGCTGACTTCCTCCCGCTGGCGGGGCAGGCGGATAAAAAGCCTCACAATTCCGGAGGCAAGGCGCTTGGTGCGCTGGCGAAGGTCTTCAGACAGTCTCACGGACCAATGACAGGAATTTCTTTTTGTTTCAGCATTCCAGCATGTCCGCTTTCAGCTTTTCAAATACCTTGTCGTTGCCACGAAACTCCCGCCATCGCGGTTGATCTTCTCTGCCCTCGATACGCCGCGCGACAACCCGGCGTCCTCCGGGTGGTGGCTGTCGGCACTGGCGACGTGGCGCTTGGAGGAGCGCGGAGCGCGAAGCACCTCGTCGGACTCACGCAGGCCGGTGATGCGGTCCTTGATCACCAGTGCGCCATTCTCGAGGCGGATCGAACGGTCGATGCGGAGGTCTCCCCCGCCCTTCTTGAAGATGAGCACGCGCTTGAGGAGACCGATGAGGCGGCGGCCCAGGATCCAGCTTCCGACGCGCAGGACCATGTGCTTGAGCGGGCTGCTCTGGTGCTCGCGGTGGGCGACGAGCGGACCCTTGGTGACGACATGGTCGGCCTCGAGATCGATGATCCAGTCCGGCGACCACCAGTGGCTGACCCATTCCTCTCCGCCGCGGCGGACGATCCAGCCGAAGTCGCTCGCCTCGGACCCATCATCCCAGGCGACGGTGGCGATGCCTCCCTTGCGGGCGGAGACGAGAGCGTGGACGCCTTCGCCGGCGAGGCGGGCGTGGCCGGACTTCTGAAAAGCTGAAAGCTGAAATGCTGAAACGCTGAAATCCGAGGAGGGCGGATCGACAGGGGAGTCGCCGAGGACCTTGAGGGCGCGGAAGACGGAATGGCCGATGTAGTGGCACCAGTAGCGGTCATCGACGGCGGCGAGGAAGTGGCCGGGCTGGTCGGCCGTCGCGAAGAGCCGGTGGAAGACCCGCGTGGCGAGGTCGCCGGCCGCGGAGGATTCCGTCGCCATGCGGGCGATGGCGTAGGGGACGAGGTAGTCGGTATTGCGCGAGTTGTGCATGCCCGCCCGGTGCGGCGGGGATTCGGTGAACCAGGCGATGAACTCCAGCGCCTTGTCGAGGGCGGGCCGGCATCGTTCGTCGCCGGTCGCATCGTGGAGGTCCCACAGGCAGTCCATGGTGACGGCGAGGTAGCCGAGGTCGGGGCCGTCGTATTCCGGGAACCAGCCTTCGCTTTCCTGCATCGCGAAGGTGCGGTCGAGCAGGCCGGCGAAGCGCGCCTCATCGACGAGGTCGGGCGCCAGCTTGCGGATCATCGCCGCGGCGGCGGTGCCGGCGACCTGCTGGTTGGCCGCCTGCGACTCGAAACGGGAGAGGAGCTGACCGGCGGCGACTTGGAGGCCGGGGCGGATCTCCTCGACGTCCACCACGCCGGCCCCGGCCAGCTTGGCGACGGCAAGCGTCGAGAAGGCCAGCGGCGGGTAGCCCTGCTCGAAAGGATAGTATTCCTCGAAGGCGCCATGGCGGCGGGCGCGGTCATTCCAGAAGCGCGCCGAGGAGGCGGCGAGGCGGTCGAGGAACGCGGCGCCGATTTCGCGGCCCGCGGGAAGCGACGACGCGATGTGCAGCGCATAGCCCCCCTGCTGGAGGATGATCGAGGGAAAGTCGCGGATCTTGTAGTGCCACCAGTTCCGGTCCCAGCATCCCGCGGCCGGAGAGCCCGGATCGCGGCAGACCTGGGTGAGCATCCGCGGCAGGACGCGCCGGGAGAGGAGTTGGAGGTCGGAGGTCAGGGTGTTGGCGGAGTGGCTCCTTGCAGGAGCCATGAGAGAGGGCGAGCGGCTTTCAGCCGCGTTGCCGCAACGCGCGGGAGGCGACGCCACAGGGCACTGGATGAGCAAGAGAGGATGAAGGAGCCGCCTGGAGCCGGGCGATCGGGAGATCATCGCCTGCCCTTTCTTATGGCGCTTGGAAAGCGCCACTCCTGTCGCGAAAGCCGCACTGCGACCTTGTCATGCTCAGACTTCCGGTTCGCGCCACTGCGGGACACGGACTTGCATGCGCAGATCGCGCAGGCCCTTGCGCTTGGCCGGCTTGCTGGCGCCTTTCCAGGCGAGGCGCAGGTGATTGAAGAGTGGACCGAGGATCCGCTCCGGGATGTGCTCCATGACCCAGCGGGCGAGCGGCGTGCGGCAGACGCCGAAGATCGTGGAAATGACCACTTCGACGGCGATCCGCGGCAGGTCGAGCGGCTCGGGATCGAGCCCGTAGTCGGGGGCGCGGCGCCAGGTCGCCTCGCGCCAGCGGTTGCGCAGGTAACCGCCGCGCTTCTTGAAGTCGATCATGTGGCCGTGCATCGCGGAGGCCTCCAACACCTCCGCCGGTTCGAGTTCGAGGCTCCCTGCCGCGGCCATCTCGTCGATGATCGCCGACATTTCCGCCGTGCGTGAGGCGACGACCGAGAATCCCTGGCCGAGGCCCTCGAACTTCGGCGACCAGGCGTCGCCCACCGAGAGGTCGGTGAATTCGTTGGCGAAGTCCATGCTCTGGAGGCTGGTCCGGGTGACGAAGAAGGGGATGAGGAAGTTGTAGTAGACCTTCTTCGAGCGGATCGTGCGGCCGGAGGCGGTGATGATCTCGAGGTATCCCGGCCATTCCCCGGCGCGCCATTTCAACGAGGTCACCGGATCGTCGTTCGCCACGCCATTGGCCCGCAGCAGCGAGCGGATCGCACGGCGGTCGAGCGCGGTGCCGGTGTAGGGACCGAGGACGAAGGCAACCTGCCCGGCGCGGGTGTCGCCCGCATGCTGCAACACGCGCAGCGCCGCGCTCTGCTCGGGCACGCAGGTCATCGCGTAGCGCTCGCCCTCGACCAGGTGCGGCAACACGTCGAGCACCGACACCGGCACATAGACCGACTGGGCGCACGCGAGCACCTCCTCCGCGGTGCGGGCGATGAACCAGGAGGCCTGTTCGGGCTCGGGAATCCCCTGCCGAACCACCACCGCCCCATCGATGCGCCCGGTTTCCAGCAGGTGGATCAGGACGGCGCTGGTGACCCCGCCGGAGGCACCCGTGCGGCGGACCAGGGGGTCGGAGGCGTGGCCCGTCCACAGGCGGTCGATGTGACCGACGCGCCAGTCCTCCGGAGCCGCTCCGAAATGCCGGCGGTAGAGTTCGGGATAGTCGATTCCCTTTCCGGGACACGCCTCCCAGGCAAGCCCGGGAAGGGCGGCATCATGATCGAATGACGGCTCGACGCCGGATTCGGTCGCCACCATCCGGGCCATGCCTTCCGGTGCCAGCGCCACGCAGGCACCACAGCCAGTGCAGATGCCGGCATCGACGACCTCGCGGGCGAGCCGTCTGGCGATCTCAGGCTCAGGGCGAGGCATCGGATCGGGTGTAGAGCGTCCATGTGTCGGGACCCTGGGAAATGTTCGGAAGATACTCGCGGGATTCGACGACGT
>CALGOH010000074.1 GCA_937957985.1 uncultured Verrucomicrobiae bacterium
GACCACCGAGATCTACACTCTTTCCCTACACGACGCTCTTCCGATCTAGGCGTCGAACGACCATTTTCAAACACGAATCAGGGGGACTTCGGGATGACGCAGGTTCCTGATTTCTGAAAATCCGCGCAATCCGCGGTTCTCAGATCCCGCCATCTGTTTGGGCGGATGGTCGTGGGCCGGGGATCCGGCCTTTCACCGGTTGGGTGGGAGGTTTGGAGGTCATGCCCCATGGGGAATCCGTGGAATCCGGGAAATCCATGGTTTCGAATGCGGTTCCCGGGTTGAACCCGGCCCTGCCCGGCAGGGATGCGAACGGTTCGTTTGCTTGCACGGGTCGGCGGATTCGGGGAGTTTGCCCGCGCGCCATGACGCCGCTTTTCCGCAAGCTGCTGGGAATGAACTGGGTGCTCGTCTTCTGCATGTACGGGCTGCTCATCTTCGGCGTGTTCTCGATCGAGAGCGCGGCGCGGCACCTGCCGCAGGGCGGGGAGTTCTTCGCCAGCCAGCAGAAGAAGTGGATCCTGATCGGCTCCGGGGTGTATCTGCTGACGGCGCTGATCGACTACCGGTGGTTCCGCTGGCTGGGGATCCCGATGTATGCGGCCGGGGTGGCGCTGTGCGCCTCGATCATGGATTCGGAAAGCGAGGTCCACCAGATCGAGGTGGGCGGGCTGGCCTTCCAGCCGGCGCAACTGGCGATCGCGGCGGGGATCCTGATGCTCGCGTGGCTGCTGCAGGACCTGCCGCGGCTGGGACGGAAGATTCCGAAGGTCGGGTGGCTGCTCGAGGAGCCGATCGTGAAGGTCGGGTTGATCGCCGTCCTCGCGGGCGTCCCGTTCCTGGTGGTGGTCAAGATGGGCGACATGGGCTCGGCGCTGGTGTGGCTGCCGGTCGCGCTGGTCGCGATGATCGTCGGCGGCGTGCCGTTCCGCTACCTGAGCTTCATGGCGCTGATCGGCCTGGCGGTCCTGCCGTTGCTGTATTTCGTCGTGCTGCCGCAGGCGTCCGAGCGGGGAATGGCGCGGATCGAGCTGTGGCTCGACATGCTGGAGGGGCGCGAGGTGGACGTGAGCGGCGATGCCTGGGCGCCGCACCACATCGCGGTGGCGATCGGGCATGCCGGCTGGAGCGGCACCGGCCACCTCTCCGGCGAGGAGCAGGGCTCGCTGCACGCGCGGAAGCTGATCCCCTTCAACACCGCCCACAACGACTTCATCTTTCCGGTGATCGCCGAGGAGCAGGGTTTCCGGGGAAGCATGCTGCTGATCACGGGATTCACGCTGCTGCTGGTGACCGCGCTGTTCGTCGCGAGCTATGCCCGCGATCCGATGGGGCGGATGCTGGTGGGCGGGGTGGTCGGCCTGTTTTTCGCCCACATTTTCGAGAACATCGGGATGTGCGTGCAGCTCATGCCCATCACCGGGATCCCGCTGCCGCTGATCAGCTACTCGGGCACCTTCGTGGTGATGTGCATGTTCCTGCTCGGCCTGGTGCAGAGCGTGTGGATCCACCGCCGCCCGCTGCGGGAGCTCGCCGCCGAGCAGCGGGAGGATGCTCAGCCTTCCGGGCTGATCATTTCCAGCGACGTGCGGTAGGCGTCCTCGTCGAAGGGCTTGCGCGAGCGGAACATCTTGTCGCTTTCCTCGGCCAGGCGGCGGGCGATGGCTTCGCGCGCGTCGTCTTCGGAAAGCCCGGCCTTCACGAGGCGGTCGAGGGTCTCGCGGACGTAGCGGGTCTCGGGCGCGGTGAGCTGCTGGTCGACGGCGTGCAGCAGTTCCTCGAAGAATCGGTCGGCTTCGGTGTCTTCGTCCATGGTTCAAACGATGCGGTTGAGTTCGCGTCCGGCCTTGAAGGCGCGGATGTCCTCGACGATGCCGTCGAGCAGGCGGACGCGGGCTTCGCGGGTGCTCCAGGCGGTGTGGGGGGTGATGACGAGGTTGGGGATGTCGGCGGCGAGCAGGGGGTGATCCGCGGGCGGGGGCTCGACGGACAACACGTCGAGGCCGGCCCCGCCGAGGCGGCCGGAGCGCAGGGCTTCGGCCAGGGCGGCTTCGTCGATGAGCGGGCCGCGGCCGGTGTTGATGAGCAGGGCTCCGGGTTTCATCGCGGCAAGGGTGCTCGAATCGATGAGCCGTTCGGTCCCGGGAGTCAGCGGGCAGTGCAGCGATACGACGTCCGAGCAGGAAAAGAAGTCGCCGGCACCGAGGCGCGGGATGTCGGAATCGGACGCTCCCTCGCGGGCGAGGGCGACGACCTTCATGCCGAGCGCGTCTCCGATGCGGGCGACGGCGCGTCCGATGCTGCCGAGCCCGACGATGCCGAGCGTGCGTCCGGCGAGTTCGAACAGCGGGTGGTCGAGCCGGGTGAAGATCGGCGACGCGGGCCAGTCGGTGCGGACCGTGTGGTTGATGGTCCCGACGCGGCTCGCCAACTCGAGGATCAGCGCGAAGACATGCTGCGCGACGCTTGCGGTCGAGTAGCCGGCGACGTTGGCGACGGCGACGCCGGCTTCGCGGCAGGCGTCGAGGTCGATCTGGTTGACTCCCGTGGCGGCGGAGACGACGAGCTTGAGGTCGGGCGCGGCGCGGAGGAGGTCGGTGCCGACGGGTACCTTGTTGGTGATCACGATCCGCGCCCCGGTGCAGCGGTCGGCGGCTTCCTCCGGCGTGCTGGTCGGATGGAGGGTCAGCGGGCCTTCGCTTTCCAAGACCGCGAAGTCGATGTCGCCGCGGTCGAGGGTGGAGGCGTCGAGGAAGACGATGTTCATGGGGATGGAGGATGGAGGATGGAGGATGGTCGGCGCGCGGGGCTTTCTATCGAGGGGAAAGATGACGGGTGGGGTGGGGCGTGCCGATTTCATCATCGGCGGTTCGCCATTTGCGATCCTTCAGCGACCATCCAGCATCTACCATCCACCATCCTCCATCCACGGCTGGAACTCGGGCGGGACGGGGGCTTCGAAGCGCAGGCGGCGGCCGTCATCGGGATGGTCGAAGGCGAGGCGGTGGGCGTGAAGCATGAGACGGCCGGGTCGGGCCTGCTGGCGGGCGGGTTTGGCGTAGATCGGATCGCCGATGAGCGGGCAGCCGAGGTGGTGCATGTGGACGCGGATCTGGTGGGTGCGGCCGGTGTGGAGGTCGCAGGCGACCAGCGAGCTTTCGTTTCCGGGATCGTGGACCAGGACGCGGTAGTCGGTGATCGAGGGTTTGCCGCCGGGGGGATTGACCACGGCCATCTTCATTCGGTGGACCGGGTGGCGGCCGATGTGGGTGAAGACCGTGCCGCTCTCCTCCGCCGGGCGTCCTTGGACGACCGCGAGGTAGCGCTTCTCGGTCGTGCGCCCGGAGAACTGGCCGACCAGCGACTGGTGCGCGGCGTCGGTCTTGGCGACGACCATGCAGCCCGAGGTGTCCTTGTCGAGGCGGTGGACGATGCCGGGGCGCTCGACGCCGCCGATGCCGGAAAGCTTTCCCTGGCAGTGGTGGAGGAGGGCGTTGACGAGGGTGCCGTCGGGGTTTCCGGCGGCCGGGTGGACGACCATGCCCGGTGCCTTGTCGAGGACCAGCAGCGAGTCGTCCTCGTAGAGGATGTCGAGCGGGATCTCCTGCGGCTGGGCGTCGGCGGGGACGGCTTCGGGGATCTCGATCCGGATCACGTCGCCGACCGCCACGGCGTCGCGGGGTTTGGCGGGCTGGTCGTTTCGCCGGATGTGCTGCTCGCGGATGAGGTCCTGGATCCTCGAGCGGGAAAGCGTGTCGAGCCGCTCGGCCAACCAGGTGTCGAGGCGGGTGCCGGCATCGCTTTCCACGCGGAGCTCCATCGGGGTCGAGGCTCGCGGGCGGGGGACCGGACTGTCAATCCGCCGTGTGACATGCCCGCGGTTTGAAGTTTCCCGCGGCGGGGGGCGTGGCTAGGGTGCCGCATGCCTGAGGGGGAGATTGCCTATTGCCATGCCTGCGGCGTGGCCATGGACGTTTCCGGCGTCGAGCCCTTCACCAACGTCGAGTGCCCGAGCTGCGGGCGGCACACCCGGGTGAAGCGGGAATTCGGCGCCTACACGCTGCTGCGCCGGCATGCGATCGGGGGGATGAGCGTGGTGTTCATCGCGCAGGACAACACCCTCGACCGCGAGGTGGTGGTGAAGCTCCTGAACAAGGAATACTCCGCGGACGAGAAGCGGATCGGAGCCTTCGAGGAGGAGGCGCGCATCACCGCCTCGATCAGTCATCCGAACGTGGTCCGCGTCTTCACCACGGGGCGCGCGTTCGGGCGCTTCTTCATCGCGATGGAATACGTGACCGGAGGGCACTTCGAGCATCACATCCGGGAGCGGGGGACGATTCCCGAAGCCGAGGCGCTGACCCTGGCGACGGAGGTCGCGGAAGGTCTCAAGGCGGCGCAGAACGCCGGCCTGATCCACCGTGACATCAAGCCCGGCAACATCCTCATCGACGGCGGGGGCAGCGCGAAGATCGTCGACTTCGGCCTGGCGCTGGTGACCAAGGGCGGCAAGGCGAAGGCGAGCGAGATCTGGGCGACGCCGTACTACGTCCCGCCGGAGACCATCGAAGGCGGGGAGGAGGACTTCCGGTCGGACATCTATGCCTTCGGCGCGAGCTTCTACCATGCGCTGGCCGGTCGTCCGCCGTGCGACGAGGAGTCGATGGACACCGGCCGCCTGCGGCAGGCGAAGCAGAGCGTGAAGCCTCTGGCCAAGGCGGCGGGATGGCTGCATCCGGAGACCTGCGCGGTGATCGACCGTTGCATGAGCTACGGTCCCGACGGGCGCTTCCGCTCCTACGACGACCTGATTTCCGCGCTGCGGAACGCCCGCGAGGCGGCGGTGGCGCAGGTGCCTCCCCCGACGAAGACCGGCATGCCGGTGAAGCTTCCCTCGGGCTCGCGACGTCCCAGTCTCGGCTCCAAGCTGGCGCTCGGCGCCGCGTTGCTCGTGGTGGTCGCGGCCGCGATCTTCGCGCTGAAGACGGTGCTGGACGTCAAGCGCCCGGAGACGGGCGGCGGGGTCACCGTTCCGAAGCCTCCCGATGCCGGGACCGGACTCTCGACACCCGGTTCCTCGGATCCCGGGGGAGTGGAGATCGGGCGCTTGTACGCCGAGGCGGGCCAGGCGCTCGAAAGGGGCGATCACCCGCTCGCCCGCGAGCGCTTCGGACAGGTCAGGGATCATCCGGGAGTGCTCGAGCCGACCGGTTCGTGGGCGGCGTGCGAGGCGGTGGCGATGGCCTACATGGAGGGAGACGCCGCGGAGGCAAGGCAGGAGCTGAAGCGGGCGATCCAACACGTCGGCACCGCCGCCGGCCTGAATGGCGGGATGAGGAAGCAGCTCGATGCGGGACTGCGATCCCTGCGCGATTGGCCGCCGGTGCGCCCGGTGGAAAGCGCGGACCGGACGCCCGCCGGATACCTGATCTCGCTGCTGGGCGGACTGAAGAACTGGGAACAGGGAATGCTCGACCAGGCCGAACCGCATTTCCGGCACATCGCGTCCGCATCGAGCCGCGGCGGCAATGCCTGGGTCGCATCGTACGTGCCGGTGGCCGAGGCCTACCTTTCCGACCTCGAGGTCCTGAGAGGGTCCGAGCCGGAGCGATTCGATCTTCCGGAGAAGGAATGCCGGGCGCGCATCGAGGCGCTCGAGAAGGTGCGCGCCGAGCTGAGGACGAAGGGGCGGGCCCGCTTCAACGTGAGATGCTGGCAGCTCGAACTCGAACGGGCCGCCCGGGGGATGGGCCGGAAAAGCGCGGCCGCCGGCCCCGACCAGCTCGACCGCCTGTTCCGCGAATGCCGCTTCACCGAGGCGGACGAGGTGCTGCGGCGCTGGCAGCCGGAGGACGAGGCCGGAAAGGCGCGGCGTCGCTCCCTCACCTTGCTCAACCAGGCCGCGATCGCCTTTCTAACAGAGCTCGGCGAGAAGGCGGGATCGGATGACGCCGGAACCGTCCGGACCCGGGACGGAAAGAGCACCCTGCGCGTGGTCGGAGGCTCGTCGGAGGGCCTGCGGGTCGTCGGAGAGGACGGGGAAGCCGGCCTGATTGCCTGGACGCGGCTCGACCCCGAGAGCCTCATCGACCTGCACCGCAGGCTGGTCAAGGACTCCCAGGCCGAACTCGAGACCTTCCGCCGGCATGAGCAGGCGATCGCCTTCGGCCTCCTCGCGGGCGATTCCGATCGTGCCCGGGCGGCCGGCGAGAAGCTGGCCGAGCTTTCCAGCGCCTTCCGGCGGCGTTGGGAGACGATCACTCCGGTTCTCAAGTAGACCGTCCCGGCGCTTGCCATGAGGTGGCGCGGACGGTTAACATTTCCTAAATAAATCGATGGCAGCGGAATACACTGAAGCGGACATCCGGTCGCTGGACTGGCGCGAGCACATCCGGCTGCGGCCGGGCATGTATATCGGCAAGCTCGGGGACGGCTCGTCGCCGGACGACGGCATCTACGTGCTGCTCAAGGAGGCGATCGACAACTCGATCGACGAGCACATCATGGGTCACGGCAAGGAGATCCGGATCGACATCGACGACGAGGGCCGGGTCGAGGTGCGCGACTTCGGCCGCGGGATTCCGCTCGGCAAGCTCTTCGAGTGCGCGGCGCAGATCAACACCGGCGCGAAGTATGACAGCGAGGCCTTCAAGAAGTCGGTCGGCCTGAACGGGGTCGGCATCAAGGCGGTCAACGCGCTGTCCGGCTTCTTCGAGATCCAGGCCTGGCGGGACGGCCAGACCAAGGCGATCGAGTTCTCCCGCGGCGAGGTGGTCGAGGAGATGAAGACGCCGCGCAAGGACGACGAACAGGCCGGCACGCGGCTCGCCTTCGAGGTCGACACCTCGATCTTCCCGCAGCGGACGAAGTTCAAGCCGGCGGTGGTCGAGCGGATGTGCCGCTACTACAGCTACCTCAATCCGGGCCTGACGCTCGTGTTCAACGGCAAGCGCTTCAAGTCGAAGAACGGCCTGCTCGACCTGCTCGCCGAGGAGATGGAGAGCGAGGCGCTCTACGGCCCGATCCACCTCCAGGGAAAGGACATCGAGATCGCCTTCACCCACACGGTCGAGAGCGGCGAGGAATACTACTCCTTCGTCAACGGCCAGAACACGACCCAGGGCGGCACCCACCTCGCCGCCTTCCGCGAGGCGCTGGTCAACGTGGTGCGCGGCTTCTTCAAGAAGCAGTACGACGCCTCCGACATCCGGGCCGGGCTCGAGGCGGCGATCTGCGTGCGGATCGAGGAGCCGGTGTTCGAGTCGCAGACCAAGACCAAGCTGGGATCGACGACCATCTCACCGAAGGGGGAAACCCTGCGCACCTTCATTGGCAACTTCCTCAAGGAGCACCTCGACAACTACCTGCACAAGAACCCGCCGGCCGCCGAGGCGCTGCAGAAGCGCATCGTCGCGGCCGAGCGCGAGCGCAAGGACCTGAAGGGCGTGAAGAAGCTCGCCCGCGAGCGCGCGCGCCAGGCCAAGGTGCACAACAAGAAGCTGCGCGACTGCCGGGCGCACCTCGACACCAGGCACAAGCTGCGCGAGAAGAGCACGCTGTTCATCACCGAGGGCGACTCCGCCTCGGGCTCGATCACCAAGAGCCGCGACGTCGAGACCCAGGCGGTCTTCTCGCTGCGCGGCAAGCCGCTGAACACCTTCGGGCTGGGCAAGAAGGTGGTCTATCAGAACGAGGAGTTCGCGCTGCTGCAGGCGGCGCTCGGGATCGAGGACAGCATCGAGGGCCTGCGCTACAACAAGGTGGTGGTGGCGACCGATGCCGACGTGGACGGCATGCACATCCGCCTGCTGCTGCTGACCTTCTTCCTGCAGTTCTTCCCCGAGATCATCCGCGAGGGCCACCTCTTCATCCTGCAGACGCCGCTGTTCCGCGTGCGCAACAAGAAGGAGACGATCTACTGCTACGACGAGGAGGAGAAGAACGCCGCGCTGGCGAAACTCGGCAAGACCGCCGAGATCACGCGCTTCAAGGGTCTCGGCGAGATCTCGCCCGACGAGTTCAAGTTCATGATCGGCCCCGACATGCGGCTCGACCCGGTCACCTTCGAGGAAGGCAAGGGGGTGAAGGAGTTGCTCGGCTTCTACATGGGCAAGAACACGCCCGACCGGCAGCAGTTCATCATCGACAACCTCCGCGAGGACGTCGATCGGCAGGTGGACGAGGCGGCGGCCTAACCGCGGGCTTTCCTTTGTGTGAAACGCGGATCGGGCGCCGTATGCTGGCCTGATGAAATCGGATTTTCTCGCCGCCTGCGGTCTGGCGTTGTTCTCGGGTTCGGGCATTGCCGAGGATCATCCCGACCCCTCGACGACGCTCTGGTATTCGAAGCCCGCGGCGAGTTGGTCGCATGAAGCCCTGCCGATCGGCAACGGGCGTCTCGGAGCGATGGTGTTCGGGGGCGTGGGACACGAGCGGATCGCGCTCAACGAGGACACGGTGTGGTCCGGGTCGCGGGTCGACTGGAATCGCGAAGACGCGTCAACGAACCTGCCGAAGATCCGCGAACTTCTGCTCGAAGGCAGGAACGACGAGGCCGAGGCGCTGGTGAACCAGACCTTCACCTGCAAGGGCGGGGGATCGAGGGGTGGGGCGAGCGGCCCGTGGGGCTGTTTCCAGGAACTCGGCAACCTGCGGATCGTGTGGGACTCGGAGGTGCCTTCGATCCCGCTGAACACGTGGAAATACCGGATGCTCGAAACGCCGGGCATCACCGACATCCGCGAGCACCGCAACGAGATCGGCCGCATGGTGGACGAGGCGGTGAAGGTCGCGACGGATGACAGCAAGTGGAGCGACTATGTCGTGGCGGATGGCAAGGCGGTGAAGGGCGCCCGCAACTTCGAGATCAATGACAAGGCGCTGCTGCGTCACCGTCTGACGCTGACCGGCGAGCAGCTTGCCGGGGTCGGGGTGCTGCGCGTCGGTCCCAGGGCGCGAAACGGTCGGGTTTTCGTGAACGGTGAGGAGGTCGGTGAGCTCGCGGGATGGCAGAGTTCCGGGCACGAGAGCTTCGAGAGGGACGTCAGCGGATTCCTGAAGGAGGGAGAGAATGTCATCGCCATCTACTGCTCGAACTACCGCCGCCGCGGCCAGCTTCCGGTCGTCGTGTCGCTGGATCCGAGGGAGGACACACGGAACTACCGCCGGAGCCTCGATCTCCGCGACGCGATCTCGACCGTCGAGTACGAAAAGGACGGCGTGAGGTATCGTCGCGAGGCCCTGGCCAGCGCTCCGGACCAGGTGATGGCCTTCCGCTTCACCGCCGACCAACCGGGCAGGATCTCCTTCCGCGCCACGCTGGATCGTCTGCAGAGTTTCGAGACGCAGGGGGACGGCGCGGCGGGGTTGGTCATGGCGGGGAATACGGCCAGTGGCCAGCAGGGTGTGGACGGAATGAAGTTCGTCGCCCGCCTGCTGGCGCTCCCGACGGGTGGCAAGGTATCGGTCAGCGGGAATGTCCTGAAGGTGGATTCGGCGGACGAGGTGGTGCTGCTGGTTTCCGCCGCCACCGACTACCAAGGCTTCGCCGGCCGGAATACCGCCGACCCGCTCGAGGCGACGAAGAATGATCTGACGAAGGCATCATCGAAGCCCTATGCCGCGCTGCGGGCCGCCCATGTGGCCGATCACCGCTCGTATTTCGACCGCATGAGCCTGACGCTCGGGGACGGCAATGCCGGGAGCCGGACGGCGGCGAACCTGCCGACCGATGAACGGCACGCCAACCTGGCGAAAGGCGGCACCGATCCCGCGCTGGCGGCGCTTTATTTCAACTTCGGCCGCTACCTGCTGATCGGCAGTTCCCGCCCCGGCAACATGCCGGCGAATCTGCAGGGCCTCTGGGCCGAGGGCATCCAGACGCCGTGGAACTGCGACTACCACATCGATATCAACGTCCAGATGAACTACTGGCCCGCGGAGATGTGCGGGCTGGGCGACTGCCACACGCCACTCTTCAAGCTCATCGAATCGCTGCAGGAACCCGGCGCAAAGACGGCGAAAGCCTACTACGAGGCCGACGGCTGGGTCGCCCACGTGATCACGAATGTCTGGGGTTTCACCGCCCCGGGCGAGCAGGCCGGATGGGGTGCCACGGCCACCGGCTCACCATGGCTTTGCGACCACCTGTGGGAGCACTACGACTACAACCGCGACAAGGAGTTCCTCGAATGGGCCTATCCGATCATGAAGGGCTCGGCCGAGTTCTTCCTCGACATGCTCATCACCGATCCGAAGACCGGATGGCTGGTCACGGCACCGTCGAACTCGCCCGAGAACACCTTCATCATGGCCAACGGCAAGCAGGCCCGCATCTGCATGGGGCCGACCATGGACATGCAGATCCTGCGCGAGCTCTTCGCCAATTGCATCAAGGCCGCGGAGATTCTCGGGACCGATGAAACTTTCCGGGCACGACTGGCCGAGACCCGGAAGAAGCTCGCGCCCAACCGGATCGGCAGGCACGGGCAGATCATGGAGTGGCTGGAGGACTACGACGAGGCCGAGCCGAGCCACCGCCACGTGTCGCAGCTCTACGGCCTGCACCCTTACGACGAGATCACGCCGGAGGCCACGCCCGAACTCGCCGAGGCGGCGAAGGTCTCGCTCCGGCGCCGGGGCGACGGCGGCACCGGCTGGTCGATGGCCTGGAAGGTGAACTTCTGGGCGCGCCTGCACGACGGCAACCACGCGCACATGATGCTGGAGAACCTGATCAAGAAGGGTGGCGTGAATCTCTTCTGCCAGCATCCGCCCTTCCAGATCGACGGCAACTTCGGCGGCACTTCGGGGATCGGCGAGATGCTGCTCCAGTGCCCCGGCGACACCATCCACCTCCTGCCCGCGCTCCCCGACGCCTGGCCGCAGGGCAAGGTCACCGGCATGCGCGCCCGCGGCGGACACCGGATCGACTTCGAATGGAAGGATGGCAAGGTCACGGATTTCCGCATTCGGTCCAAGGAACCGGTCGAGGTCATCGTGCGGGTGAACGGCGAAACGAAGAAGGTGAAGTCCCAGGCCCTCTGACGAGATGAAACGCTACGAACAACTGAACTTCGACGAGCTTGCTCCGATCGACTGCTGCTGCGGGACGACACGGCGTGGCTTTGTCGATGTCGAGGACTCCCCGGCCTCGGTGCACTATCTCGAAGTCGCCGAAGAGCCGACCTGCCACTATCACAAGAAGACGACGGAGATCTACGTGATCCTCGAAGGGGAGGGGGCTCTGGAACTCGACGGCCAACTGGCGCGGGTGCGGCCCTTGTCCGCGGTCCTGATCCGTCCCGGCTGCCGTCATCGGGCGGTGGGCCGGATGAAGCTCCTCAACATCCCGGTCCCGAAGCACGACGACAACGACTTTTTCTACGACGAGGGCGCGGTGAAGGGAGGGGAGCCGCCGAAGCATTGAGTCAGGCGGTCGGCTTGCGGAACACGAGGAAGTGCTGCCATGGGAGGAAGTCGTGGTTGACCACGAACTCGAGCCCGACGGCTTCCATTTCCTTGCGCACCTGTTCCTCCGACATCTTGTGGAGCCGGCTGATGGGCACGCTATCGTCCTCGGCCCGAAACTCCAGAAGGATGACCTGGCCGCCGGGGCGCAGGGCCTCGCGGATGGAGAGCATCATCTCCGCGGGATGGGAGAACTCGTGGTAGGCATCGACCATGATGGCGACGTCGATGGACTCCGGGTCGAGCGCCACATCCTCGATGGTACCGAGGTGCGGACGGACGTTGGTGATGTCCTTCTCGGCGGCGGTCATTTCGAGGTGGGAGATCATCTCCGGCTGGATGTCGACCGCGATGACCTCGCCTTCGGGGATGAGCCTGGCGATGCGGAAGGAGTAGTAGCCGGAGCCGGCCCCGATGTCGGCGATCACCGTTTCCGGCGGGAGCTGGAGGGCGTCGATGGCTGAGCTGGGGGATTCCTCTTCCTCGCGGTTGTCGCGCTCGAGCCACTTGATGCCGCGGTGCCCCATGACCTGGGAGATTTCGCGTCCCATGTAGATCTTGCCGATGCCGCCCCGGCTGGGCTCGGCGAATTCATACTCTGGAATCTTGGGAACAAAGGGTTCGCTCGCGGGAGCCGGCGCGGCGGTGGCCTCCGCCGGCGGCGACGTTGCCTCTCGCTCGCCGCGCCACGGGTGCCACAGCAGCAGGCCGAGGATGGCGAGAAACACCAGGGGCGAGAGGAGGGCCAGCCGCTTCATCGGGATAGAAACTGGCCGCTGGCGGGGAAACTTTCGCCGGATGAGAGGGCGGGCTTGATCGCGGGCCGGGCTGGGCTTGAATCGTGGCCGAGCGATCATCATGGGAAGAGCCTTCGAATGCCGCCGCCGTGCCAAGGAAGCCCGCTGGGACAAGATGTCCAAGGTGTTTCCGAAGCTGGCCAAGTCGATCACCCTCGCCGCCAAGAACGGGGGTCCGGATCCGGACATGAACCCGGCGCTGCGCCTGGCCATCACCACGGCGAAGGCCGAGAACCTTCCGAAGGACAAGATCGATGCCGCGATCAAGCGCGCCAGCGGCGGGGACGCTTCCGACATCGTCGAGGTGAACTACGAGGGCAAGGGACCGCACGGCTCGCTCTTCTACATCGAGTGCGCGACCGACAACTCGAACCGCTCGGTGGGCAACCTGAAGACGATCTTCAACAAGAACGGCGGCCAGATCGTCAACAGCGGCCAGCTCGACTTCATGTTCACGCGCAAGGCGGTGGTCGAGTTCGAGGTCGGCGACCGGAACCTGGAGGAAGTCGAGCTCGAACTGATCGATTTCGGTCTCGAGGAACTGGAGGTGGAGGACGGGATCGCGCGGGCGATCGCGGACTATGCCGACTTCGCCAACCTCAACGAGGGAATCGAGAAGCTCGGCATCAGGCCGACGAAGTCGGGGCTCGAACGGATCCCGACGCAGCCGGTCGAGCTGACCGAGGAGCAGATGGAGGAAGTGGAGGCGCTGCTGGAGAAGATCGAGGACGACGACGACGTCCAGAAGGTCTTCACCAACATCGGTTAGGCTTTCCGCGCCACCGCCAGCAGGGTCTGGAAATGCGGCGGCCGGGACTCGCGGTGGACCACGGCGGTTTCGATTTCGCCGAAGCCCGCCTTCTCGAGCATCGAGGCCAGCTCGGCCTCGCCGAAGCCCAGCCACAGGTCGGCGTAGAGTTCGCGGGCCTGCTCGAACTGGTGCTGGAGGAGGTCGAGGATGACCACCCTGCCGCCGGACTTGAGCGCGCGGTGGGCGGCATCGATCGCTCGCTGCGGGCTCGCCGCGTGGTGGAGCGCCTGGCTGAGTACCGCCATGTCGACCGACTCCGGCTCCAGCGGCGGGTCCTCGAGGTCGCCGAGGCGGTATTCGAGGTTGTCGAGTCCGTGCCGGGTCGCCAGCTCCGTGCCGAAGGCGACCATCCTCTCGGAGAGATCGACCGCGATCACCTTCTGCGCCCGCTGGGCGAGGAGTTGGGAAAGGGTGCCTTCGCCGGCTCCGAGGTCGGCGACGACCCCCGAGGCCATCACCTTGAGCAGGGCTTCCGCCAGGGCCTTCCATGAGCGGCCCGGCACGTAGTCCCTGCCGAAGCGTCCGGCCAGCTCGTCGAAATAGGCGCGGGTCCGGTCCTGACGCTTGCGCAGCAGGTGGCGCAGGGCGGTGTCGTCCTTGCCCGCCTCGGGCAGCTCCGTCGAGGCATCGCGGGTCAGCAGGGAGAGCTCGCCGGGCATCGACGAGCGGTAAATGTTGTTCTTGCCGCTCCGCTCGTCCTCGACCAGGCCACCGGCCTTGAGCTGGGAGAGCTGGGTGGAAATCCGGCTCTGGCCCATGCCAAGCACCTCCTGCAGGTCCGCCACGCTCAGGGCCTCGCGGTCCAGCAGGCGCAGGATCCTGAGCCGGGTGGGGTCGGCCAGCAGCTTCAGGGATTTCAGTATTGACGGCATGGACAAGCCCATACATCAACGCATCGCGATTTGACGATACGAAAAACGACACACTCATGAGTTCCTACATTTTCTCCTCCGAATCGGTCGGCGAAGGCCACCCGGACAAGGTTTGCGACACCATTTCCGACGCCATCCTCGACGCCTGCCTCGAGATCGACCCGAAGTCCCGCGTCGCCTGCGAGACTTTCGTGAAGTCCAATCAGGTGGTGGTTGGTGGTGAGATCACCATTCCCAAGCTGCAGAACGCCAAGACCGGCAAGACCAAGCCGCTCGACAGCGCGATCAACATCGGGAAGGTGGTTCGCGAGGCGATCCGGGAGATCGGCTACATCAACGAAGACGACGTCTTCCACGCGGACACGGTGTTCATCACCAACTTGCTCACCGCGCAGTCCGCCGACATCGCCCAGGGGGTGGACGCCAAGAAGGCCGAGGGCAAGAAGCACGAGGAACAGGGCGCCGGCGACCAGGGGATCATGTTCGGCTACGCCTGCGACGAGACGCCCGAGCTGATGCCGGCTCCGATCATGTATGCGCACCGCCTCGGACGCGAGCTGACCGCGATCCGCAAGTCCGGCAAGGTCAAGTGGCTGCGTCCCGACGCGAAGTCGCAGGTTTCCGTCGAGTACATCGACGGCAAGCCGACCCGGATCGTGAACGTGGTCATCTCGACCCAGCACGCCGAGGGCACCAAGCACGCGGAGATCGAGAAGTTCTGCATCGAGAAGGTGATCAAGAAGGTGCTGCCGAAGAGCATGATCACCAAGGACACCCAGTTCCTGATCAACCCGACCGGCAAGTTCGTGATCGGCGGGCCGCAGGGCGACTCCGGGCTGACCGGCCGCAAGATCATCGTCGATACCTACGGCGGCATGGGTCGCCACGGTGGCGGCGCCTTCTCCGGCAAGGACCCGTCGAAGGTCGACCGCTCCGCCGCCTACATGGGCCGCTGGGTGGCGAAGAACATCGTCGCCGCCGGTCTCGCCGCGAAGTGCGAGATCCAGTTCGCCTACGCCATCGGCCATCCGGAGCCGGTCAGCGTCCACGTCGACACCTTCGGCACCGGAACCATCGGGGACGAGAAGATCCTCGGGGCCGTGCTCAAGACCTTCTCCTTCAAACCCGCCGACATCGTGCGCCAGCTCAAGCTGCTGCGACCGATCTACTCCGACTCCACCAACTACGGCCACTTCGGCAAGGAAGACCTCGGCCTTCCGTGGGAGGAGACGAACAAGGTGGCGGCCCTCAAACGCGCTGCGCGCCAATAGACAAAAGACTGCAAGACGGAAGACTGAAGACGATGAGCCTGCACAACTTCGAAGAGCTTGAAGTTTGGAAGCGCTCGTCGCGTTTGGCTGTCTCCATTCTGGAGCTGACGGATTCGATCAGGCTCTTCGCGCTTCGTGATCAGATGGCTCGGGCGTGTATCTCGATTCCTTCGAACATCGCGGAGGGCGCGGAGCGGGAGAGCAACCGCGAGTTTCGCCGGTTTCTGGCGATCGCCAAGGGCTCAGCCGGAGAACTTCGCACCCAGCTCTATCTCGCTCAGCGAGCCGGCTATCTGGAGCACGGCGTCGTCGCTCCACTGCTAAGTGAGTGTAGAGAAGTATCCTCGATGCTCGAGGGCCTGCGGAAATCGATCGGGGGCGGGGGAGTGCTCGGCCTCATGTTCGGCTGGCTCTTCTAGTTCCAGTCTTCCTTCTTCCGTCTTCAAGTCTTCCGTCTTTGCCCGAATTAAACCAACCAACTTCTAAATTTATGACAACAACCGCTGAACCAACTACACAGGACTATAAAGTCCGCGATATCTCACTCGCCGACTTTGGAAGAAAAGAAATCGACATCGCCGAGCACGAAATGCCGGGCCTGATCGCGACCCGCGAGAAATACGGTCCCGACAAGCCGCTGGCCGGCGTGCGGATCATGGGCTCGCTGCACATGACCATCCAGACAGCCGTGCTCATCGAGACGCTGGTCGAACTCGGCGCCGAGGTGCGCTGGGTTTCCTGCAACATCTTCTCGACCCAGGACCACGCCGCCGCGGCCATCGCCAAGGCCGGCATCCCGGTCTTCGCATGGAAGGGCGAGACGCTCGAGGAATACTGGTGGTGCACCTGGAAGGCGCTCCAGTTCCCGGACGGCAAGGGTCCGCAGCTCATCGTCGATGACGGCGGCGACGCGACCCTTCTGCTTCACAAGGGCTACGAGATGGAGAACGGCTCCGACTGGGTGAACACCCCGTCGGGCAGCCAGGAGGAGGAGGTTATCAAGAACCTGCTCAAGAACATCGGCAAGGAGCAGCCGGGCATCTTCGCCGAGATGGTGAAGGAATGGAAGGGTGTCTCGGAAGAGACCACCACCGGCGTGCACCGCCTCTATCAGATGGCCCGCAAGGGCACGCTGCTGGTGCCGGCGATCAACGTCAACGACTCGGTGACCAAGTCGAAGTTCGACAACCTCTACGGCTGCCGCGAGTCACTGGTGGATGGCATCAAGCGCGCCACCGACGTGATGATCGCCGGCAAGGTGGCCGTGGTCTGCGGCTATGGCGACGTCGGCAAGGGCTGCGCCAAGGCGCTGCGTGGCCAGAGTGCCCAGGTCGTGGTGACCGAGGTCGATCCGATCTGCGCGCTGCAGGCGGCGATGGAGGGATTCCGCGTCCTGACCGTCGAGGACACGCTGGGCTGGGGCGACATCTACGTCACCACCACGGGCAACTACGACATCATCCGTGTCGAGCACATGGAGAAGATGAAGGACCAGGCGATCGTCTGCAACATCGGCCACTTCGACAACGAGATCCAGATGGAGAAGCTCAACGCCCGCAAGGACGTCGAGAAGATCAACATCAAGCCGCAGGTGGACAAGTACAGCTTCCCCGGTGGCAACAGCATCTACATGCTGGCCGAAGGCCGCCTCGTGAACCTGGGCTGCGCCACCGGCCATCCGAGCTTCGTGATGTCCAACAGCTTCACCAACCAGACCCTCGCCCAGATGGACCTGTGGAAGAACAAGGACACCTACAAGCCCGGCGAGGTGAAGGTGCTGCCGAAGCACCTCGACGAGGAGGTCGCCCGCCTGCACCTCGACAAGATCGGCGCCAAGCTGACCAAGCTGACCAAGGACCAGGCCGACTACATCGACGTGCCGGTCGATGGTCCGTACAAGCCGGAGCACTACCGTTATTGATCGGAGTTTCGGTTTTCGTTCTCACAGCCCCGACGGTTCCGGTCGTCGGGGCTTCTTTCTGTGGAGGAACCGGAGGCCTGAAGACGGTTGCATCGGAGGCTTGAGAGATTTCCCCGGGTCGGGAAGTATCGGCACATCATGAAAATTCAGTGGATCATCGGATGGGCGTGTATCGGTGTCACGGCGGCCGCCGGCTGGCCGGAGTGGCGCGGGCCGGATGGTGTGGGCTCGGTGCCTGAGGGCCCGCAGCCCGCGAAGCTTTCCATGGAGGAGAACCTGCGCTGGAAGGCGGAGATTCCCGGCAGGGCGAACTCGACTCCGGTCGCCGCCGGAGAACGGATTTTCGTGACCACGGCCATCGACGAGAAGGACGCGGTCGTGGCGTTCGACCTGAAGGGCAAGGAGGTCTGGCGGACGACCCTTGGCGAGATGCGGCCCGGCCGCGGCCAGCGTGTCGGCAGTTCGGCGAACTCCTCGCCGGTGACCGATGGGAAGCGGCTCTACGTGTATTTCAAATCCGGTGCGCTGGCGGCCCTCGACCTCGAGGGGAAGGTGCTCTGGTCGCTCAATGTCTTCGAGCGCTACGGCGAGGACAAGCTTTGGTGGGATGTCGGGACCTCTCCCGTCCTGACCAGCAAGGGACTCGTGCTGGCGGTGATGCAGACCGAAGGGGCGTCGAACCTGATCTGTTTCGACCCGGCGAGCGGGAAGGAGCTGTGGAAGACGCCGAGGGAATTCGACGCCGCGACAGAGTCGGGGGATTCCTACACGACGCCCCACGTGCGCGAGATCGATGGCGTGGAAACGATCATTTCCCACGGGGCGGATCACCTGACGGGACACGCCTCCTCGGATGGACGCCTGCTGTGGACCTGTGGCGGGTTCAATCCCGAGAAGAAGGGGATGTGGCGGGTGATCGGCTCGCCGGCCGTGAGCGAAGGGGTGGCCGTGGTGGGCTGCGGGCGGGGGGCGCTGCTTGGCGGGACCCGGGGTGGGGGGAAGGGCGGACGGCCCGACTCCGCGATGTTGTGGAAGAAGCAGGGGATCGGCACGGATGCCGCCTCGCCGGTGGCCCGGGATGGGAAAGCCTACGTGCTGATTGACCGGGGGCCTGCCCGGGGCCGCGTGTTCTGCGTGGATGCGGAGTCCGGAGAGGTCGAATGGGAGTCCCGCCTGCCGAAGGGGGCGCAGACCTTCTATTCCTCCCCGCTGCTCGTCGGCGACCGCCTCTACATGCCGCGCGAGGACGGCGTCGTCTTCTCGGCAAAGGTCACCGGCGAGGGGCTTGAGAACATCACCGAGAGCGAACTGGGCGAGGGGATGATCGCCTCTCCCGTCGTTGCGGGAGACCTGCTTCTCTTCCGCGGAGCCCGGCACCTTTTCGCCTTTGGCGAATGACCGTTGAGGCTGTAATTTCCGGGTTGCAAATCCCGATTCCGCCTCCTAGCTTCCGCCCGCCGCCGGCACAAGAGCCCCTTAGTGTAATTGGTAACACACCTGATTTTGGTTCAGTATTTCCAGGTTCGAGTCCTGGGGGGGCTGCCACCCCGGCCGCCGGCCACGCAAAAGATTGACGGGTGGGCTGTTTCGGGGGTGGCACTGAGGATGCGAACTTGGGTCGGCGGGAGAGCGTGAACCGCATGAAGTGCCGAAGCCGGGCGATCCGGCCGCCCCGCCCACTCTTTTGGCTTGGGTTCGCCTATCCATTCCCTGTTGACGGGCCGGACAAATCCTATTGCAACTGACACCGATTTCTGTGCAGTTCTTGCTCCATGGAACCGTTCCGCCGCCTCTCCACCAGCGAGCAACTGGCGGCGCACCTTCGCCGAATGATCCACCGCGGTGAACTCGACGGGAAGTTGCCCGGGGCCCGGAAACTGGTGCAGCAGTTGGGAGTGAACTCGGGGGCCGTGAGCGCGGCGGTGAGGCAATTGCAGCGGGAGGGACTTTTGCAGGGACAGGGGCCCCGCCGGGGTGTGCGGATCGTCGGCTCTGCGCGGGCGAGTCGATCCCTTTCCTTGCGCGTCCGCATCCTGCTCTACGAGAAGTCCGTGCGCGGGATCGACTACCTCGTCGAACTCCGCCATCAACTCCAAGAAGCAGGCCACAACGCGACCTTCGCCGACAAGAGTCTGATCGAACTGGGGATGAACCCATCGCGGGTGCGTCGTTTCGTTGAACAGAACCCGGCGGATGCCTGGGTGGTGGTCGCCGCCTCGCGTGAGGTTCTCGCGTGGTTCGCCGAACAACCGGTGCCCACCTTCGCATTGTTCGGGCGTCTGAAGCACGCTGCCCTGGCCGGGACCGGTCCGCGAAAGTCAGTGGCGATCAGGGCGGCGGTACAGCGCCTCGTGGAACTCGGACACAGCCGCATCGTGCTGCTCTGCCGGGAAGAGCGACGCAAGCCGGTGCCCGGCTTCGTCGAGCAGACCTTCCTCGATGAGCTCGAGGCTCACGGCATTTCGACCGGCACCTACAATCTTCCGCATTGGGGCAATACCATGGAGGAGTTTCACGAGGGCTTGAAGGAGTTGTTCAGAGTCACGCCGCCGACCGCGCTGCTCTGTTCCTACACCGCCCTTTTTCTCGCGGCGGAGAACCACCTGTCGCTGCGGGGCATCGTCGCACCCCGGGACATTTCGCTGGTCTGCCTCGATCCCGACTCGGCCTTCGCGTGGCGTGTGCCCGCGGTTTCACACGTCAGCTGGGACAGCCGCCCGATTGTGCGTCGCGTGATGCAGTGGGTCCACCACGTGTCCCAAAGAAAGGATGACCATCGCAATTCCCCGACCCCGGCGAGATTCATCGAGGGCGGGACCATCGGACCCGCACCGGGAAAGAGACCTCGTGGCTGAAGGTGCTCCGCCCGCCCCTTCGGGCAGAGTGCCTCACTCGATCCTCGCGGTCTTTTCATCATTGTCCCTGTTGCGGGGCTGATCAAGTACTCCCCAGACCCGTGGAATGATCCTGCCGTTTTGCGGCACAACGAAGAGTATCTGACGAGCCGCCGGATCGTGCTGCCACGTCGAGCGACAGATGGCCCGCGGCCTGGTCTCTCCCTTCGGCAGACAGTCGATCGCCACCGGATAGCTGCCGAAGTCGCGGATCGGCGCTTCGAATGTCGCGGTCTCGCCGGGCTTCACCACGATGCGCCGCCCCCCGAAAGCCCCACCCAGGAGGGTCTCGGAGAGGTTGAAAACCCGCGTCGAGCCCTGGGGAAAATTCAGCACGCCTGCGTTGACCGGAATGACCCGGACCGGAAAGACCTCGTTGGTGGGATCCCCGAGGAAGATCAGGAAGCAGCGCTCCCACGAAGCCGGGATCCGGACCAGCGGCGCCCCCTTGGGAATCTCCTCCAAGTTGGCGGGTGGCGACGCCAAGGCGGCAAGGACCAAATCGCCGTCCGCAAGCACGACTTCGGCCGAGAGGTTTCTCTGAGGAAGGTCGATCCGCGTCGACACACCCGCTCCCACCAGATGCGCTTCCGGCAGCGGCCCTCCGGAACAAGGCAGGTAGATCGCGCGGGCTTCACGGGCATGAAGGATCGATCCCACCGCCAGGATAAGCAGGGATGCGGCCAGGATCGGGTGGAAAGACATGGTGAATGGCAGGCGGCGCCGGAGCATCATGGAATCGGGATGGGAATGGAGAACCTAGACCTCGTCGGCATGCAGCCATCGGAAGGAGACAATCTCGAACCGGCGCCCGAAGCGCTGGTTCACCCATGACTTCATCGCGGCTGAGTGAGGAGCGGCCGCGCTCGGATCGGTCCGATCCGTGTAGTCGGCTCCCCGGCATACGACCACCTCGCACCAGGCGCGGGCGAGAACCGTGGATGGGTTCCTTCGGTCGCGTGCGTCGCCGTAGGCGCGGATGGTGAAGGTATCGTCGCGGACGGAGATCATGGGTGCGAGACGGGTGAGGATGTCCGCCTGGCGGATCCATCCCGGCACGCCGAATGCCGAGGAACCAAGCGCCGCCTCGGGAAACTTGTGGTCCGTGGGGCCGGGTTGCGGGGCGGTGACCTCCACGGCATTCGCCTGGAGTCTCCGGTAGGGGTTCCTGGAGCCTGATGACTTCGCCAGCGTGTCGAGCGCCTGCTGGATCGTCCCTGCGGCCGCGAGCTTCTTGTCGGTGGTCAGCCTGCGGTTGACGAACTCCGAGAGCGAGAGGAACGGGCCGCGGGCCCGGATCTCGTTGACGATCTCCTCCGCCAGCGCATCGATTTCTTCATCATCCAGCGTCCGGTATCCGGCGAACTCGTCCGCATCCGGGAACAGTGGATTGGATTCATTGGATCCCGACCCCGCGGTCTTGTCTCCGGCGACCGTGGTCCTCGGAAACGGGAACGAGATCTCGCCGTCCAGTCGGGTGGAACCACCCGCGTCGAGATAAGGCACCTTGGAATCCCTGCCTTGGCGGAGCCATGACTTCCATGCGTCCACGGAGACGGAGTTCACGTTGATCATGCCCTCGACTTCGAGCTGCGAGGCAACGGTCTCGTAGGCATACATCCCCGTTTTGGGGTCCGGCGTGGAGGAATCGACTTCGAAGCTCGGGTCGGCGCCCGGGGCGGCGCGGTAGAAGCGGTTGGGCAGGGGCAATCTGGCTTCGAAGTGGTCCTGATAGACCTTGGTGATCGAGCGCTTTTCGTTCCGGCTGAAGTCGTCGAGGTCCGGCGCGATCGAGGAAACGAACCAGTCGTCGAAGAGCAGGTGGTTGAGGATGAACGTGTCGTCGTTGCAGAAATACTGGTTGTTGAAGGTCTTGTTGACCGTGACCTGGTCCGGCGCGAAGATCGGGTTCGCCGAGCCGTTGCCGATCAGGTTGAACTGGAACGGGGGAATGGGGTTGTTGTTGCGGGCGTCGAAGTGCTGGAGTTCCGCAAGGCTTTGCAGCGGGCGGGTCGGCAGCTCGGCCACCACGCAGCGGGTGAGACCATCCCCGGCGGTCAGCCCCGAGACGATGTAGCCGCTGTTGCTGCCGGGTTCGAACTGCGGGATCGCCTGGGTGTCGTTCCAGCCGTTCACGTCCTGGAATGAGAACTCATAGGGTGCGTTGGCGGGATGATAGACGCCGGTGCCGGCCTGGGAGGCACTCTTCTCACCAAGCTCGGAGTAGAAGCAGAGCGGGTGCGAGCCGAGCATGCCCTTGGTGGCGAGATGATCGAACTTGGCTTCGCGCGGGCGCGGTGTTGCCGGCTTGAAGCCGAAGATCGCGCCGACAAAGGGTTTGTTGCGGATGCCCTCGACCTCCTTCAAGGTGGATGAGATGGTGTTGCTGACGGTGGGGTAGAGGGCGCTCACGACTTCGTCGCCGCCAAGGACGGCCTTGTCATACACCATCCGATGGCCGTGATAGTTCGTCGGGTTGTTCCCTCCCGAGGACACGTTCGCCCACAGTTCCATGTACATGCCCAATCCCGAGGAGGCACCCTGATTGGTTTCAGCGTTGAAGGCGAATTCCTCGACCGCAAAGGTGTCCGTGGCCTTGCCATAGACATCCGCACCCTGGTTCAGGCCGTAGAACATGTAGCCTCCGTTGGGCCGGTAACCGGGCGAGAGAATGATGGATTTCTGTCCCCAGATGGCGGCCTTCGCGTCCTCGACGGGGACGTTGTCGTTGAGGCCGAAGACGCGCGACGCACCCGGTGCAAGCGTGACCGGCGTGTTGATATACATGTCGAACGCCCTCAAGTACCCCGCCGCATTGAGGGTGGTCTTGAAGATCTGGAACAAGGTGGTGTCCGGATAGAGGGTGTCGCCCACCCGGAAGCGGAACGAGAGTGGCGCGATGTGGTCGAACGTGATCCTGTAGCCGAGGGGCATGCTCAGCTCGATGTTGTAAGGGTTCCACAAGGTCACCACGGGAGTGACCAGGAGCGCCGCCTGATGGGTGTTGGCGGGATCCGAGGGGTCGGCGCGCTGCCTGGAGCAAAGCGAGAAGATCCACTGGATGCGGGCGATGACCGGAGAGCGCCGGACCTGGTCCTGATATTGGAAGCGGGTCTGATACATGTCGAAGCTCTCCGCCCTGAACGGCATGACCGTTCTGCTGGAAGTCGAAGAAGACAGATACCTGTATTGCAGCATGAAGTCGGTGAGTGCGCTCCATGAGCAGATTGGGGGAACCTGCCGCCATCCCGAGGCATTCGCCTGCAGTCGGCCATAATTCGCCCACGGATAAAGCAGTGCATTCGGCGGGTGTGCCCATGGGGCCACCGCATCGTCCTTGGCCTTGGAAAAGGTCTGGATCTCGCCGGGCTTGCGGGTCAGCGAGGGCAGGTCGAGCTTCGGCAGGTCGGCGTAGTTCTCGGAGAGCAGCGAAAGGTCCCTTCGCCACCCGCCGGTGGCCGTGTTGGTGAGCAGGCCGCTGCTGAACGCCGTCAGATCGTGGAACCGGCGCAGGTTCTTCGTCGGATCGACCAGTTGGAGTGTCGCGGTGCTCGGGATCGTGGTGGTGATCGGCAGCTCGTCCAACTTTTCCATGCCGAAGCCATGGGCATCCGCCTTGCCGTCCGACTTGATGCGGGTGTGCCACTCGACCGTGGTTCTGGGAACATCCGTGCGGTCCACGTTGAGCATCGCCTTGGCATTGTCCCCACTGACCCACCAGGCGACCTTTCCTTTGCCGTCTCCTCCGCCGACCTCGGTGGGAGTGGCATGGATCTGTTCGTTTGGATCGTCAACGCTGCTCGAAGCCACCAAGGGCACCGTGGTGGACGTCGCGGCCGATGACAGGCCCGCCAGCGATTCGATATCCGGGGAGACATGGGTCAGGGGAGAGGCGAGCCACCCCAGAAACCTGCCTTCTGAGGAGGTTCCAAGCGGAGTGGAGGGATCTCCCGGCCTGGATTTCAGCGAGTAGTTGGGTGGCACCGGTTTCCCCGCGTTGTCACGGTCCGTGCCCTCCCAGCTTCTCCAGACGCCCGTCGCCCGGACATTGGATTCGTCACTCAGGTCGGATCCTGCCGTGACGCGGGTGTCCTGACCGGCGAGCTTTTGCAGTTGTCCGATGGCTAGGGTGAGAGCCAAGCCGGCACTGGTCCTCGCCTCCGACTGCGCTTGAAGTCGCGAACTGCCGAGCAGCGAGACCGTCGAGAGACTCAGTAGTCCCACGGCGATCAGCGCCAGCAGGACCATCAGCGACAAGGTGATCACCAGCGCGAACCCCTCCCGGGCGCGACCGGCGCGGCCCGAGCGAGAGACCCCCGGCGACGGGGAGCGCATGGAAATCTTGGTACTCAAGGTCAGGCTCCTAGACATGGACGGGCGGCGGCTCCGGGCCTGGAAGGGCCGGCCACGGTGACTGCACCGGGGGAGCGGTTCAGTTCTGGGAAACCTCAACCCGTACGAAGAGTTGGCTGGGAATCTCCGTGCCAGTGATGGTGGCGACGACCGTGACCATGCCTCCGGAAGGGGTGCCCGGGGCGAACGAAACCGTCGTCGTCCCTCCGCCGTTCGAGGCCCCGTCGTCGTGGAACGTCGTGAGGTCGGTGGACCAGCGATAGGTGGCGGTGAGGTCATCCGCCAGCGTGTCGTTGAGCGGATGACTGAAGGTGAAGGTGTTCGCACCGGTGTCGGCCGAGACGGGGACCAGGCCCTGCGAGAAAGCATTCGGCAGGGTTCCGAAGAAATTCTCGACGCCGTTGTCGATGCCGTCGCCGTCGGCATCGTCATTGACGCCGGTCAGGCCGTTGAGCCCCGAGAAGCCGCCGATCCAGTCGCTGAAGTCGTTGCCACCACCGCCCACGCCGCTGACGACAAGTTTGATGTCGTTGCCGTCGATCTGCAGCGTCCCGGTGGCGGGTCCGCCACCGATGGTGCCGGTGAGGCTGCCCGGGGTGGCATCAAGCGAGCCGACGGGAGAGGATGAGCCTTGAATGAGCGTGTAGGTGCCGTTCTGCAACCCGCCGACATCGGTGAAGGCGAAATCGGCGAAGTTCAAGGTCCCTGACCCGATCGTCAGCGCTCCGCCCACCGTGATCTTGTCGCTGGCGGCGATGGACCCGAGCTCGAACTGGAGTGTTCCGATGTCTCCGGCCATCGCGGAGATGTCGAGGCCACCGAGGACTTCCAGCGTGTTGTCGACCGTGCCCCCGGGGGCCAGATTGGCTTCCGCGGCGATCGTGACATCGCCACCAGTCGTGCCGCTGCCGCCAAGGGACGCGGTGTTGTTGACCGTGACGGCTCCTGTCGCCAATGAGCTGTCGCCGTTGATTAGGAGCGTGCCGTCATCGACATTGGTGGCACCGGTGTAGGTACTCGTTCCGTTGAATGTCAGGGTGCCGCTGCCGGTCTTGGTCACGCTTGGCATGTTGCCGGACTGGGTCACGTTTCCGCTGACGGTGACATTGGCGACGGCATTGATGGTGCGGGAGTTGTTTCCACCTCCCCCGTTGTTCAGTTGCAGACTGCCGAGCGAGAGAAGGTTGCCCGCCCCGTTCACGTTCAAGGTTGTGACGTTGTTGACCCTGCCGAGAATCAGGCCCTCGAGGGCAAGGGTGGACCCGGTGCCGTTGAGCGTGATCGTGCGGCTGGAGGCGTTGGTCATGTTGGCGGTTCCGCTGATTGACGAGGAGTCGGTGGCGACGATGCCGTTGACCACGACTGGTGATGCTCCAAGGTCGATGTCCCAGCCAGCGTTGCTGAGTGTGAGCGTGCCGATGCTGGTGATGCCCGCGTCGTTGGCGTTGGTCTGGTTGCCCGTGCCGCTGAAGGTGAGGTTGTCACCATTGACAGGCGGGACGTCCCAGTTTCCCGCGTCGGACCAGTTCGCGCTGGTGTCGCCGTCCCAGGTGACGGCGGAGGCGATCGTCGTGGAAGTCAGCAGGGCGGCCACGACCAAGCTTCCGGATCGACGAATGAATTGAGGTGTCTTCATGATGGTTTCCTCGGTGGGTTGATTCGTTCAGGAGGTGGTGGTGATCTAAAACGATGCTCAGCGACGGCGGCGGAGCAGCAGCAGCGTGCCGAACGCGCCGAGCAAGGCCGCGCGAGGTTCGGGGATCGCGGTGATCGCGAGAACGCCGCTGGACTCGTCGAAAGTCCACAGGTCGCTCCCGGAGGCATACTCCCACACGCCGTCCGCATTCCCGTCGCTGAGGCTTCCGGAAACGGTGCCGGTGAGCGTGATGGACGAGAAGGTTCCGGTTTCACCGTCGAAGTCGAAGAGGTCCCAGGAGTCTCCCTGCGAGAAGACCGAGCCGATATCGAGCGTCATCGCTCCCCCGTAGGTCAGGAGCCCCGCGGCTCCGAGTCCGTTGAGGGCCACCAAGTCGAAATTGCCTGCTCCCAGACCATTGACCTGCATGACGACGGTGCCCGCCAGGGTCAGGGCGTCCTCAAAGTTCAGCTTTCCCGCGCCCGTCGACCCGGGGGCCAGGGAACCGTTGACGGTAGTCGCTCCACCGATCATGCCGATGCCCCCGAGGGTGCCGTTGCTGCCGACCGTGACCGAACCCGTCGCAGCCGAGCTGTCGCCGTTGATTAGGAGCGTGCCGTCATCGACATTGGTGGCACCGGTGTAGGTACTCGTTCCGTTGAATGTCAGGGTGCCGCTGCCGGTCTTGGTCACGCTTGGCATGTTGCCGGACTGGGTCACGTTTCCGCTGACGGTGACATTGGCGACGGCATTGATGGTGCGGGAGTTGTTTCCACCTCCCCCGTTGTTCAGTTGCAGACTGCCGAGCGAGAGAAGGTTGCCCGCCCCGTTCACGTTCAAGGTTGTGACGTTGTTGACCCTGCCGAGAATCAGGCCCTCGAGGGCAAGGGTGGACCCGGTGCCGTTGAGCGTGATCGTGCGGCTGGAGGCGTTGGTCATGTTGGCGGTTCCGCTGATTGACGAGGAGTCGGTGGCGACGATGCCGTTGACCACGACTGGTGATGCTCCAAGGTCGATGTCCCAGCCAGCGTTGCTGAGTGTGAGCGTGCCGATGCTGGTGATGCCCGCGTCGTTGGCGTTGGTCTGGTTGCCCGTGCCGCTGAAGGTGAGATTGTCGTTATTGACGGGAGCGGCATTCCAATTCCCCGCGTCGGACCAGTTCGCGCTCGTGTCGCCGTCCCAAGTGACAGTGGCGGCGGAGGCGATCGGCGTGGAAATCAGCAGGGCGGCCACGAACCAGCTGCCGGACTGATGATGGAAGCGACAGGGATTCATGATGAAAGCAAGATGGAGGATGGTGGTTGAAAGCACCCGCGAGGATGACTTCTCAAACGCATGGCGTTTCCCGGGCGGATACCGGGATGAGTTTCAGCCGTCAAAATAAACTCCGGTATGCGTCTGACACCGCAAAGAGTGCAGTTGTTGGACTCATCGAGCGCTTCCGAGGTCGCTCCACCGATCGGAAAGGGATCGCGCGACGACCCGGGCTCTCTAAACCACGAACAGTCCAGCTTTTGCCACACGCCCGACTCAGGATTCGGACGGTTCCGGATGAGAACTGCACAGAATCGGGTGATAGCCTGCCTGAGCGATTCGGGTTGCCAGCAGATCGGCCACCCATGAGGAGAGGGCCGTTGACCATGCATTGGGAAAACAGAGATCCGCAAGCCCTCCGCCGAGGCTGCACTATCGTCGTTGCGCTGGTGGCTCTTGTCGGGGGCATCGCCACGGGCGAGACACCCGAATCCGCGTCGCCGAAGGCGGATCATGACAAGGCGTCGGCGGAAGAGGTAGTCCCACTCAGCCAGCAGGAAGTCGATGACATGCTGAACATCAGGGATTCACCGGAGGGGACGGCCCGCGAAGATAGGGGGAGTTCCGGCGGTCTCCCCAGGGTCCTGCTGATCGGGGATTCGATCTCGGGCGACTACGTCGGGCCGGTGCAGAAGATCCTCAAGGGCAAGGCGGTTGTGATCCGTGGCGAAAACGGCGGGCCCTCGACCGCCGGGCAGGAGGCCCTGGACAAGCTCTTGGCCGATGGCCCTTGGGACATCATCCACTTCAACTGGGGGCTCCACGACATGACCTGGCAGTTCAGGATGCCCGCCGCGGACCGGGGCATCGACCGCTACGCGGCCCGGCTCGAGCAGTTGGTGCAGCGACTCGAGAAGACCGGAGCCAAGCTCATTTGGGCCACCACCACGCCGTGGTGTCCCGAGACCTACGATTACGTGAAGCAACGGTTCAACCGGGAGCTCCGCTTCACCGCGGAGGACGAGCGGCAGTGGCGGGAGGCGGCGCTTGCCGTCATGAAAAGGCACGACGTTGAGGTCAACGACCTCCACGCGCTGCTGCTGCCGAACCTGCGGGACTACCTGAGGCGGCCGGATGACATCCACTTCAACGCCAAGGGCAGCGAGACGATGGCCCGCCAAATCGCCACCTTGATCGAGGAATGTCTGCAGCCCGCATCCTCCCCATGAAGCTCCGCAAATCCATCACCATCGCGGCATGCGCCTCCGCCGCGCTCGTTCCCGCCACCGCCGCACCGCTCAAGGTTTACATCCTTGCGGGTCAATCCAACATGCAGGGCCATGCGACCGAATGGGTGCTGCCGGGGATGGCGGCCGACCCCGTCACCAAGGGCTTGCACGACCAGATCGTGGACGCGGAGGGCCATTTCCGGGTGCATGAGGACGTGCGGGTCGCCGCTCTCAACGGCAGTCTCGATCAACCGGTGACCAAGTCCGGCCCGTTGACGATGGGTTTCGGCGGCAATCTCGAGGGCAGGGCCGGTGAGAGGAGCAAGTATGCCATCAAATTCGGCCCGGAATTGGGCTTCGGCCTGACCATGCGCGAGCACCTGCGGGAGCCCTTTCTCATCATCAAGACCGCCTGGGGCGGCAAGAGCCTGCGCAAGGATTTCCTCTCGCCCTCCGGGGTCAAGGTGGTCGGCGGAGACGCGGAGACCGGTGCCAATTACCGGGCGATGTGCGAATTCGTGAAGACCGTGCTCGAGGATCCGGCGACCTACTGCCCGACCTACGACCCGAGGCAGGGCTACGAGGTCTCCGGCTTCGTCTGGTTCCAGGGTTGGAACGACATGATGGGTGCCAAGGACCCGTTCTATCAGGCCACCGAGGACCAACCCGCCTTCGCCGCCTACAGCGAGCTGCTCGCCTGCTTCATCCGCGACGTGCGCCAGGAGTTCAAGACACCCGACATGCCCTTTGTCATCGGCGTGATCGGCACCGGCGGCAAGGCGGACGAGAAGAACCCGTTCCGCGAGGCGATGGCGGCCCCGGCCACCATGCCGGAATTCAAGGGCAAGGTGGTGGCCGTGCGCACCGCCGAGTACTTCGACGAAAAGCTCAACGAACTGGTGGACCGCAGCTGGCGCTGGCAGCGGCCGGCGTGGGACCCCGAGAAGAAGTATGGAGAGTTGAGAGCCAAGCTGCAGCCGCTGCAGGAGCAGCTCAACGAGAGCAAGAAGATCGAGGACCAGGTCGAGCGGGCGAAGATGCAGAAAGAGATCAATGACCGGATGCAGGCGATCCTATACACCGACGAGGAGAAGGCCTACATCGACATGAACAAGAGCAATACGGGCTACCATTACCTGGGCTCCGGCAAGATCCTCGGCCGCATCGGCGAGGCCTTCGCCAAGGCGATGATCGCGCTCGAAGAGCAACGCTAGGGCGTGAGCCCGCTCCGCTGTTCGGCCTCCATTCTCTCCTCGCCCCACGCAATCGATCCAACAACCCATCATGAACCTCGCGCGCTCCCTTTCATCCGTCGCCGCCATCGCGGCATGCCTCTCCGGAACGCTCCATGCCGCCCTCGAGATCGAGACCACCTTTTTCAACGGCAAGGACTTCAAAGGCGGCCAACTGATCGTGCCGAAACTCCCCCCGGAGAAGGCCGATACCAAACGCTGGGTCGTCGTCGATATCTGCGGCGTCGGTGGCCCGAAGAAGGACTGGTTCGGCCGCCGGTTGCTGAAATGGCTGGGCGAGGACAAAGTGATCGCCCTCGCGCCGGTGTTTACCCAGCCCGACTCCCATCTCGGCGGCGGCGGGGCTGCGCAGGAACTCATCGAGCGCTTCGAGGCGATCAAGAGGGAGCACAACGTCCACGACAAGATGTTCCTCTACGGCTTTTCCGCCGGTGCGCAGTTCGCCCATCGCTTCGCCTTCAAGCACCCGGAACTGGTGGTCGGCGTTTCAGCCCACTCCGCTGGCTCTTGGTCTGGTGTCGAGGGCTGGGGCGAGATCAACGACAAGGCCAAGGGCATTCCCTTCGCCCTGTCTTGCGGCGAGCTGGATACGACCAAGGCCTTCAACGGCACAGCCCCTTACGGACGCCTGGAATGGATGCAGGTTTTTGCGGAGGACCTCAGGAAACGGGGATTCGTCGTCGGGACCGAGGTGCATCCGAACGTCGGGCATGGTGGCAGCGCGGATATCCACGGCCCGCTGATGCGCGAATGCTTCCTGCTCGCCACCGAGGGGGTGGTGCCCGAGTCCGGCAAATGGAAGGGAGACTTCGAGCGGTTGATGCAACCCCAAAAGCAATGAGCGATCGAACCCTGAAGGGCAGCTTCAACTGAGGCCTCTTTTGATGATGGCGACAATCTTCTCTCCCCGCCGACGGAGCAGCATGAGCAGGTGATGAGCCCGGCCAGCATGGTGGAGACCCGCTCGGCGAGGATGAGGGCACCAAGGATGCAGAAGGGGATCTTCTAAGCTTCCACGCGGCAGTTGGCCGCAGCCCTGTTGCTGTCGCTCATGCCGCAATGAACCGCTGGACCGCCACCGTCGTGATGACGACGGGCCATTCCACAACGCGGGAGGACACTCGAATCAAGACCATCGGCAGGGAAGCTCCACCCGGGGTGAAACCCGGGACGCTCGCGGCGGGTCCGATGGACCCAAAACTGACACAAAGTTGGTGTCAGATGCCATGAAAGATTCGATTTGAAACGGGTTGTTGTGACAGGCAGGAAACGGCCCTCATGCGACAGCGCACCGACTCCCATCCCTTCAGCACCATGTCACGCCTCACCACCTTGTCTCTGAGAAAGTTCTCGCTACTCGCTTCCGCCGCGGCCTTGTGGGTCGGTACGATGGCCAACGGGGCGACCATTACCTGGGGCACGGCCACTGCGGTCAGCACGGGACCGGGCAACTCCTCGGATGTTTCGACCAATGGCACTCTGGTGGAAGCCTACAGCGGTACCCAGACCGACAACAGCCAACTGTCCCAGACGGTCAACGGGGTCACCTTTATCGCGTCCACCACCCTTCTGAACGGCAACTCCATTAATCAGGGAGACATGTCTTCCGCCACCAACGGTGGGGATGCCGCCTACGACGCCATCCTGAGCACCCTGGATTTCGGGGGCGGTGACTCGACGACCATCGTGATCGGTGATGGCGACGGCAACACCGGGACGCTCAGCACCGGACTGCTGACCGTCGGCTTGCAGTATGAGATCCAGGTCTGGTTCGTGGATGATCGCGCGGGGTCGAACTATGACTCCCGTGTCATGGGGTATGCCAGCAGCAGCAGCGACACGGTGGTGCAGCTCAACGACCAGTTCGTAATCGGCACCTTCACTGCGGATGCCACGACCCAGACCCTGTTCCTCGACACGATTTCGCCTTCGTCGGGATTCGGCAACACCCACATCACCGCCTACCAGATCCGCCAGATTCCGGAGCCATCCGTGCCGGCTTTGATCGCCGGACTTTTCGGCCTGACCTCGCTGCGCCGACGCCGTTTCGGTTCATGAGCGGAGGGAACGGCCTTTCGGTGGTTTCTGGGCAAACGGGCTTCATTCAAGGGGCTTCCCACCGGGTCATGAGACGATCCATCATCCTATTCCACGCAGCAATGCTTGTTGCCACCCTCGGAACCGCCCGCTCCGCACCCATCACCTGGGGCACGCCCACCGCGGTGGGCACGGGACCGGGTAATTCCGCGGACGTTTCGACCAACGGCACCCTGGTGGAGGCCTACAGCGGCACCCTTTCCGACGACGATCCATCAGACCAGACGGTCAACGGGGTCACCTTCATCGCAACCACCGATCTCTTGCCGAGCAACGCCCTCAATCAGGCTGACATGTCGTCCACCACCAACAGTGGAGATGCCGCTTACGACGCCATCCTGAGTTCCCTGGATTTTGGAGGCGGTGATTCGACGACCATCGTGATCGGCGATGGCGACGGCGACACCGGGACGCTCGGCAGCGGACTGCTGACCATTGGCTTGCAATACGAAATCCAGGTGTGGTTCGTGGATGATCGCTCGGCATCGGACTACGACACCCGCGTCATGGGCTTCGCCAGCAGCAGCGGCGACCCGGTAGTGCAGCTCGACGACCAGTTCGTGATCGGCACCTTCACCGCCGATGGCACGACCCAGACGCTGTTCCTGAACACGATTTCGCCTTCATCGGAATTCCGCAACACCCACATCACCGCCTACCAGATCCGCGAGTTGTCCGCGTCTGCTCCCGAGATCACCGTGGTCGGCACGAGCTTTGTCCTTGGAACGGGATTCCAGGTCACTTTCAGCGGGCTTGACACGGGGACGACCTACGAACTGCGCCGGTCGCCGGACCTGCGGGCCCCCTGGTTGCCGGTCGCCGGTTCGGCAAAGATGCCTACTGCCACCACCGACACTTTCACCGACGCTTCGGCGACCCTGCCGGGGCCGGCCTTCTACCGGCTTTGGGGGGTTCCATGAGGCCGCCGAAAGCAGTGCTTCGACGAAGCATCATCCCCTCCGCGTGGCGGCGTTTCCCGGATCTCTACCCATCCTGTCGG
>CALGOH010000075.1 GCA_937957985.1 uncultured Verrucomicrobiae bacterium
CACCAGCGTCGAAATGATCGAGAAATACTACGCTTCCCATATCAAGACCAGTATCGATGCGGCGGCGATCAACGTGCGTAAGTCAAAACCACGGAAGTCCTCAAAGACCGACCCAGATCAGGAATCGTAAGCGACTTAAAATAAACAATTGCGAAATCTGCCTTCGGCGCTATAACGTCAGCTGTAGCTTCAAGTGCTGTGCCCCTGTGGTGGAATTGGTAGACGCGCTCGACTCAAAATCGAGTTCTTCGGAGTGTGGGTTCGAGTCCCACAGCCGCTATTTTCTCTCACGATCAAGCATGGAGGCGACGCGAACCATCGGCATCATCGCGGGCAACGGCGCCTATCCGCGGGTGTTCATCGAGGCCGCGAGGCGCAAGGCGCCGGAGGCGAGGCTGGTGATGGCGGCCTTCGAGGGCGAGACCCGTCCGGAGGTGGCGGAAATGGTCGATGCGGTGGAGTGGATGCGGGTCGGCCAGCTCGGCAAGCCGATCCGCTACTTCCGCCGGCAGGGCGCGCACGAGGCGGTGATGGTCGGCCAGATCGCGCCGAAGAACCTCTTCAACCTGCGGCCGGACCTGCGGACGCTGAAGTTGCTGGCGCGGGTGAAGGAACGCAACGCCGAGTCGCTTTTCGGCGGCATCGCGGAGGAGCTTTCCAAGGACGGCATCGAGTTGCTGCCGGCGACCACCTTCCTCGAGGATCTGCTGCCGGCGCCCGGGCATGTCTTCGGGCCACGCTTCAAGGACCGGCAGCTCGACGACGCGGCCTTCGGCTACCGGATTGCGAAGGAAACCAGCCGTCTCGACATCGGCCAGACGGTGGTCGTGCGCCACGGCACGGTGCTGGCGGTCGAGGCCTTCGAGGGGACCAACGCCTGCATTCGCCGCGGGGGCGAGCTGGGCCGTGGCAGGAACGTGATGCTGGTGAAAGTCTCGAAGCCGGATCAGGACCTGCGTTTCGACGTGCCGGTGGTGGGGCCGCAGACGATCGAGGTCTGTGCCGAGGCCGGGGTGGGGGCGATCGCGGTCGAGGCGGGAAAGACCCTCCTCATCGAGCGCGAGGAAGTGGAGCGGCTCTGCCGGGAAAAAGGGATCGGGTTGCACGCGGTGGGGGCATGAGAATCGAGACCCGGGTCGCGAGCGAGTTGGCGGGCCGCCTGGACGAGTTGGCCTCGCTGCGGATCACGGTCTTCCGCGAGTGGCCGTATCTCTATGACGGGACGCTCGAGTACGAGCGCAACTACCTGGCGACCTATCTCGGGAATCCACGGGCCCGGATCGTGACGGCGGAGGAGGGAGGAGAGCTGGTCGGCATCTCGACCTGCCTGCCGCTGGTCGACGAGGTCGAGGAATTCCGGAAGCCGCTCGAGGAAGCGGGATGCGAGGTGGCGAAGGGATTCTATTTCGGCGAGTCGATCCTGCTGCCCGAATATCGCGGCCGGGGAATCGGGCGAAGGTTCATGGAGGAGCGTCTCGCGGCGGCGCGTTCGCACGGCGGGATCGGCTTCTGCTGTTTCTGCGCGGTGCGGAGGGATGGGGACGATCCGCGCCGTCCCGCCGGTTACCGCCCCCTCGATCCGTTCTGGAGAAAGCTGGGTTTCGAACCGATGCCCGGTGTCGAGGCGGTGTTCGACTGGCGGGAAGTCGGCGACCTTGAAGAGACGCCGCATGTGATGGATTTCTGGGGAGTGGCGCTTTGAAAGCGCCATGAGCTGGGGCGGTGGCTTCCCAGCCTCCGCAAGACGGCTGGAAAGCCGTCTTCCCGGCGCATGGCTCTCGGGAGCGAGCCACTCCTATCCGCCGAAGGCGTTGGCGGGCACTCCCCGGACACCGAGGTCGCGAACGACGAAGAGGCGACCGGCGTGTTCCTCGACCTCGGTCTTGTGGACGCCGGTGGTGACGTAGAGATCGGCGAGCTCGGGCCCGCCGAAGGCGCAGGCGGTGGTTTCCAGGCAGGGCAGCTCGACGCGGCGGAGCTCCTCACCGGTGGCCGGATCGTAGCAGACGACGCAGGCTCCGTGGCAGAAGGCGATCCAGAGCTTTCCGTCGGCGTCGATGGTCATGCCGTCCGGCGAGGCATCGACGGCCTCGGTCGAGAACGCGCTGCGCAGGTTGGTGAGGTGGCCGTCGGCGTAGTCGAAGGCGAGCACCTCGCGGCGGGGCGTGTCGATGTACCAGCAGGTCCCGCCGTCGCTGCTCCAGACGATGCCGTTGGAGTTGGTGACCGGGCCGAAGACCTCGTGGATCGAGAGGTCGTGGTCGAGCCGGTAGAGCCGGGCGTCGCCGGTCTTCTTCACCAGGCTGATGGTGCCGGCGAAGAATCGCCCGTCCGGCGAGCACTTGCCGTCGTTGAAGCGGTTGTCCGGCTTGTCGGACTCGGGATCGCCGATGGCCTTCAGGCGGCCGTCGGTTTCATCGAGGAGATGAAATCCGCGGTCGCCGGCGATGACCAGGCCGCCCGACTCGCGGGGGACCACGGTGCCGACCCGTTCGCCGACGTCCCACTGGATCTCCTCGCCGGTGGCGGGCTGGTAGCGGATGACCTTCCGGCCTTCGATATCGACGTAGTAGAGCGAGTCCTTCCACCAGATCGGGCCTTCGCCCCACTGGCTGCGGATGGTTCCTACGGGTTCGATGGTCATTGGTCGTCGGGTGGGAGGTGGGGTTCGAAGCGCATCGCCCGCTCGTGCTCGCGGGCCTTGGCGGTGCGGCGCGCGCGGCGGTGGAAGTATTCCTGGGCGCGGAAGGGCTTTTCCCCCTTCTCCGGGCTCAGTCGTTCCGAGGTGCCGTCGGAGCGGATGCGCCACGCCTGGGTGTTGTCGCGGAAGAAGGTCTCGAGGATCTTCAGCAGCCGTCCCCGCAGCCGGGCGTCCTCGATGGGGATCATCAGCTCGACGCGGCGGTCGAGGTTGCGGCCCATCCAGTCGGCGGAGGAGATCAGCATCTGCGAGTCGCCTCCCTGGTGGAAATAGAAGATCCGCGAGTGCTCGAGGTAGCGGTCGATGATGGAGACGACCTCGATGTTCTTCGCGCGTTTCGAGCCGCCGGTCTTGAGGCAGCAGATGCCGCGGACGTTGAGCTTGATCTCCACACCGGCCCGGGAGGCGTCGTAAAGCGCGGCGATGATTTCGGGATCCTGCAGCGAGTTCACCTTGGCGAGGATGCGTGCGGGCTCTCCCTGGCGCGCGCGCTCGGCCTCGTCGGCGATCAGTGACAGCAGTCGCGGCTTCATCGCCGTCGGTGCCGGGATGATGCGCTGGAAGCGCAGCAGCTTCGACCGTCCGGTCACCGCGTTGAAGAACAGCGAGGCATCGGCTCCATACTCGGGCCGGCAGGTGAGGAAGGAGATGTCGGTGTAGAGCCGGGCGGTCGATTCGTTGTAGTTCCCGGTGCCGAGGTGGACGTAGCGGCGGAGCACGCCGGCCTCGCGGCGGACGATCATGCAGATCTTGGCGTGGGTCTTGAGCCCCTTCACGCCGTAGACGATCTGGGCGCCTGCCCGTTGGAGTTCCTCGGCGCGGTCGAGGTTGCGGGCCTCGTCGAAGCGGGCCTTGAGCTCGACCAGCACGGTGACCTGTTTGCCGTTGTCGGCGGCGCGGATCAGCGCGTCGATGATGCGCGAGTTGCGGGCGGTGCGGTAGAGCACCTGCTTGATCGACAGCACATCGGGATCGCGGGCTGCCTCGTCGAGCAGGCGCAGCACCGGCTCGAAGCTTTCGTAGGGGTGGTGGAGGAGGATGTCGCGCTGCGCAATGGCGTCGAAGACCGGCTCGTTCGGCGGGATGTCCGGCGACGGTTGCGGCGCCCAGTCGCGGTCCCTCAGGTGGTCGAAGCCACTGACGAAGGAAAGCTCCATGAAGGAGGCGAGTCCCAGCGGTCCGTGGACGCGGTAGACCTCGCCCGAGTCGGCGCGGCAGACCTGGCGGATGATGCCCGCGAGGTCGCGGGAGATCGGGACGGGGAGTTCGAGGCGCACCGTGTCGGCGATCTTGCGCGCGGCCAGCACGTCTTCCATTTCCCCCGCGAGATCGATCGCGTCTTCTTCCTGCACGGCGATGTCGCCGTTGCGGGTCACGCGGAAGCAGGCGGTGGCGACCACCTTCTCGCCGGGAAACAGGGAGCCGAGATGGGTGGCGACCAGGTCCTCGATGAGCACGAAGGCGTGGCCGGCTCCGGGAACGTCGGCGGGGACGCGTCGGCCGAGGCTGTCGGGCAGGGGCACCAGGGCGTAGCGGGTCGATTCGCCTTCCTCGTCGCGCAGCTTGCAGGCGAGGGTGAGCTGGAGGCCGGGCACGTGGGGCGGGTCGCCGTCCGGATCGATCGCCAGCGGGGTGAGCAGGGGGGCGATGGATGCGTGGAAGTAGGCCGCCACCTGATCCGTCTGGGCGGATTCGAGGTCGCCGACCCGCACGAGCCGGATGCCCTCCTTATCGAGGGCGGGAAGGAGTTCCTCGGAGAGAAGCCTGTACTGGTCGGCGATCATCCGCTGGACGCGGCGTCGGATCGCCTGGATCTGCTGGAGCGGCGTCAGCCCCGAAGGATCGGGCCGGGTGCGTCCGCTGCGGCGCATCAGCATCAGCCCTCCGACCCGGACCTGGAAGAACTCGTCGAGGTTCGACGCGGTGATGGCGAGGAACTTGAGTCGTTCGAGCAGGGGAAGGTCCGCGCGTTCGCCCTCGGAGAGGACGCGCTGGTTGAATTCCAGCCAGGACAGCTCGCGATTCACGTAGGGGATGCTCATAAACGCTGAAAAACTGAAACGCTGAAAAGCTGGGATTGGAATCTGGAACTTCTCACTTGGAACTTGTGCTATGCCGGATCGGCGATGACCACCTCGAGGCCGAAGACCTCCTCGAACAGGTCGCCCTTCGACACCATGGCGAGGCGTTCGACCGCGACGTCGGAAACGCCCGGCAGGGTGAGGTGGAGGCGGTGCCGGTTGCGGCGGGTGTGGATCTCGTGGACCCGCTGGTCGTGGGTGCGTTCCAGCGCGTCGGCCACGCGGAGGATGGCGGCGAGCTTGGAGACGAGGATGCGGTCGCCGGGGCTGAGTTCGCGGTAAATCGGATGATCGAGGCGCGGGCCGGAGTGGCGGTGGTAGCGGGCGACGAGGCCGATCACGGTCACGTCGCGTCGGTCGAGCCCGAAGATCTCGCTGTTGAGGATGATGTACTCCGAGTGCTTGTGGTGGGCCCGCGGGCTGATGAAGGTGCCGACCTCGTGGAGGATGGCGGCGACCTCGAGCAGCATCCTTTCGTGCGGACCGAGGTGGTGGAGGTCCTCGAGCTGGTCGAAGAGATGCAGCGAGATCCGGGCGACGTGTTCGCCGTGGTTCGGATCGGAGAGGAAGCGTGACGCGAGGATGCGGGCCGAGCGGAGGACCTCGCGGTCGAGCGAGTCGGTGAGCTGGTTCGAGACGAGGATGTCCTGGAGCAACCCCTGCTCGTAGTCGCTGGAGGGGATGTGGAGTTCCTCGACGCCCAGGGCCTCGGCGATGGCGAGGTTGGTTTCGATGGCGGGCACCAGCGCCTCGGCGGACTGGTAGTCGGTCTGGAAGTGCTGGACGAGTTCGAGGTCGCTCATGTCCGCGGCGGTGGCGGAGAGCCGCCGCAGCGTGCGCGGGCTGCACGAACCGGACTTCTCGGTGAGGAAGCGGCTGATCTGCTGGATCTCGTAGCCGATGAGCACCAGCGCGCCGATCTTCACGTCGTGGTAGTCGAACTTGAGCTGCGCGAGGTTGCCCGAGGCGTTCTCACGGATCACCCGCAGCATCGCCTCGCCGCCGTTGTGGGAACCCTCGATGGCCTCGCGGGTCCGGTGCGCGCCGAGGCGGTAGCTGGTGTAGCGCCGGATCGCTCCCTCCTCGAAGAGCAGCGCCCGGGTGTTGCCGGGGCCGACGTGGAGCACCATCGCGCTCTTGCGCTTCATCGGCGGGGTGTCGAGCAGGCGGCGGCGCGTCTTGAGGTAGATCAAGCGCGTCATCTCTCCGTCGTCGATCGGGTTGATGCCCAGTCCGCAGGCGATGCGCACGCGGTTGAGGAAGCGCTCGTGGTTGTCGGCCTCGACGAGGATGTTGGTCGCCACGGCGCGCGAGTGGAGGTCGATCCGCGCGCCGTACTCGCGGGCGGTCTCGATGAAGCCGTTGAGGATCTCGACGATGCGCTCGGTGGTGTCGCCGCCGATCCGGCCGTAGCGGAAGATGTCGCGCGCCAGCGGGGCGGGCTGCTCGAGGAAATCGACCGGCGTGAAGCGCCCGTCGGCGGTCCGCTGCGCGACGAGCATCGAGACCGAACTCGCCCCGATATGCACCGCCGTGACCGGTGCGGTCGGGAAATTCGGCTGCTCGTCGGGACTCGTCATCGGCTGCTAGGGTGCCGATGCGGGCGGGCCATGCAACGCCGAATGTGTGACACCGGAATTTCGGGCACTTGAGGCTTTTCAACCGGTGGCGCGGGCGGAACCATGCGGAGGATGAAGTTGGATGGAGATCCTTTCAAAACCTACATGGTCCCGGAGGGGTCGAAGGTGAAGCTGAAGGAGGAGGCGGCCGGTGACGTGAGCCTCTGCCCCGATGGCGGGAAGACCAACACCCAGGAGCTGTTCGACGGTCTGCGCGACGAGATCCAGGCGCTCCAGAAGGTCCTCTACGCCCAGGGCCGGCACAAGGTGCTGGTGGTCCTCCAGGCGATGGACACCGGCGGCAAGGACGGCTGCGTGAAGCATGTCTTCTCCCGGGTCGATCCGCAGGGGATCCACGTTCGCAGCTTCAAGAAGCCCAGTGAGAACGAGCTGGCGCACGATTTCCTGTGGCGGATCCACCGGCACGTGCCGCGCAAGGGGGAGATCATGATCTTCAACCGCAGCCACTACGAGGACATCATCGCGGTGCGGGTGAAGAAGCTGATGCCCGACGAGGTGTGGAAGCGCCGCTACCGGCACGTCGTCGAGTTCGAGCGGATGCTGGCGGAGGAGGGGACGACGATCCTGAAGCTGTTCCTGCACATCTCGAAGAAGGAGCAGAAGGAGCGCCTCGAGAAGCGTCTCGAGAACCCGAGGAAGCACTGGAAGTTCAACCCCGACGACCTCCAGGACCGGAAGCGCTGGGACGACTTCCAGCGGGCCTACGAGGACGTCATGGAGAAGACCAGCACCTCCTTCGCGCCCTGGTTCATCATCCCGGCGGACCGCAAGTGGTACCGCAACCTGTGCGTGGCGAAGCTGTTCGCGAACGTGCTCGAAAGCCTCGATCTCGAATTTCCCGCGGTGGACTTCGATCCGGCCAAGATCACGATCGATGAATGAGGGGGTTGACAGGGGCAATTCGAGTCGATCAAACATCGGGCATGGACGCTTGGGACACGACACCTTTCGCGAATGATTCGGCCAGCGACTGGCTCGACGAGCTGGTTGCGGGCGGCACGATCGCGATGGTGGACGAGGCGATCGACGCCGTGCTCGGATGCGGGGACGACCCGGTCGAGGAGACGACGGGCGAGGAAGGCATCGCGGCGGCGGAGGTCACGGCGTGGCTCTACGGAAGGCCCGGCAAGTCCGCCGAGGACACCGAGGCGCTCGAGGACTGGATTGACGACCAGGAACTCGACGAGGACGACGGCAGGCTCCGCCGGGCCCGCAAGGCGGTCGACCGCGTCTTCAACGAGCCGAGCGAACTGCGGGAGGCCTGGGAGGAGGCCGGCGAGTTCGAGGACTGGCGCAAGAGCCTCGCCGATCTGAAGGATCGGCTAAAGGACGTGGAGTAGGCCGCGAGGGCGGGTCTCTTCAAAGGGACCGCAGCATCTTGATCGCCTCGTTGAGCTTGGCCTCGGGCCGCGTGGCTTTCAGGCGCGGGAAACGGCCTCCTTCGAGCACGATGTATTCGCCGTTGCGCTGGAGCATCAGGCGCTGGCCCTTGATCTCGATCGCCTCGACGCCGCGCTCGGCCCCGAGCAGCCGCAGGCGCGTGATGTCGAGCAGGTGCCGGGTTTCATCGGGCAGCCGGCCGAAGCGATCCGCCCAGCGCGCGGACAGCCGGTTCAGCTCGTCCTCGTCGAGGCACTCGGCCATTTCCCGGTAGGCGCCGACCCGCAGCCGGGTCTCGGCGAGCCAACGGTGGGGAAGATAGGCCGGCAGCATCTCGTGGTCGGCCGAGCCGCGCTGGAACTCGTTGTCGGAGAAGGCGACGAAGTCGCTGCGGAAGGCGGTGTCGACCGCGCCCTTCGGGGCCTTGCCCTGGAGGCGGTCGATCGACTGGCGAAGGAGCTGGCAGTAGAGTCCGAAGCCGACCGCGGCGATCTGGCCCGACTGCTTCGTGCCGAGCAGGTTGCCGGCGCCGCGGATCTCGAGGTCGCGCATGGCGATCTTGAAGCCGGAACCGAGCGCCGTGTACTGCTTGATGGCGTGGATGCGCTTGCGGGCGTCGCCCTGGGTGACCAGCTCGCGGGGTAGCAGCAGGATGGCGTAGGCCTGCTCGCCGGCGCGTCCGACGCGACCGCGGAGCTGATAGAGATCGGCGAGCCCGAAACGGTCGGCGCGGTCGATCAGGATCGTGTTGGCGTTGGGGATGTCGATGCCGGTCTCGATGATCGTGGTCGCCAGCAGGATGTCGGCCTCGCCGCGGACGAAGCCGCGCATGACGACCTCCAGCTCGTCCTTCTCCATCTGGCCGTGGCCGACGAGGATGCGTGCCTCGGGGATGAGCTCGGCGAGCTTTTTGCGCATCATGTCGATCGACTTCACCCGGTTGTGCAGGAAGAAGACCTGGCCGTCGCGGTGAAGCTCGCGGCGGATCGCGTCGCGGATCATGCGCTCGTCGTACGGCGTCACCGTGGTGTGAACCGGGACCCGGTTCGGCGGCGGGGTGTCGATCGTCGACATGTCGCGCGCGCCCATGAGCGCCATGTAGAGAGTGCGGGGGATGGGGGTGGCGGAAAGCGTGAGCACGTCGATCTGCCGGAACAGGTCCTTGAAGCGCTCCTTGTGCTTCACGCCGAAGCGCTGTTCCTCATCGACCACCACCAGGCCGAGGTCCTTGAAGCGGATGTCGGCGGAGAGCAGGCGGTGGGTGCCGATGACGATGTCCACCGTGCCGTCGGCGACGCCGCGGACGGTTTCCCTCGCTTCCGCCGGGCTGCGGAAGCGGTTGAGCAGGTCGATGCGGATCGGGTAGTCGCTCATCCGCTCGCGGAAGGTCCGCCAGTGCTGCTCGGCGAGGACCGTGGTGGGGCACAGCAGCGCGACCTGCTTGCCGCCGGTCACGGCCTTGAAGGCCGCGCGGATGGCGACCTCGGTTTTTCCAAAGCCGACATCGCCGCAGATCAGCCGGTCCATCGGCTGCGGCGACTCCATGTCGCGCTTGGTTTCCTCGATCGCGCGGCGCTGGTCGGGGGTCTCGGTGAAATGGAACGAGTTCTCGAACTCCCACATCCAGCGCGAGTCGGGCGGGTGCGCGAAGCCCGGCGCTGCCTCCCGTTCCGCCTGGATGCGGAGCAGTCGGGCGGCGTAGTCGAGGATCGCCTTCTCGGCGCCCTTGCGGGTGTTGCGCCAGCCGGTGCCGCCGAGCTTCGAGAGCTGCGGTGCGCGTCCGCCGATGCCGACGTAGCGGCTGACGAGGTGGGCCTGATCGACGGGCACGGCGAGCAGAGCGCCGTCGCGATACTCGATCGTGATCTCCTCCTCGCCTTCGGGGATGCCGAGGAAGCGGCCGACGCCATACTCGCTGTGGACGACCAGGTCGCCCTCGGCGATGTCGTCGATCGAGGCCCGGGCGGTGGTGGCCCGCCGGGTGGTGCCGCGCGAACCCCCGAAGGTCCCGGGCGTCCGGTAGCGGCCGAAGATCTCACTCGAGGAAAGCAGCGCGAGCCTGGCGGCCGGAACGGTGAAGCTCTCCATCAGCTCGCCGCGCAGGAACTCCGGCGTGAAGCCGAGGCCGCCGGGGATGAGTTCCTCGAAGCGTTCCTGCTCGCCGCGGTTCGAGAACACGATGCCGATCCGCCAGCCGTCGCGGTGCCACTCGGCGAGTTGGCCGAAGAAACGCTCGCGCAGCATGTCCTCGACGACGAAGTCGCCCGCCTCGAACGAGCCGAAGGGCTTGCCGAAGCAGGCGGTCGAGAAATCCTCCTCGACCTCCGGGTCGGCGGGCCCCTCGAGGATGGCGACATCGCAGGCTCCGGTCGTCTGCCCGAGGACGATCACCTGGTCGTCCGGGAGCCGGTAGGCCTCCACCCGGCTGTCGTTCTCGGTGTCTCCGAGCAGCAGCTCGGCCTTTCCGAGCTTGCGGACCGAGGCCTGGGAATCGATCTCGAACTCGCGGATCGACTCGATCTCGTTGTCGAAGAACTCAAGGCGCAGCGGGCGGCCGCTCTGCAAGGGGAAGATGTCGACTATGCCACCGCGCACGGCGAATTGTCCGCGGTCCTGCACGAGCACGTTCTTCTCGTAGCCCTGCTCCGCCAGCAGGGCCGTCAGCTCGGCCGGGTCGCGCTCGTCTCCCGGGCTGAGGGCGATCCGGCGCCGACGCAGTCCCTCCGGATCCGGTGCCGGGGTTTCGAAGACGTCGGGCGCGGCGAGAATGAGGAAACCGGAGTCCTGCGAGGCGCGGGTCAGCAGCTCCAGCCGGGCGGCTTCTCCCTCGGGATCTCCGACCTCGTTGTCGCCGATCTCGATCGACGGGTCGGGCAGCACCGAGGCCTTCAGGCCCCACAGGGCCAGCTCGGCGGCCAGCCGTTCGCGGTGCTTCGGGGAGGGGACCAGCAGCCAGGTGCGTCGCCGGCGACACGCATGGCCGAGCAGGGCGACCAGCCAGGCGTCGGCGGCCGGGTCGATGTGATCGAACACGACGCCTCCTTCGCCGCGTAGCAATTGGTCGAGGCGTTGACGGAACTCGGGGACCGCGGCGGCGTCGGCCAGCCAGCGGTCGTTGGCATGCGCCTGGGCGGGCACGGCGGAACCGTGGGCGGAGCCTCCGCGGATGGCAAGCGGCGGCTCCCCGGCGTGAGACGATTCCCGCCTTTCACTCCGCTACTCAGGTGTTACTCTCGTTCCTGTTGAAAGTCCTTCTCCTTCCGACGCTGCTGCTGGCGGTGGTGTTGCTCGGCTCGCATTGCACCAAGCTCGGGCCGGTCGCCGGCTACAGTGATGAAAGCGTGCCGGTGTGGGGCAGCCATCGCCAGACCGAGGTGGCCGCCTCGGGCTCCACGGGTTCCAGTCGGCCGGCGGCTGGAGGCGGGAGCGTGACGGGCACGGCAGGATTGCTGCGCTCGGTGAACCTCAAGCAGGATCTGGTGCCGCGCGGGACCCACGGCCGGAAAGTCGTCCGCCGGATGACGCCGCGCTACATCACGATCCACTCGACCCAGAACTATTCGGCCGATGCCGAGCGGCACTCGCTGGCGCTGAAACGGGGGGCCCTGCGGGCGCCGAAACGCTCCGGCGGTAACCGGATCGGTTACCTGATCTGGCATTTCACCGTCGACGAGCACGCGGCGATCCAGCACCTGCCGACCAACGAGCAGGGCGAGCACGCCGACTTCGACGGCCCCGGCAACCGCTACTCGATCGGCGTCGAGATGTGCGAGAACCGCGGCGCGGATCTCAACGCGACCATCGACCGCACCGCGCGCCTGACCGCCTACCTGATGCACAAGCACGGCATCCCCCTGAGCCGGGTGGTCCCGCACTACCACTGGCCGCGCCGGGGACTCAGCAAGCCGCACAAGAACTGCCCGCACTTCCTCCTCGACAACGGCCGGCCCGGCCGGAAATGGCGGGCCTTTCAGGCGAAGGTGAACGGCTACTACAAGGCCGCACAGGCGCAGCAGATGGCGAGCCGCTGATGAACCACGGCACGCCGTCGAACCGGGACGTGTTCCTCGATCCCGACACCTACTACGTCTGCCAGAGGTGCACCGCCTGCTGCCGCTGGCCCGGCGACGTGCGGCTGGAAGAGGAGGAGATCCCGCGCATCGCCGGCTTCCTCGGCATGAGCGAGGAGCGCTTCATCGGGCGCTACACCCGCCTGCGCACCGATCGCCAGGGCCTGTCGCTGGTCGAGCGCCCCGACCATTCCTGCATCATGCTCAAGGATGGCGGCTGCCGCATCCACGAGGTCAAGCCCGTGCAGTGCGCCGGCTTTCCCAACAAGTGGAACTTCCCCGGTTGGCGCAAGGTATGCGAGGCAAGGCCGATGCCGATGGCCGAGGCGGAGCGGTTGGGGCTTGCGGCTCAGTGAAGATCGAGGCCTTGGTTGAGCATCGCGATCTCGCCCCATTCGAGTGAACGGAAAAGGGCAAGGTTCAGGAAATCCTTCGCCTTTCCTACCGCCTCAGGCATCGGGCTTCCCATCGCGAGTCCGGAGGTGATGGCGGCGGAGAGGGTGCAGCCGGTGCCGTGGCTCGCCGGGGTGTCGATGCGCGGGCTGCGGAACCATCGGCCGTCCTTGCCGTCGAACAGACAGTCGCCGCATGCGGGTCCCGGCAGGTGGCCGCCCTTGAGCAGGACGGAAGTTGCGAAGCGCTCCGCAAGGCGGGCGGCCGCGGCCTCGATGTCCGCTTCGGAGGCGAGCGACGCCCCATCGAGTTCGGCGGCCTCGTCGAGGTTCGGCGTGATCAGGTCGGCCAGCGGCAGCAGCCGATCCCGGTAGGCGTCGATCGCGTCCCTTTCCAGCAGCGGATCGCCGGTGGATGCGATCATCACGGGATCGACGACCAGCGGGATGTCCGGATGCCGGGCGAGGATCTCGGTGACGGCGACGACATGGGGCTTCGAGAAGAGCATGCCGGTCTTGATTGCGGCGACCGGATAGCTCGCGAGCAGGATCTCGATCTGATCCTGAAGAATGGCCGGGGGGATCGCGTGGATCGAGCGGACCTCGTTCGGGGTCTCGGCGACGACGCAGGTGGCGGCGGTAAGTCCGTGGACACCGAAGTGGTGGAAGGTCTTGAGGTCGGCCTGCAGGCCCGCGCCTGCCGAGCAGTCGGAGCCGGCGATGGTGAGGGCGACGGGTGGCGCATTCATTCGTTCCAGAAGGGAATGAACCGCAAAGACGCCGGAACGCAAAGAACGGATCGTTCCCGTCGGGCCCGCGGTTTCGGTTTGGCAAAGGGCGGCCGGTGTCGTGAGACTTCCCGCGATGGAGGAACTGAAGGGGCTCAGGGTGACCGTGGACGACGTGATCTACATGCCGACGCTGGATGCGCCGTCGGACAAGCCCCATCCCTTCGTCTATTTCATCTCGATCCACAATGATTCCGACGACCGGGTGAAGATCGAGGGACGGAAGTGGGTGGTGCAGGAGGGCGAGGAAATGACGGTTGTCGAGGGCGACGGCGTGGTGGGCCAGACGCCGACGCTCGATCCCGGCGAGCACTTTTCCTACAACAGCTACCACGTGACCGCGGCCGACGCGGTGGTGGAGGGGGCCTTCTTCGGGCGGACCGGGAACGGGCGCTGGATCTTCACTCGCATTCCCGAGTTCCGTCTGCAGGTGCCCGGCTGGGCCTGAGCGCACTCAAGTGCCGGGCGCGACCAGTTCGAGGCCGTCGGCGGTGAGGAGGTGGTTCACCGGGATGTCGTGGGCATCGGTGGGGAGGTGGTCGGCGAGCTGCTCGCGAAAGGCGATGCCGATGAGGGGTGCTCCGGGTCGCGCGCGGGCAAGCACGCGGTCGTAGTAGCCCTTTCCCCGGCCGAGCCGGGATCCGTCGCGGGTGAATCCGAGGCCGGGGACGAGAAAGACATCAAAATCCTCCACGTCGATCCGAGGGTGGTCCTGGCGCGGGGCGTCGATGCCGTAGGCGTCGGGTTCGAGGTCATCCGGATCGGAGACGCGGTGGAAGACGAGGTGGTCGCCGTCGATGCGCGGGAAATGCCAGGCGTGCCGGGACGCCCGGACGAGCGGGCGGAGATCGACCTCGCCCGGCATCGCGGCGAAGGCGGCGAGGCGGGAGTCGGGCAGTGCGGCGAGATGCAGCTCGAGGTGACGCAGGATGGAGGCGGCCTGCGAACCGGCATCCGGCACGCTGCGCAGGCGCTCGCGCAGCCGGCGTCGCCACGCCTTCTTGTCGCCGTCGTCGGGTGGAGTTGCGGCTTGCATTGGTCGGTTTCCGGGGGGACAGATAGCCCTCGTGTTTCGCTTCGGACAAGCGGCGATTGGGCTCGCGATCTTGATCGGCTGCGGCATGGCGGCGGAGAAGACGCCGTTCGTGTGGATGGAACCGCGCATCGGGGCCGGTGCCTTTTCCGACGACCTCGGGATGCTCGACCGCGAGCGCGAGGAATACGCGAACAACCTGGCGATCCACGCGGTGAACAAGGTGGCGGCCGCGGAGGCATCGGCTGCCTCGCTGGAGCTCGCCCGGCGCTACCTGGCGCTGTCGCTGCACCTGGCTCCTCGAAACCGCCGGGCCCTGGTCGCGAATTACCAGCTCTCCCGCGGCATTGTCCCCGAGCCGATCGACAGTGACTACAGTGCGGAAGTGCTCGCGCGGCTGCTTTTCACGCGGGCCCAGGTGCTCAAGCAGCAGGGCGGGGCGGAGAACACCATGCTGGCCCGCTATTTCGTCGAACTCGCCGCCGAACTCGATCCGCGCAACGAGGACGCGGTCTACGCCAGCGAACTGCAGCGGCTCGACCACGGCAGGCCGGACTGGAAGATGCTGACCGACGTCAAGGACGCGCGCGGTCCGAAGGCGCCGGAGGAGGGGGATTTGCCGTGACGGTGAAGCGGATGCTTGCCAGTGCCCGCGCCCCTTCTAGGCTGCGCGCACGATGAAAGTCTGGTTGGACGGAAAGCTGGTCGACGAGGCCGAGGCGCGCATCTCGGTTTTCGACCACGGGCTGCTTTATGGGGACGGGGTGTTCGAGGGAGTGCGCTTCTACGGCCGCCGTGTGTTCCGGCTCGAGGAGCATGTCAGGCGCCTCTTCGATTCGGCGCGGGCCATCCTGCTGCCGATGCCGTGGACGCCCGGGGAGGTCATCGGCTACGTGCTGGAAACGATCCGCGCCAACGAACTCGACGACGGCTACGTGCGCCTCGTCGTGACCCGCGGACCGGGTTGTCTCGGGCTGAACCCGTACAACTGCGAGCGGCCGAGCATGTTCGTCATCGCCTCGACGATCAGCCTTTATCCCGACGAGTGCTATCGGGAGGGGATGGCGGTGGCGACCTGCGCGACCCGGCGCCCGGCGCCGGCGGCGCTGATGCCGCAGGTGAAGTCGCTGAACTACCTCAACAACGTCATGGCCAAGGTCGAGGCGATCCAGGCAGGGGCGATGGAGGGGGTCATGCTCAACGAGCAGGGCTACGTGGCCGAATGCACCGGCGACAACCTGTTTCTGGTGAAGGACGGCGAACTGCGGACGCCGCCGGTTTCCGACGGTGCGCTCGACGGGATCACCCGGGGGGTGGTCCTCGAGCTTGCCCGCCGCGAGGGCATCCCGGTGCGCGAGGTCTCGGTGACCCGCTACGACATCTACACGGCCGACGAATGCTTCCTCACCGGCTCGGCGGCGGAGGTGATCCCGGTGCGCACGCTCGACACACGGCCGATCGGCGACGGCTGCCCGGGTCCGATGACCGCGAAACTGATCGAGGCCTTCCATCATGAAACGCAGACGACGGGCACTCCGGTTGACTGATTTTCGGCCCGGATCGTGCTTTTCCTTTCGCAATCGGGTGGCCCCGAACTAGGCTCAAGCGTCCATGGATTGCGACAAATGCGGCAAGCCGGCCAAGGTCCACTTGACCCAGTTGGTCGGCGGGAAGGTCAAGAAAGTCGCGCTCTGCAATGAGTGCGCGGCGGACAGCGGGGTCACCGATCCGACCGGCTTCGCGCTTGCCGACCTTTTGCTCGGCGGCGGCGACCAGGGCGTCACCTCCGTGGTGCCCCGTCCTCCGGGGAGGAGCCGCGCGTGTCCGGAATGCGGCTTCACGCTCGACGACCTCAAGCGCGTGCGCCGCTTCGGCTGCGGGACCTGCTACGAAGCTTTCCGCGAAGAGGTGAAGGACATGGTCCGCGGCATGCACAAGGGGGAGAGCCACTGTGGCAAGGTGCCGGACGGCCTGATGGAGATCCGCCAGAGGAAACTCCGGCTCGAGGAACTGCGTGAGAGGTTGGACCAGGCCATCACTGCGGAGAACTACGAGGAGGCCGCCGGCCTGCGTGACGAAATCCGCCAGATCGAGGATTCGATGGCGAAATCGGAGACGCCGTCATGATGCGCTTCTCCACACTGCTGAAGCACCCGGCCGACTGGATGATCGGGAAGGGGGCCGACAACGCGATCGTGCTGACCTCGCGCATCCGGCTCGCCCGCAATCTCGCCGGCATTCCGTTTCCCGGATGGGCGAAGAAGGATCAGCGCCAGCAGGTGCTCGAGGAGCTGTGCCCCGTCATCGAGGGCTTCGCCTGCATGAAGGACGGTTTTTCGAAGTCCCTCGATTCGCTCAGTTCGGTGCAGAAGCAGGTGATGGTCGAGCGTCACCTCATCAGCCGCGAACACGCCGCCCGTGGCGAGGGCAGCGGCGTGGTCATCGATCGCGGCCAGGCCTTCGCCGTGATGATGAACGAGGAGGACCACCTGCGCATGCAGGCGATCCGGCCCGGTCTCGACCTCGCCGCCGCCCATGAGATGATCGACGCCTTCGACGACGAGGTCGCGGACGCCGTCGAGTATGCCTTCGATCCGGAACTCGGCTACCTCACCACCTGCCCGACCAACCTCGGCACCGGCATGCGGGCGTCGGCGATGCTGCACCTGCCGGCCCTGGTCCTCAGCGACCAGATCGGGCAGGTGCTCCAGGCGGTCGGAAAGATCGGCCTCGCGGTCCGCGGCATCTTCGGCGAGGGGACCGAGTCGCTCGGAAACCTCTTCCAGATCTCCAATCAGTCGACGCTCGGCGAGAGCGAGGCCACCATCCTGCGGCGGCTCGAGCGCGTGATCGGTCAGGTCGCCAAGCACGAGCGCAACGCCCGCGGCAAGCTGCTCGAGGACGATCCCGACATGGTCTGCGACAAGATCGGCCGCGCCTACGGGGTGCTGCGCCATGCGTGGATCATCGAGTCGAAGGAGGCGCTGAACCACCTGTCGCTGATCCGCCTCGGCGGCGACCTCGGTTTTTTCCCGGAGGAAACGGTCGCGACCTGCGACGAACTGCTGATGGAGATCCAGCCGGCTCACCTCCAGATCCAGGGCGGCAGGAAGCTCTCGCCGGAGGAGCGAGACGGCATCCGTGCGGAAATCATCCGCTCCCGGTTGCAAACCCTTGAACCCCCTGATATTGGTAGGATCAACAAATCGGAGGGTGACGACGATGACTCTCCTGACCTCGGAATCGCATGAACAATTTCACTCCCAGAGCACAGCAGGTCCTGGCTCTCGCCCGCAAGGAGGCGGACCGTTTCAACCACAGCTACGTCGGCACCGAGCACCTGCTGCTCGGCCTGATCAAGCTCGGGCAGGGGGTGGCGGTCAACGTGCTCGAGCGCATGGGGCTTGATCTCGAAACGGTGCGCATGGAGGTGGAGAAGGAGGTCGGCACCGGCAACGGCCAGAAGGTTTCCGGCAGCATCCCCTACACGCCGCGCGTGAAGAAGGTGCTGGCGCTCGCCAACAAGGAGGCCAAGGCGCTTAACCACAGCTACGTCGGCACCGAGCACATCCTGCTCGGCCTGCTGCGCGAGGGCGAGGGCGTCGCGGCCCGCGTGCTGCGGCGCATGGAGGTCGACATCCAGCGCACGCGCAACGAGATCCTCGCCGAGATCGATCCGAACTTCAGTCCCGACGGCGACGACGAGGATGATGACGATCTGGACGTCTTCGACGACGACGGGATGGAGGGCGAGGCCGGTCCCGGCGCTCCGGAGGGCAAGACCAAGACGCCGGCGCTCAAGGCCTTCGGTCGCGACCTGACCAAACTCGCCGCGGACAACGAACTCGACCCGGTGATCGGCCGCGAGGGCGAGATCGAGCGGGTCATCCAGATCCTCTGCCGCCGCACCAAGAACAATCCCGTGCTCATCGGCGAGGCCGGCGTCGGCAAGACCGCCATCGTCGAGGGCCTCGCCCAGGAGATCGCCAACGGCAACGTGCCGGAGATCCTGCGTGACAAGCGCGTGATCACGCTCGACCTCGCGCTGATGGTCGCCGGCACCAAATACCGCGGCCAGTTCGAGGAGCGGATCAAGGCGGTGATGGACGAGATCAAGAAGGTCAAGAACGTCATCCTCTTCATCGATGAGCTGCACACCATCGTCGGCGCCGGATCGGCCGAGGGCGCGATGGACGCCTCGAACATCATCAAGCCCGCGCTTTCCCGCGCCGAACTCCAGGTCGTCGGCGCCACCACGCTCAACGAGTACCGCAAGTACATCGAGAAGGACGCCGCGCTCGAGCGCCGCTTCCAGCAGGTCAAGGTCGAGGAACCCTCGGTCGACGATGCGATCGAGATCATGAAGGGGCTTCAGGAGAAGTACGAGAGCCACCACAAGGCGAAGTATTCTCCCGCGGCGGTCGAATCCTCCGTTCGTCTCACCGCCCGCTACCTCACCGGACGCTATCTGCCGGACAAGGCGATCGACGTGCTCGACGAGGCCGGCGCGCGCGCCCGCATCGGGCAGATGACCCGTCCGCCGTCGATCAAGGAACTCGAGGGGAAGATCGAGGAGATCAACCGCGACAAGATCGCCGCCATCGGCGAGCAGGATTTCGAGAAGGCCGCCGCGCTGCGCGACCAGGAGAAGACCGCCAAGAAGGAACTCGAGGAGACCATCAGCGAGTGGCGTTCGAATTCCGAGGAGACCGTCGTCGACGTGGGCGAGGACGAGATCATGACCGTCGTCTCCAAATGGACCGGCGTGCCGCTCCAGCGGATGGAGGAGAAGGAGGCCGAGAAGCTTCTCAAGATGGAGGACGAGCTCAAGGGCCGCGTGATCGGCCAGGACGAGGCGGTGGTGGCGATCTCCAAGGCGCTTCGCCGCTCGCGCGCCGACCTCAAGGATCCGCCCCGTCCGATCGGCTCGTTCCGCTTCCTCGGCCCAACAGGGGTCGGCAAGACCTACCTCGCCCGCAATCTCGCCGAGTTCATGTTCGGCGACCCCGAGGCGCTCATCCAGATCGACATGTCGGAGTACATGGAGAAGTTCACCTCCAGCCGGCTGATCGGTTCGCCGCCCGGCTACGTCGGCTACGAGGAGGGCGGGCAGCTCTCCGAGGCGGTGCGCCGCCGGCCCTACTCGGTGGTGCTCTTCGACGAGATCGAGAAGGCCCACCCCGACGTGATGAACCTGCTGCTCCAGATCCTGGAGGAAGGGATGATCACCGACTCACTCGGCCGCAAGATCGACTTCCGCAACACGATCATCATCATGACCTCGAACGTCGGCGCCGCCACCGTGAAGCGCCAGACCTCGCTCGGCTTCGGCGCGATGACCGAGGACGAGGCGGACTTCGAGGGCATGAAGGAGAAGATCATGGAGGAGGCGAAGAAGCATTACCGCCCCGAGTTTCTCAACCGCCTCGACGACCTCGTCGTCTTCCACATGCTCGAGAAGCGCGACCTCGACAAGATCGTCGATCTGGAGGTCGAGAAGCTTTCGAAGCGGTTGCTCGAGAAGGAGATCACCATGGTGCTCGCCCCTTCCGCCCGCGACCTGCTCGTCGAGAAGGGTCACGATCCGAGCTATGGCGCGCGTCCGATGCGCCGCGCCGTCGAGAAGTACCTCGAGGATCCGCTCGCCGAGGCCCTGCTTCGCGGCGACGTGAAGGCCGGCCACTCGGTCCGGGTCGTTCGCGCCGAGGGTGCGGAGGAACTTTCCTTCGAGCCCGCCGATACCAAGCCCGCACCCGACGAGGCGGGGGTCTGATCCTGTTGCAGGACGCTTGCTCGTATTCGAGGAGGCTCGGCGTTGCTGGAGGGGGGAAGGGCCTTCCCTTTTGAGGTGGATGGCCGGATTCTTCAGACGCCGGTGGTCCGGGGGCGCCGGGGTCTCAATCGGGTCGCAGCCCGCGTTGGTCGGCCGGGGACCATCGAGAAGTGACGGAGTGGATTGAACATCTCTCCTGCCCGTCAATGCGCGGAGAGCCAGTCGGGGCCGGTGCCGTGCTCGACGAGGAGGGGGACCTTGTTCGGGAGCGGCATGGCGGTTTCCATGATGCCGGTGATTTCCGGTAGCAGGGTTGCTTCCTCGGCGGGGTCGAGGTCGAAGACGAGTTCGTCGTGGACCTGCAACAGCATGCGGGTGCGGTAGTTCTTTTCCCGGATCAGCGCGTCGATGCGGATCATGGCGAGCTTGATCATGTCGGCCGAACTGCCCTGGATCGGGGTGTTGATCGCCGCGCGCTCGGCGTTGCCGCGGATGGTCTGGTTGGAGGAACGGAGATCGGGAAACTCGCGGCGACGGCCGGCCAGGGTGGAGACGTAGCCCTTTTCCCGCGCCTCCTCGATGGTGCGGTCCATGAACTCGCGGATCGCGGGGTACTGCTCGAAGTAGTTGTCGATGATCTCGGCGGCCTCGCCGCGCGGGATGCCGAGGCGCTGGGAGAGGCCGAAGGCCGAGATGCCGTAGATGATGCCGAAGTTGACCATCTTCGCGCCGCGGCGCTGCTCGGCGGTGACTTCGGATTCCTTGACGCCCCAGACCTTGGCGGCGGTGGCGGTGTGGATGTCCTTCTGCTTGCGGAAGGCCTCGATCATCGAGTCGTCGCCGGCCAGCGCGGCCATCACGCGCAGCTCGATCTGCGAGTAGTCGCAGCTCAGCAGCACGCAGCCCTCGCGCGGGACGAAGGCGCGGCGGATCTCGCGGCCGTTGGCCGAGCGGACCGGGATGTTCTGCAGGTTGGGGTCGGTGGAGGCGAGCCGACCGGTGGCGGCGACGAGTTGGTGGAAGTGGGTGTGGACGCGCCCGGTGGCGGGCTGGACGTGGGTCGGCAGGGCGTCGATGTAGGTCGATTTGAGCTTGGTGATCTCGCGGTATTCGAGGATGCCGTCGATGACCGGGTGAAGTCCGGAAAGCGCGGCGAGGGTCTGCTCGTCGGTCTTGTACTGGCCGGTGCGGGTCTTCTTCGGCTTTTCGACCAGCTTCAGTTCGTCGAATAGGATCTCGCCGAGCTGCTTGGGCGAGTTGAGGTTGAAGGGACAGCCGGCGTGGTCGGCGATGCTCGTGGCGAGTTCGTCGATCCGCTGCTGGAGTTTTTCGCCGATCGCGGCGAGGGCCTCGGTATCCATGCGGATGCCCTCCATTTCCATGCGCACGAGCACAGGAAGGAGCGGGGCTTCGATGGTGTCGAAGACACGGCTCTGGTCGGTGTCCTCGAGTTCCTTGCGGAAGCGCTCGGCGAGCTGCCAGGTCACGTCGGCATCCTCGGCGGCGTATTCGGCGAGCTTGTCGAGCGGGATGGCGGTGACGTCGAGGTCCTTGCCGGCGTTCCTTTTCGCGGCCTGGCTGAAGAGGTCGTCCTCGACGGGCTCCGGCACGAGGTCGGCGAGCTTGACCGGGCGGTAGGCGAGCAGGGTCTCACTGAGATGATCCATGCCGTGCTTGAGGCCCGGGTGCATGAGCGCGTGGGCGAGCATGGTGTCGAAGAAGGGGCCCTCGACCGGGATCTCGTGACGTAGCAGGACGGAGAGGTCGTATTTGAGATTGTGCCCGATCTTCACCGCGGGTCCGGCGAGGATGGCGCGGAGTTCGTCGCGGAGGTCGGCGGAGTAGGGAAGGTACCAGCCTTCGTGGGCGTTCCAGGAAAAGGCGATGCCGAGCAGGCGGGCGTCGAAGCGGTCGAGCGAGGTGGTCTCGATGTCGAAGCAGAAGCGCTTGCGGGTCTTGAGGGCTTCGAGCAGTTGGCGCTGCTTCGCCTGCGTGTCGGCGAGGGTGTAGCGGTGCTCGACCTCGGCGAGGGAGCGGATGGTGTCGGCGGCGCCGGGGTCGTCGCCGTTGTCGGCACCGCCGGTTTTCGACAGCTCGGCGTCCTTGCCGAAAACGCGCTTGGCGAGTGAGCGGAACTCGAACTCCTCGAAGAGTTCGCGCACCGCCTCGGGGTCGGGTTCGGCGAGTTCGAGATCGTGCCAGGAAACCTCGACGGGAGCGTCGATGATGATGGTGGCGAGCTCCTTCGACAGCCGCGCCATGTCGGCGTTTTCCTCGACCTTCTCTTTCTGCTTGCCCTTGAGTTGGGCGGTGTTTTCGAGCACGCCCTCGAGCGAGCCGAACTGCTCGATGAGCTTCTGGGCGGTCTTGGGGCCGATGCCGGGGATGCCGGGGATGTTGTCGACCGAGTCGCCCATCAGGCCGAGCAGGTCGATGATCTTTTCGGGTCGATCGACGCCCCACACGCCGGCGATTTCATCGAGGCCGATAACCTCGTGGTCGGAGCCCTTCTTTCCCGGCCGCCACATGAAGGTGGTGGGCGAGATGAGCTGGGCGAAGTCCTTGTCCGGGGTGACCATGTAGGTCTCGAAACCGTCCTCCTGCTCGGCGCGCCGGGCGATCGTGCCGATGATGTCGTCGGCCTCGTAGCCGTCGATTTCGAGCACCGGCACGTGGAAGGCGCGGCACAGGCGCTTGACGTTGGGGATGGCGGCGGCGAGTTCCTCGGGCATGTCCTCGCGCTGGGCCTTGTAGTCGGGAAAGCGCTCGTGGCGCGGGGTCGGGGCGGAGGTGTCGAAGGCGACGCCGAGGTGGGTCGGCTTCTCGTTGTCGAGGATGGTGAGCAGGGTGTTGGTGAAGCCGTAGAGGGCGGAGGTGTTGACGCCCTTCGAGTTGCGGATGGGGTTGCGGATCAGCGCGAAATGGGCGCGATAGACGAGCGCCATGCCGTCGAGGAGGTAGAGCCGGGGCATGCCGGAGCCTGTGCGGTCGGCGGGGTGGGCGTCCAGTGAAGAAGAGGTGGTCCAAAACTCTCGCAAAGATGCGGGGTTCGTTCTACGTAAGCCCTGCATGAAACCCGTTGTCGCTCTCATCGGAATCCTGATCGCCGGAGCCGCCGGTTATTTCCTCGAGCCCTCGATCCGCCCGGCGTTGATCACCCGGAACGAGGTGGAGGAGCCGGAAAAGCCGGCGGAACCCGGGAAGGAAGAGCCCGCGCCGGTGAAAGAGACGCCACAGCCCGAGCCAGCACCCCCACCGGTGCCGAGCGCGCCGGACTGGGTGGCGTCGTTGAAACCGGAGCAATTGCCGGCGAAGGTCACCCTGAAACAGAGCGTGGAATTTTCCGCGCCCGGAGCCGCCCAGGCCATGGTGATGGAGGCGGGAACGCAGGCGACGCCCGTCCGTGTCGAGGGTGATGAACTGGTCGTCAGCCTGGTGCCGGGAGGTCCGATCGAAGGCCGGGTGGCGGTGATGCAGACGGATCTCGTCGAGTTGATCGGAACCGCTCCGCCGGAGCCCGAGCCGCCGGTTGCCGAGCCTCCTCCCGTTGCCGGGGTCGATGGAGAGATGGAAGAGCCGGAGCCCGAGCCCGCTCCCGAACCAACACCCCAGCCCTCGGGCGACCTGGATGCCGAGGCGATCGTCAAGCTGATGCAGGACAGCATCAAGGCGGGCGAGATCAAGGAGTTCACCTTCGACCAGGTGCTCGGCTGGAAGGCGGGTGAGGAGGAGGAACGCGACGGCGTGACCTATCAGACCGGCCTCGTCGCCTACAAGGCCGAGACCATCTTCGGAGTGAAAACCATCCAGGCCCAGGCCTTGATCAAGGATGGCGGCATCGTCCGCTGGATCTGGCCGAAGAGCGGCATGGAGATCAAGTGAGGTAGCGCTCCTCGAGGTGCCGCAGATGGGCGGCGGCTGATGGGGCGGCCCCGGTGGCCCGCCTGACGATCTCGTCCGGATCGAGGGTGGCGCCGTGGTCGTGGACATGACGCCGCAGCCAACCAAGAAGCGGTCCGTACTCGGCCCGCTGGATGGCTTCATCAATCTCCGGAATCTCCCGTGCCGAGGCGAAGAGCTGGGCGGCGCTTAGATTCCCCAAGGTGTAGGTGGGGAAATAGCCGAGTCCGCCCATCGCCCAGTGGATGTCCTGAAGACAGCCCCGCCGGTCATCGGGCGGGGTGATTCCGAAGAGCTCCTCGAAGGCTGCGTTCCATGCATCCGGCACGTCTCCGACCGCCAGATCACCATTGAGCATCCGCCGCTCGAGATCGAAGCGCAGCAGGATGTGCAGATCGTATGTCGCCTCGTCGGCTTCGACGCGGATGAAGGAATTCCTCGCTCGCTGGACGTGGTTGACGAACGAGTCGAGCGACACCGGGGCGAGGCATGCGAAGCAGTCCCGCGCGCGGGGATACCACTTGGCCCAGAACGTCCGGGATCGGCCGATGTGGTTCTCCCACAGTCGCGATTGGGATTCGTGAATGCCGAGGGAGACCGCCTCGCCCGCCGGAGTGCCGAAGTCGGTCGGCGACAGTCCCTGCTCGTAGAGACCGTGTCCGGTCTCGTGGATCACGCCGAAAAGGGAAGAGGTGAAGTCGCGTTCGTCGTAGCGCGTGGTCAGCCGCACATCCGCCGGTCCGAGGGTCGTGCAGAACGGGTGGGCCGTGGTGTCGATGCGTCCGGCGGAAAACCGGAAGCCGAGGGACTCCGCCACCTCGCGGTTGAAAGCCGTCTGGGCCTCGACGGGATAGGGACCCTCGGGAAGCGTCGGGGCTCGCGAAGCGGATCGATCGACCGCCGCACGGCCGATTTCCCGGAGTCGGGGACGGAGCGTGCCGAAGAGTTCGGCAATCGATGCGGTGTCGGCGCCGCGTTCGTACGATTCGAGCAGGGCGTCATAGGGTTCGTCGCGATAGCCCCAGCGCTCGGCCTTCTCCCTTGCCAGGTCGAGAAGCTCCCCGAGGACGGGCGCGAAGCGCGGAAAGTCACTCGACTCGCGTGCCGATGCCCAGATTCCCTTCGCCCGCGAGGTCAGCGCGGCTTCCTCCTCGACCAGCGTTGTCGGGAGCTTCGACGCCCGCTCGTACCGACGACGCATCTCGAGAACCGTCGCCTGCTCGCGGGGGGCGAGTTCCGAGGCCAATGCGGCATCGATCGCCTGTCGCCATGCATCCGACGTCCGGATCTCGTGGGCGCGACCTGATAGAGTCGCCAACTGGATGGAGCGCCACTCCGCGGCTTCCTCTGGCATGCGGGTTTCCTGATCCCAGGACAGCATCGCGGCGGTGGTCGAAAACGTGGCGGCTTCGGTGGCGAGCTTTCTGAGATCGGCGATCGGTTGCACGGGGGTCAACTATCGCCGCCGCCAGTCGGAAGAAACCAGAAAGTCGCCGCCGGATTTCCTCGAGGCGGCTGTTTTTTCCTAATAATGGGCGGCCTGTGGACGTGATATTGGCGACGGTTTTCGCTGTCTCGGACTTGCCGCTTGAATCCAACCCGTTCCTCAAGAAGTTTCCCATCATGTCCCGAGTGAGCTTTCACGACCTCGGCCTCCAGGAGGCAAGGCTGCGGCATCAGCGACGGATGAGCAGCATCAGCAGCGTGCTGATCGCGTTTCTGGTGCTGGCGCTGCTGATGCTGATTCTCGCCTTCATCCTGCTTCCTTCGCTCAGGAAGGACACCACGCCGCTCGTTTCCTATGCGGGTCCGCCGGCGCAGGAGGAGGAGATCCAGCAGAAGACCATGTCGCAGATGAAGGCGAAGCCGTCGGCGCCTTCCTCGTCAGCGGCGAAGGCGATTGCCGCCAATGTCGCGTCGCCGACGGCCATCCCGGTGCCGGAGATCGATGTCACCGAACTGTCGCCGGACTTCGGGGTGGGAAATGACCTCGGGCAGGGCTGGGCCGAGGGCACCATCGACGGGATGGGCGGAGGAGGAACCACGTTCTTCAGACAGAAGGTGTCGGCCCAGCGGATGTGTTACGTGATCGACTATTCGCAGTCGATGCGCGGCAAGCGGGATCCGCTGATGCGGGAGGAACTGACGAAATCGGTCAAGCAGATCGGGCCGGGAGTTCAGTTCCAGATGATCTTCTTCGCCGGTCCGGCATGGGTCGCCGGAAGCGAGGTGAAGATGCAGAACAACAAGACGGCCACCGTCACCCACAAGGGCAAGGGCTACGATTGGAAGACGACAGGCGGAGCCCATTCCTGGGAGCCGGTCGGCAAGGAACTCCAACCCGAATGGCTGGCGGGAGGAGGCAGCGAGGTGGTGAAGGCGCTCGACCATGTCAAGAAGACCAAGTTGGTGTGGGGGACCGATTGGGAGGATGCGCTGGAAATGGCGCTCGGCATGGATCCCGCCCCACAGATCATTTTCTTCATGACCGACGGCGTCACCGGCGGCAACATGGTGAAGCTCGCGGAGGATCTCGGGAGGAAGGCGAAGCGTCAGGGCACGATCATCAACACCGTGGCGATGATGCAGCCGAATGCCGAGGAGGCCATGAAGGAGCTGGCAAAGCGAACGGGCGGCCAGTTCACCATCGTGCGTCCCGGCGGCGAGTCGGAGCTGATCCCGCTCGACTGAGCGGTCAAGCCGGCTGCTGCTGCGAGATGCAGTGGAGGGATCCTCCCTCCTCGACAAGCTCGAGGCAGTCGATTCCGACCACCTTGCGTTCGGGAAAGAGTTCGCGGAGCACCCCCAGGGCGGAGTCATCGTTCTTCCGCTGGCGGAAGGTCGGAACCAGCACCCCGTCGTTCACGGTCAGGAAGTTCACATAGGAAGCGGGCAGCAGCGGCAACCGCCATCCCGGCACTTCGCAGGGATCGGGCAGGGGAATCTCCGCGATCGAGAAGGGGCGTCCGGCGGTCGTCCGGAACGAGCGGAGACGGTCGAGATTCTCATCGAGCGTCTCGCGGTCGGGCGACCTTGCGGAGGTGCACGCGACGAGGGTGTCGTCGTCGATGAAACGCACGAGATCGTCGATGTGACCATCGGTGTCGTCTCCCTCGATGCCGCGTCTGAGCCACAGGATTTCACGAACCCCGAGGTAATCCTTCAGGCGGGTCTCGATCGCCTCGACGTCGAGCGAGGGATTCCGGTTGGGGTTCAGAAGCACCGCCTCGGTGGTGAGCAACTGACCGGCGCCGTTGATCTCGATCGCTCCGCCCTCGAGAATCATGCCGGGGCTGAACGACCGCATTCCGAGGGCTTCCGCCACCTGCGAGGGGATCCGGTCGTCCGCGTCCCACGGTGGAAACTTGCCTCCCCAGGCATTGAAACCCCAGTCGGTGACCGCGACCTCTCCGGTTTCCGGATGACGAACGAAGACTGGACCGTGATCGCGGCACCAGACATCGTTGTGGGGGTGGTCGAAGAGTTCGACCTGTCTGGCGACCGCGCGGCATGAATCACACAGGTTTCTGATCCTTGCGTGATCGCACGCCGGGGCGTTGATGCGGACCGCTTCGAAGGCACTGATCGTGGCGGCGATCTCCGCGAATTTCTCCTCGATGCGGCGAAGCTTCGATCCTCCCCAGTGGCGGGGATCGTTCACCGGCCACGAGAGCCAGACGGCCTCCTGGGGTGCCCATTCGGGCGGCATGACGAATCCGAGTTCGGCGGGAGTCATTCTGCGCGGTGAAGAAGGTCTTCCAAGGCCGGCTCAACCCCGCCAACGGCGGGTGAGGTCGCCGTAGGCGTCGATCCTGCGGTCGCGGAAGAACGGCCAGATGCGGCGGAATTCCTCGACCTCGGAGAGATCGACGTCGTGGATGAGGATCTCTTCCTCGCCCGTCGAGGCGCGAGCCACCACCTCGCCGTAGGGATTGGCGATGAAGGACCGGCCCCAGAACTCGGTTCCGGCTTCGGTTCCCACACGATTGGTGGCGGCGACGAAGCAGCCGTTGGCGACCGCATGTCCACGCTGAACGGTCTCCCAGGCACAGTGCTGGGCATCGCCGAGACTTGCCTTCTCATCGGGGAGCCAGCCGATGGCGGTGGGGTAGACAAGGATCTGCGCGCCACCGAGGGCCATCAGACGGGCGGCTTCGGGATACCACTGGTCCCAGCAAACGAGGACGCCCAGAGGGCCGTGCCGGGTCTGCCACACCGGCCAGGACGAGTCGCCGGGCGTGAAGTAGAACTTTTCCTCGAAGCCCGGATCCTGGGGGATGTGGGACTTCCGGTAGCTGCCCAGCAGGGTGCCGTCCGCATCATGCACCACGGCGGTGTTGTGGAAGATGCCGGGTCCCCGCTTCTCGAAAAGGGATGAGACGATCACCACGCCGAGCTCGGCGGCGAGTTGACCGAGACGATCGGTGAAGCGGTTCGGGATCGGGTCCGCGAGATTGAAGCGCTCCGTGTCCTCCGTTGTGCAGAAGTACGGCGTGAGGAAAAGCTCCTGGGTGACGATGATCCCGGCGCCGGAACCGGCGGCCGATCGGATCAGGGAGCAGTGGTGCTCGAAGGCTTCGTCCTTGGTCGGGAAGGCTCGTGACTGCAGTAACGCGATTCGCGGCATGCGCGCAGTTTGCACGAATGCCGCGAGACCTTCCAAGAGGGAAAGACCGCCCGCCCGTCAGAGACGGCTCAAGGCGTCGGCGACGGAAAGCGTCAGGTCGGAAATGCGGGTTGGCAACCCGGCCTCGTGAAGGGTTTCCCCCTGGTCGTCGATCGCGCGGATGGTGGCGCTCTCGAAATCGAGGATCACCTTCGGTCCGGCGATGTCGGAGGCCGCCTTCAGGTCACCGACGGCGATCACGCTGGATGCCTCGAACTGCCCCGAGCGCGAAAGCGTGTTCGCAAGATCGGCGGGGCTGTCCACCAGCACGATCATGGCCGGCGCCTCGACGGTGCCGGTGACTCCGCGGAAGCTGTCGACCGCACCCGGGCCGGACTGATGATGCACCAGCGGCGCAACCACTCCGAACACCATCACGGCGGCGGCGGCCAGACCGAAGGCCGGGGTCGCCACGAGGGCCTTGAGCTTCATTTTCCATGAGACCCTGGACTCGGGCTCGATCACGATCCGCTGCGAGACGAACTTCCGATTGAGATCGTCCAGCAATCCGGCGGGCACGGCGGGCACGGGTTCCGAAGGGCGCAGACGGAGGCTGCCTTCAAGCATCCGGCGGACCGTTTCAAGGTGGGGTGGAAGGTCAAGGTTCATGGCTACTCTTCCAATCGAGGAATTCCGGGTTGATTTTCATTTAACCAATGCTTTTCGAATTTTTTCCAATGCCGCTTCGATCCGCTCGTTGAGCACCCGCCGCCGGGTCGAGGCGGAGGCCGAGCGTTTCAGGCCATGACGCTGGCAGAAATCCGGCTCTTCGATCATTTCCTGGATGGTGGCGGCCTGCGCGACGAACAGCGTGTAGATCAGGTCCCACTCGCCGGAATCCAGGAGTTCGCGGCATTCCTTGTAGATGTGTTCGAAGGTGGGCGCTTCCGGATCGACCGAAGGATCCTCGAACTGCAGCGGCCGGTCGGGATCCTCGGTCAGTGCGTCGAAGCTCTCCCCGGAGTTCGGTTGATTCTTGAGAGTGTTCCGGCGGCGTTGCCAGTCGATCGCCCGGAATCCGACAATGCGGAGATGAAGCGGGATCAGTTCCTCGAAGACGGTGGGATCGAGAATCGGAGCACGATTGTCGGATCCGCGAACCCGGGCCAGTTCGACCAGCGCGTCCATGAAGACTTCCTCGGCATCGGGACCTGAAATACCCTTCCGCTGGAGTGTGCGAAGGGCGAGAGGCTTGAGCAGGCCGGGGAGGTGGTTCCACTCGCGGTCGCTGAAACCGCGATCATCATCGTGGTGCTGGAGCCGGTCGAGATCCAGATTGCGCTCGTAGCGCCGGTCCTCCGGATCGTGGTGAACCTGGGGGTCGGCATCGTTCCGACGCTTGCAGGCCACCAGTTCGCGGGTCGCTTCTCCGGCGAGTTCGATCGCCCGGGCGGTGAACGCCACTTCGTCGTCGAGAGAATCGAATTCAAACGACACGTTGCGGATCGCCTGCTCGGCGATTCGCTCGGCTTCGGTTTCGGAGATCAGAACTCCTTCGACAGGTCGGCGGGCGCGGGTCCAGCAGGCCTGCCAGCAACGCTCCAACTGCTCGGGACAAACAGTGGGGGACATGGCTGGGACGCCGCCATAAAATCTAAAAAGAAAAGAAAATCAAGCATTCAATTTAGATTGATTTTCGATCAGATCGTTCAAAATCTCTCGAAAATTCTCGCAAGTCCTAAAAAATCAAGAGTTTGAGGCTTTTCTGGACGTGGCCCTGACCAACCCGAAAATGATCAATGGCAACGCGGCGAGAATGACGAGCCACCACGCCGGACCGGGCGATTTTGAATACGAAATCGGAGGACCCGTCCGGAGGGCGTGGCTCTGATTCAGAGCGAAAGGAGCGAAGCGAAGCACCGCCGACTCGAACTCGGGGTCGTCAGGGCCCGACAGCAACTCCGCCTGGGCTTGCCAGAGCGACTGGGCGGTGCGGTCCGAGTGGATGGCGAGTTCATAGAAGCGGCCCATGAATTCGGGGGTCGATTGGTCGGAGACCGGCCACAGCGCGTAGAGCACCTCGCTGGCGCCCGCCACGGCGAAGGCCCGCTGGAGGCCGAGAATGCCTTCGCCATCGACCGAAGTGCCGAGACCGGAATCGCAGGAGGAGAGGGAGACGAGTCTCGTGTTCCCCAGTTCCATCCGCGCGATCTCCAAGGGGAACAACAGGTCGTCGGAGGCATCCTCGCGAGGCACGCCGGTAAGCCGTTCGATGCCGCGGTGAAGCACCAGGCCGCTGGCGAAGAGGCGGTCGGTCTGCAGGTCGAAGTCGAGGGGCGTCTCGGTTCTGTTTGACCCGGTGAAGAAGGCGTGACCTCCGAAGTGGAGAACCGCCGGGTCCTTCGGCAACGAGGTGACGGCCGCTTCGGAGACCTGATCGCCCCGGAGGAACGTGGATCGGGCGGGGGCCAGGCGCTCGAGGACCCTGGCTTCTTCAGCCGTACCGGGCAGCGTTGCCAGCTCGCCGACCAGCGAGCCCGGGCGGGGCTGACGGGCGGCGGGCTTCGTGGATGGGGGGTGGTCGGTGGAGGAGAGGACCGACCACGGCGAGGAGGCGATTTCCGGCAACGGGCGGTCCCGCAGCAGATCCCTCCCGCTGGCGACCCGGGTGAGTTGGTCGTAGCGGCGGCAAAGCAGCTCATCGTCGGCATCCAGAAGCGCGGCCAGCGGGAGGAAGTGGGCGGCCCCGTCGAGGGAAACCGCGAGATTCCGCACTTCGCCCGGAATCAGGTCTTCGACCGGCTCCCAGAACAATTGATGGAGGAAACGGAGAGCCCCGGCGAGGGTGAGTGCGGGGGCTGGAGGGCTCTCGCCGCTGAGGCGTGCCGCGTTCCAGTCAAGGCGGCTCTTGAGGACATCCAGCCACCGATGGAGTTCGGGCACGGTGCCCAGATCAACCCATTGCGGTCTTGCCCGGGCAACGATGACCACGGCTCCCAGGCGATCCGGTTCGCCGGCATCCAGCGGACGGTGACGGCAGAAATCGACGAAGGCGGAGTGCTCGGGTAGGGCTTCCGAAATGTCCCGCCAGGTGGGCGGGTTGACACGGTCACCACCAATCAGGACATCCAGCAGGCGGGCCTTGCTGGCGAGCAGCGTGTCGGCGATCAGTTCGGGATCTCCCAAGGCACAGGGCAGCGACACCAGGTCGAAGCGCTCGATGAAGTTCAGGCGCTGCGTTTCCGTTCCTCCTTCGACCAGTTCCTCCAGCAGCTTGAGACCGCCTTCGGTCGCGCTGCGGGCAAGTTGCCGCGCATCCGGCGATCCCCTGAGGACCGCATTGACCGCGAGATCACGGCGGGTCTCGGCAACCCTCAGATGATCCTCCTCGAGGTAGCGATCATGGAGCCGGGCCGCCGCCATCAACTCCATCCGTGCTTCATCAAGATCACCCGCCTGCTGGAGGGCGACACCGAGGTTGTGATGAACTCCCGCGAGCGCCGGATGATCCTCTCCCACGCTTTCGATCAGGAGGTCGCGGGCTTCGCCGAAAGCCTGAACGGCTTCGTCGGGGCGACCCAGCGAAAGGGAAAGCGCACCAAGGTTGTTGATGTAGGGCACGGCGAGGAGTGGTGAATCGGCGAGCAGGGTCCGGGCGTCGTCGGCGACGGCCTCGGTGTCCGCCACCCCCTCTTCGGTGCGACCCAGCCGCAGGGTGGCAAGGGCCCGTTGGGCCCTCAGCGATAAGCGGAGTTCCGGATTCTCGAAGGGGATCGACATCGCCTCGTCGAAGTGGCTGATGGCCTTCGCGTGACTGCCGAGAGTGTGGTGCAGTCGGCCGAGGTGCCCGATGAGCCTTGCGCGCTCGACCAACTGGTCCTCCGGCAGCAACCCGATCGCTTCATCAAGCAAGGAACCGACCTCGCCGTAGCGCCCCTGGAGAAGCAGTGAGAGTGCGAGGTGGTCGAGCGACAGGGCAAGGGGGAGAGGGTCGGAGGGGACGGTGCGCCTCGCCTCCAGCACCTGGCGGAGCAGTGCCTCACTCTCGCCGAATTTTCCCTGATCCTGAAGGGCGAGCGCCAGCCCCTCCCGGGCGTCGGTAAGCAGGGATGGTGCGCGGCCCTCCATGACCGTGCAGGCCCGCCGAAGGTTTGCCTCGGCTGCTTTGGGCTTGGCGAGCTGGCGCTGAATGATTCCGAGCGCCTGGAGGCTCGCGCCGAGGCCGGCTGCGTTTTCGGCGCTCCGGTCCGCCTGCCAGGCCGATTCCCATTCGTTCACCAGGGACTGCAGCTCGGGCTCGGCCGCGGCCGGGTCGGAAACATCCAGCGCGGCGGCCGTGCCGGTGAGCCAGATTGCGAGCAAGAGTGAGAAAAGCCGCATGCGCTGATGGGAAGTCGCCGAACGGGGATGGATGATGAACTTTTCGGTGAATTTTGGAAATCAGGAATTTCAACCGCGATTGTTCATTTTGATGACCGACCTTTCACGGCAGTCTGGAGCTCGACGGATACCGGGGGGAATCCGCTCTGCTCATGTTGTGTTGTGGCGCATTTTCATGGGTTGCCACCCTTCGGTGGCGGCACGTGTTCAGCGATCGGCCGACACCCGCAAATATTCTGGGGGGAACCTGCGGGTGTCGGCCGAAATCGCATGATTTTAAAATATTTCTTTTCAAATTTATAAGTTTACTTAAATTCTAGCCAAGCTTTTGCATCGGCTGTCCCACTTTTGTTTCCGATGTCCCACGCCCTTCGATCCTTGCCAGGTCTCACCCTGCTGCTGTTTGGCAGCGGGATTTCGGCGCAGGATTGCATCCTGACCACCCCTGGAACCGCGACCTGGGAGACCGTGGCCATT
>CALGOH010000076.1 GCA_937957985.1 uncultured Verrucomicrobiae bacterium
ATCGGTGCCGGAAAGAAGTTCATTCAGGTTCTCGCCCAGGAATTCCTCGTAAGTCTGGCTCAGCTCGACGACTCGCAGTCCCGCCCCAGAAGCGCAAGCACGGAGCGCGCGGGCTTCCTCCTTGATCCGTCGATCTCGCCCATCCCCAGCATCCGCGCCGTCAGCTCCACAGCGGTCGCGTAATCGGTCGAGCAAGGGGTCAATCGAATGGGACGGCACGCCTTCCCGGTCCGGTAGGCGACCACCGGCTCGTTCAGGCCCTTTTTTTTGCCATCCATGCGGGCATGCTACCTCCGCACCGCCTCCCCCACAAGCCCCCAATCCCGCCTTGAATTGCCCCTGCCACCGTGCATCCTCCCGCCCCTCCTACGGCGCCCGGCGCCGCTGCCATGGCCAGTTCCTCATTCCAAGCCCTGCCGGGTTTCCGCGACTTTCCGCCGCGGGAATGCGCCGTGCGCAACTACCTCTTCGAGACCTGGCGCGCGGTGGCACGGACCTACGGCTTCGTCGAGTACGACACGCCCGTCCTCGAGGATACCGGGCTCTACCTGAAGAAGTCCGGCGGCGAGCTGTCGTCCCAGCTCTTCCGCTTCGAGGACCAGGGCGGGCGCGACGTCTGCCTGCGCCCGGAAGTGACCGCCTCGCTGGCACGCATCGCCGCCCAGACACAGCGGCAGTTTCCCAAGCCGCTCAAGTGGTTCGAAATCGGGCAATGCTTCCGCTACGAGAAGCCCCAGAAGGGCCGCGGACGCGAGTTCTACCAGTTCAACGTCGACATCCTCGGCGAACCGGGGCCGCGGGCCGATGCGGAGCTGATCGCCCTGGCGGTCGATACCATGCGCGCCTTCGGCTTCGGGCAGGACGACTTCGTCGTGCGCGTCTCCGACCGGCAGGCCTGGCTCGACTTCGCCTCGAACCGGGGCATCACCGGGGATCGCGTGGCCGAGTTCCTCCAGGTCATCGACAAGCTCGAGCGCGAGAAGCCCGAGGTCACGGCGGAAAAGCTCGACGGCTTCGGCCTCACCACCGAGGAGATCACCACTTTCATCCGGAATCCCGAAAGCGCGTCGCTCGCCTTTGAATCGATCCGCGAGGACCTGCAGTCGAGAGGCCTCGATGCCTACGTCGAACTCGATCTCTCCATCGTCCGCGGCCTCGCCTACTACACCGGCGTCGTCTTCGAGGTCTTCGACCGCAGCCGCTCGATGCGCGCCCTTGCCGGCGGCGGCCGCTACGACACCCTCGTCGCGACGCTTTCCGACGATGCCGTCGACCTCCCCGCCACCGGCTTCGCGATGGGCGACTATGTCATCCGCAATTTCATCGAGGAGCACACCGACGCCCGCATGCGCATGGAGGTCTGGCTCCAGCGCCAGGCGGCCGCCTGCGACGTGGTTCTTGTGCTCGCCGACGAAAGCAAGCGCCCCGAGGCGTTGCGCATCCTCACCGAACTCCGCGAGGCCGGCATCTCGTGCGACCTCCCCTTTTCCACCGGAAAGATCGGCAAGCAGTTCCAGCGGGCCGAGCAGAGCGGCGCGCGCTTCGCCCTCGTGGTCGGCAGCGAGCTTCCCGAGATGACCCTCAAGGTCCTCGCCTCCCGCACCGAGGAATCCTGCCACGTCCTCGGCCTCGCCGAATGGCTCACCGACCGCCTCCAACAACCCGACGGTCCCCTCCTCGCGTAGCCCCCTCCCGGGGCCTTTTGGCATGATGCACTTGATGGAAAGGATGAAGAGGATGGATTTGGAGACCGAAACCAAATGCATTATCGGCGTTGCATTCGATGTCATGAACGAGATCGGGTGCGGTCTTCGGGAGAAGGCCTACGAGCGGGCGATGGTCCGGGAGTTCCAACTGCAATCGATCCGCTACGACCAGCAGCGTCAGTTTCCGGTGATCTACAAGGACACCGAGATCGACACTCTCATTCCCGACCTGATCACCCACGATCAGATCATCGTCGATACCAAGACCATTCCGCAGATCACGTCCCGGGAGATCTCCCAGATGTTCAACTACCTCCGCATCACCCGTCTTCCCATCGGCCTCATCGTCAACTTTTACTACCCGAAGGTTCAGGTGAAGAGAGTACACCTCTCCGACAGAACATAATTTTCATCTTCTTCATCCTCTTCCATCAAGTTCATCAAGCAACTTCCCCTTCAGGCACACCATGCGCTCTCATCACTGCAACCAACTCCGCGCTTCCGACATCGACTCAACCGTCACGCTGATCGGCTGGGTCAATTCCGCCCGTGACCACGGCGGCGTGATCTTCATCGACCTGCGCGACCGCGAGGGGCTCACCCAGTGCGTGTTCCGGCCCGAAGAAAACGCCGAGGCCGCGAAGCTTTCCCACCAACTTCGCGAGGAGGACGTCGTTCTGGTGACCGGCAAGGTTTGCCAACGCCTGGAAGGAACTCGCAACGACAAGATCGGCACCGGGGAGATCGAGATCGTCGCCAGCGAACTGGTCATCGTCAACAAGGCCGAGGTCCTCCCCTTCCAGCTCGACAAGGAACTCTCCAACGAGGACCTGCGGATGAAGTACCGCTACCTCGACCTGCGCCGGCCGCGCATGACCCGCAACCTGCGCCTGCGCCACCGCGTGACGAAGGCCTCGCGCGACTTCCTCGACGAGCAGGGCTTCTTGGAAATCGAGACGCCGATCCTCTCGAAATCAACGCCCGAGGGCGCGCGCGACTTCCTCGTCCCCTCGCGGCTGCAGGAAGGCCACTTCTACGCGTTGCCCCAGGCACCGCAGCAGTACAAGCAACTGCTCATGGTCGGCGGGGTGGAAAAATATTTTCAGATCGCCAAGTGCTTCCGCGACGAGGACCTGCGCGCCGACCGCCAGCCGGAATTCACCCAGGTCGATATCGAGTGCTCGTTCGTCGGTCAGGATGACATCATCGCCCTGATCGAGGGCCTGCTCGGCCGCGTTTTCAAGGAAGCGATCGATGCCGACATCCCGGCGAGCTTCGACCGCATGACCTGGCGCGAGGCGATGGACCGCTACGGCTCGGACAAGCCCGACCGCCGCTTCGGCTTGGAGTTCGTCGATCTTTCCGAGGAGCTGGAGGACTGCGAGTTCCGGGTCTTCTCCGGGGCCGTCGCCAATGGCGGCGTGGTCAAGGCGATCAACGCCAAGGGCTTCGCCGACATCTCGACCGGCCAGATCGACAAGCTCACCAAGCTCGCCCAGGACGCCGGAGCCAAGGGACTGGCCTACATCCAGGCCCGCGGCGAGGAGCGGGAAAAATGGCGCTCGCCCTTCGTCAAGCGGATGACCGACACGGAAGTCGAAGCACTGCGCAGCAAGCTCAACATTGAACCGGGCGACCTCATCCTCTTCGCCGCCGACCAATGGGAGAGCGCCTGCGAGGTGCTCGGCCGCGTGCGCCTCGCCTGCGCGGAAATGCAGGAACTCACCAAGGGCAGCACCGCCCTCGACTTCCTGTGGGTCACCGAATTTCCCCTGCTCGCCTTCGATGAGGAAGAGGGCCGCTACGTCGCGGTGCACCACCCCTTCACCCGCCCGCATCCGGACGACGAGGCGAAGCTGCTCAACGGCGAGCTTTCGACCGACATCCGCGCGCTGGCCTACGACGTCGTGCTCAACGGTCACGAGCTCGGCGGCGGCTCGATCCGGATCCACGAGACGAGGCTCCAGAGCGCGATGTTCAAGGCTCTCGGCATCAGCGAGGAGCAGGCGGCCGAGGAGTTCGGTCACATCCTCGACGCCTTCCGGTTCGGCGCCCCGCCCCACGGCGGTGTCGCGCTCGGACTCGATCGACTCGTGATGCTGATCTGCGGCGAACACTCGATCCGCGAGGTCATGGCCTTTCCCAAGAACAACCGGGGCAGCGACCTGATGAGTCACTCGCCCGCCGAAGTCGATCCGAGGCAACTCCGCGACCTGCGCCTGCAGGTGAAGAAGCGCCCGGGTGCCGAAGCGGCGCCGGCCTGAGGTCCGGGCCGCGGGATGGCGCCAGAGGACCAGTGACCTGCGCTTCATGGCACTCGACGCGGAGAGACTGATCGTCGAGACGACGGGCGCCACCCGGTGCCGGGAACTGGGCGTGGTGCAGCGCCTGTGGAGTGGATACGGCTCGATCCGGAGATACAAGATCGATGGCGGTGACCGCCCGAGCGTGATCGTGAAGCACATTTCACCACCGACCGCGGCGAATCATCCCCGCGGGTGGAACACAGACCATTCCCATCAGCGCAAGCTCAGGTCCTATCGGGTCGAGTCGATGTGGTACCGTGACTACGCCAAACGCTGTGGCACAGGTTGCCGCGTTCCGGAATGCCTCGCCATGGAACGGCGGGATGACGAGATCCTTCTGCTTCTCGAAGACCTCGACGCATCGGGGTTTCCCGGACGCCGGAGGTCGGTCACGCCCGTGGAAACCCGGGCATGCCTGGAATGGCTGGCGCGGTTCCATGCCACATTCCTGGGCAGTCCGGCTGACGGGTTGTGGGAGTGCGGAACCTACTGGCATCTGGAGACAAGGCCGGATGAACTGAAGCGGCTGGAGACCGAGGATCCCGCCCTGTGGCAGGCGGCGGGCGAGATCGATGCGAGACTGAAGCAGAGTGCCTTCCAGACGCTGGTTCACGGTGACGCCAAACTGGCGAACTTCTGTTTCTCGTCCGACGGGTCTTCGGTTGCGGTCGTCGATTTTCAGTACGTCGGCCGGGGCTGCGGGATGAAGGATGTGGCCTATTTCATCGGAAGCTGCTTCGACGAGGAGCAATGCGAGGCCCAGGCACCGGCCCTGCTTGACCGTTACTTCGAAAGGCTGCGACTTGCGCTCGACGAACGCGGTTCGCCCGTCGATCCGGATGCCATCGAAGCCGACTGGCGCGCCCTCTATCCGTTCGCGTGGACGGACTTCCATCGCTTTCTGAAAGGCTGGAGCCCCGGGCACTGGAAGATCCACGACTACAGCGAGCGACTGGCCCGGGAGGTCCTCTCGCAACTCCGACAAGGCTCATGATGCTGGATTCCGACGATCTCAACGCCCTTGCCGACGAAGCCTGCCTGGCGGCGGTCGAAGCCGGCGCCCTGATCGCCAGCTACCGCGACCGCGAAGTGGAGGTGCGCGAAAAGGACGCCGGCAGCGGCCTCGCCTCGCAGGTCGTGACCGAGGTCGATGAGCGGAGCGAGGACACGATTCTCCGCGTCCTCGCTCCCACCATCGAGCGCCATGACCTCGCCGTCCTGACCGAGGAACGGGAGGACGACCGTCGAAGGCTGGAGAAGGACCACTTCTGGTGCATCGATCCGCTCGACGGCACCCTCCCGTTCACCCGCGGCATCCCGGGATACTCCGTCTCGATCGCCCTGGTGCGAAAGGATGGCAGGCCGATGTTAGGGGTCGTCTTCGATCCGGTCGCCCAAAGGCTCTACCGCGCGGTGTCCGGGGTCGGCATCGAGATCGACGGCGAGAAGTTTCATCCCTCCGTGCGCGAGGGCGGCCCTCTCAGGTTCTTCTGCGACGGCACCTTCGCCATGCACCCGGAGCGCGAGGCGCTGATCCGGGAGGTCGAGGCGACGGCCGCGCGCGGAGGCTACCCCGGCGTCGAGGTCATCGAGGGCGCGGGGGGCGTGCTCAATGCCTGCCACGTGCTCACCGAAGGTCCGGCCTGCTACTTCAAGAGGCCCAGGCTGAAGAACGGCGGCGGTTCACTGTGGGACTTCGCGGCGACCGCCTGCCTCTTCGCCGAGGCGGGTCTCCACGCCCGGGATTTCGAGGGCCGCCCCCTCGACCTGAACCGGCCGGACTCCACCTTCATGAACCACCGCGGCGTCTGCTACGCCACCTCCGCCGAACTCGCCGCCGCCTTGAGGGCGGGCCCGCCACATCTACCGGATCATCGATAAGGCAGCATGAATCCCGCTACCCCCAGAATCGGGTCGATCTCGCTACCCTCCGCCGGGCGACGGAGTGGACGACGAAGTTGTCCGTTTCCGCTTCACGAAGCGCCTCGGAAAAGCCCAGTATGCTGCGGTCTAGCAGATGCCTTCATCCGCGTCACAGCCCGAGCAGCATGCCCGTCAGAGCATTGACGAGCAGCTCCACATGTCCGGCTGGATCGTCCAGTCGCTTGACGAACTGAACCTGTCCGCGGGGACGGGAGTCGCCGTCCGCGAGATGCGCTCCCAGGGGGGGGCCGCCGACTACATCCTCTTCGTCGATGGGAAGGCCCTCGGTGTCGTCGAGGCCAAGAAGGCCGGCACGACCCTCTCCGGCGTGGCCGACCAGAGCGCCCGATACTCCCACGCCCGCAAGTGGATCCCCCAGCGCTGGGCCGACCCGTTGCCCTTCACCTACGAATCCACCGGCATCGAAACGAACTTCCGCGACCAGCGGGATCCCGATGCCCGCTCGCGCCCGGTCTTCGCCTTCCACCGTCCGGAACACCTCCTCGAGCTCGTCCAGCAACCCGAGACCCTCCGCGCCCTCCTCAAATCCCTCCCGAGCGCCCACCCGCTCGCCACCGAGCCCCTCCGCGATTGCCAGGTCTCCGCGATCACAGGCCTCGAGACTTCCCTTGCCGACAACCGCCCCCGTGCGCTGCTCCAGATGGCCACCGGCTCCGGCAAGACCTTCACCGCCGTTACCCAGGCCTACCGCCTCATCAAGCACGCCGGTGCCAAGCGCATCCTCTTCCTGGTGGACCGGGGAAACCTCGGCCGCCAGACCGTCAACGAGTTCCAGCAGTTCACCACCCCCGACGACGGCCGCAAGTTCACCGACCTCTACAACGTCCAGATGCTCGGCCCCGCCGGCATCGATCCCGTCTGCAAGGTCACCGTCTCCACCATCCAGCGCCTCTTTTCCCAGCTCAAGGGCACCGAACTCGATGAGGATGCCGATGAGGTGTCCGGCTACGAGCTGGGTGCCTCTGTCGGAAAGGATCCGATCCCCGTTTCCTACAACCCCACCATCCCGATCGAGACCTTCGACTTCATCATCGTCGATGAATGCCACCGCTCCATCTACAACCTCTGGCGGCAGGTCCTCGACTACTTCGACGCCTTCCTCATCGGCCTCACCGCCACCCCCAGCAAGGCCACCCTCGGCTTCTTCAACCGCAACCTCGTCACCGAATACCCCCACGTCCAGGCCGTCGCCGATGGCGTCAACGTCGGCTACGACATCTACCGCATCAAGACCCGCATCTCCGAGGGCGGGACCCAGCTCGACGCCGGCTTCGACTACCAGAAGCGCGACCGCCTCACCCGTGAGAAACGCTGGGCCGTCCAGGACGAGGACGAGACCGTCGCCAAAACCCAGCTTGATCGATCCGTCGTCGTTCCCGACCAGATCCGCACGGTCATCCGCACCTTCCGGGAAAAACTCTTCACCGACCTCTTTCCCGACCGGCCCGCCCGCGCCGAGTCGCTCGGGCTCGACGCCCCCTGGGTTCCCAAAACCCTCATCTTCGCCAAGGACGACAACCACGCCGAGGACAGCGTCACGCTCGTCCGCGAGGAGGTCGGCAAGGGCAACGACTTCTGCAAA
>CALGOH010000077.1 GCA_937957985.1 uncultured Verrucomicrobiae bacterium
ATGGTCGCAAGGGGTCAGGTTGAGGCATGCCCCAGTGGACGCGCCAGTCTTCCGGTGATCAATTAACCGCGCATTTGCGGGCGGAGTTGCTGGGCGGACGCTGGACGGGCCGGCTTCCCGGCGTGCATTCGCTTGCGCAAGAATACGCAGTCAACCGCAAGACGGTGGAGGTGGCGCTGGAGCGACTGGAGGGCGAGGGCCTGCTGGTGCCGCAGGGGCCGGGGCGGCGGCGGCGGATCGTGCTGCCGAAGAAGGTGAGGCGGCAGTGGCGGCGGGTGGGGATCCCTCTCGGCGAGCCCGCTGACCGGAACGTCGGCTACATCGTCGATCTTGAGCACGGCCTCGCCGGGGCGGGGCACCAGCCGAACTTTCCCCCCTACACCATGATGGAACTCGGCATGAACGTGGGCCGGATCAGCCGGATGATCCGCAAGAACCCGGCGAATGCCTGGATCGTGCTCGCGGGGTCGCAGCCCCTGCTGGACTGGTTCGTGGCCGAGGGGCTCGCGGTGTTTGCGCTTTTCGGCCGCCGGCGCGGCCTGCCGATCGCCAGCGTGGGGCCGGACAAGGTGCCCGCGATGCGGCGGATCGTTCGCGAACTGGCGGGGTTCGGACACCGGCGGATCGTGCTGCTGGTGCGGCCGCGCCGGAGGCTGCCCGAGCCGGGGGCTCCGGAGCAGGCGTTTCTGGATGAATTGGGCCTCTGCGGGATCAGTCCCGGAAACTACCACCTGCCGGCCTGGGACTTGTCGATCCAGGCCTTCCACGAGTGCCTCGAATCGCTGTTCCGGGTGACCCCGCCGACGGCGCTGGTGGTGGACGAGGAACCGCCGTTCTTCGCCACGATGCAGTTTCTAGGACGGCGGGGCCTGCGGGTGCCCGAGGACGTCTCGCTGGTCTGCACGGATGACAGCCCCAACTTCGCCTGGAGCCGGCCGACGGTGGCCCACATCCGCTGGGACAAGTCGCCGCTGGTGCGCCGCATGGTTCGCTGGGCGTCGAACGTCTCCGCCGGGCTCAAGGACACGCGCCAGACCTTCACGCGTGCCGAATTCGTCCCGGGCGGCACGGTGGGCCCGGCCCGCAACGATCGTTGAAACCGGGGGGATCGAACCCCCGTCGGTGCGAGCCGGCAGTGCGTGGATTCGGTGGAATCCCGCCCGGTCAGGGTGCGACCGGGGTGACCTCGACGCGGAAGAAGCGGGCCTTCTCGTTGTTGTCGAGGAACCAGGGGTAGTCGAGTTCCAGGAGCTCGTAGTCGCCTTGGGTGGCGAGTTGGGCGGGGGTTTCGAGCCAATCGGGGGCCGGCGAGTCGTCGCTGGACTCCCAAGTGGAAAGATTGGAGCTGAACTGCCAGGCGTAGTCTGCGCTGCCGGGGTCGCCGTGGTCGAGGCGGCGGATGAAGCGGACCTTGAACTCGACGCCGCTTTCCGAATAGGTGGGACCGACGATGACCGGGGAGCCGGGGGTGAAGGTCGAGCCGTTCCAGGTCAGCGAAACCGCGTCGCTGACGTTCGGGTTGGTGCCGAAGGCGAATTCGAGGAGGTTGCTGAAGGCGTCCGTGTCCGGGTTGAGGTTGTTGGCCCCCGGATTGGGCGTGAAGCCGTCGGCCCATTCGTCGTAGGGGGAGGTGGCGCCGATGGAGGTGACGTTGAGGACAAGCTCGGTGTCGGAGTTTTCACGCGTCACGTTGGCGGACCAACCGACGGGCAGGTTGAGCGTGAAGGTGGGGAGGGCACCGACGCCGCCGGGAGCGGTGACGAGAATGTAGGAGCCGGTGGTGGCACCACTGATAGAGTTGATCGTGAGGGTCGCATTTGCCCCGAAGGAAAGCGTCTGGCCGCTGGCGAGGGCGAGCCCGTCGTGGCTGCCCGGTGCGGTGCTGATGTCGAACTCGAGTTTGCCGGTATCGGCGACTGTGGTGCTGCCACCGATGATGCCGGTTCCGCCGAGGGTTGCGAGGGCATTGACACTGACGGCACCGGTCGCGGTTGAGGAGTCACCGTTGACGAAAAGCTTGCCGTCCGAGACCGTGGTTGCGCCGTCGTAGGTGCCGGTGCCCGAGAGGGTGAGGGTGCCGGCTCCCTGCTTGGTCAGGGCGCTCGCGGTCGAAGATGAGCCGTTGGCCACGGTACCGGTGAAGTTGACATTGCCGGTGCCGTCCACCACCAGCGTTCGGCTGGTTCCGCTGTTGGAAAGATCGGCATCGGTGAACGTGGCATTCACGGTGTCTACCATCAGGACCGCGTTGCCCGACTGGATGTTCGTCAGCTTGCCGAAACTCCAGTCGTTGCCGGCCGTGCCGGTGATGGTGGCCGTGACACCGGCATTGCCGCCGAGGCTGACGGCGACATTGTCCGTGATCAGCGAACCGGTGGTGTTCCGCAGGGTGCCGCCGTTCGCACTGTTATTGAAGGAAATCGGTCCCGTGCCCAGAGCCGCGGCGTTGCCGACCGAGAGCGTGCCCTGCTGGATGTTCACGCCACCGCTCCAGGTGCCGGCGGCTCCATCGAGCGCCAGCGTGCCGGCGCCGGATTTGGTAAGCGAACGGTTGCCGTTGTTGTCGGTGGTGATGCCGCCGCCTAGCGTCAGTGTCGCCCCGGAGTTGCTCACGGTGATCGTGCGGTTGGCGCCGCTCAGGGTGACCGCACCCGTGCCCATATTCAAATCCTGGGTGCCGGTGAACGTGGGGTTGCCGCCGCGCAAGGCAATCGGAGTATTCGTGGACAGCGTGATGGGACCGCCGCTGGTGTTATCGAACGTGGTGTTGCCACCGATGATGAAGGTGCCCGTGCCGATGGCGGAGGCATTGTTGATGTTCAGCGTTCCGCCGGAAAGCGTGGTATTGCCGCTGTAGGTGTTCGCGCCAGTGAACGCCCATGTGCCGCCATTGACCGTTGGGGAGAATATCCCGCCCGGGCTGTCCGTCAGCTTGCCGGAGAAGGTGTTGATGCCGCTTCCGGGGGTATGGTTCGAGGCGCCACTGATGCCAAACCGAATCTGCCGGTTACCCGTGCCGCTGAATGCGATGTCGGTGTTGATGTTGACGGCCTGTGAACTCATGTTGTTGAAGAACACGGTATTGCCGTTCGCCAGAACGAGCTGGCGGTTGTTCAGGTTGAGAGGGGCGATCGCCCCCGGTCCGTAATCAATGCCGCTGTTGTCCCCTCCGTTCAGGATGATATTTCCATAGCCTGCCCCGTCGGCGATGCTGTTGAACCTGAATAGGGCATTGTTAATGCCATCGTTGCCGCCTCTCCCATCGGTGATGGCGCCGGAGAACGTGTTTGAGGTGCTGTCAAAACTCAACTTACTCCAGAAACTGGCGGGTCCGGTTGTCACCCCGCCAGATCCGGTGACCGCCCCGCCGACGGTGGTATTGGGGCGAGACGCTCCGAGGAAAGTCGCGATCGCACCGTTGTTCAAAACGATGGGGCGCGATCCGAGATCGACGAGCGTGGTGCCGGTGCTGTTGGAGAGCGTTGCATTGCCATTGAAGGTCAAACCTGCGCCGGAAGCCCCGAGGTTTCCGTCACCTGCAATCTGCACGGTGCCCGCGTTGATCACCGTGCCGCCGGAGTAGCTGTTGGAAGCGTTGCCGAGCACGAGGGTGCCGACGCCGTGTTTGACCAAGCTGCTGGCCGTGACCCCCGCGCCGACGTTCTGAATGATGGAATTGACGGCCAAGGTGTTGTTGCTAGATGCGGAACCGACGTTGATGTAGAGCGCGTCGCCCGCCGCAAGCGCCTGCACCGCGCCGGTGCCGCTGATGATGTGGTTCTGGCCGATGCTCGAAACGCCGCCCATGGAAACCGTGTTGCCGTTGATGGCCAGAGTCCGTGCCGTGGTGTCAGAGACGAGCAAAGTCTTGTATGATGGATTCGTAGCGGCAGTGATCGTGACCCCCCCGCCGGTCATCCGGAAGTTGGTCGTGGCGCTGTTTGATCCCGCAACCAGCGTGGTGTTCGACGCCGGCTTGACGCCCAGCGTCGCGTCGTAGGTGGCGAAGTCGGTGGCGTTGACCACCGCCCAAGGGCCGAGGTCCACGCCGTCGGTGACTCCGGCACCGAATTTGATGGTGTTCCGAACGTTCGTTCCAAGGCCGGTGCCCGCGAAGTTCGCGGTGGACGTGTTCGACGCGCCGGTGCGGCTCAGCGTGTTGAATTGAAAGTTGGATGAACGCGGCCCTGAGGAATTCGCCTGGCTCCCGGTGTAGGTGAGGTTGCCGAGTTGCAGATCCAGAATATCGATGGTTTCGGAGTAATCGACCCCGGAGGCGCCGTTGTGGCTGAAAGTCAAAGCCGACGTGCCGTTGACCGTGACGCTCGCCGAGTCGCTGATGCGGGTTCCCAGATTGCCGGTGCTGGAATTGTTGTCCAGCGTCAGACCGCCACCATTCAGCACGATGCTGGTGGAATCGATGGCACCGGATGCGCCGCTGAGTGTCAGCGTACCCTCGTTGATGGTGGTCGCGCCCGAATAGGTATTGGCACCCCGGAGGATCTGCGTGCCCCCGCCGTTCTTGGTGAGCGTCATGGCTCCGGAGCCGTTGGCAATTGCGCCGGTGTAAATATGGGAGTTGCCCGTTTGCGGATTGAGCGTCAGCGCGGTCACGCCGCTGTAGTTGACGAGGTAGCTGCTGAGATCCGCCGAGCCGGTGAGACCGCCGAAGGTCGGGGTGGTGACGCCGCTGAGGGTAACGGTGCCCGCGCCGCTGGTATCGAGTGCGCTGTTCTGGAGGGCGAGCGCGTGGCTCAGGGTGATCCCGCCGGAAGTGGCCTTGGTGGTGCCCGTGTGGTGGGTCGGGGCATTCAGGGTCAGTGTGCCGGAGCCGATGTTTTCCAGCCCACCGGAGCCGTTGGCGTTGCCGCCGATGATGGCGGGAATGTCCACTCCTTGGGTGGGGGTTCCGGAGAGATTCACGGCGAGCGTTCCCCCGTTGAGGGCAACCGCACCGACATAGTTGGGACTCAACTGGAGCGTGCCGCTATTTACGATGGCACCCGCGAAACTGTTGCTTCCATTGGTCAGTGTCAGGGTGCCTGCGCCATCCTTCTGAATCACACCCGCGCCGGAAATGACTCCCGCGAGGGTCTGGTTTGCCGAGCTTGCGTAGTCAAGGATGGTGAGATTACCGAGCGATATGTTGCCCGCGTAGTTGCCGCCGCCGAGATATCCGGAGCCGGTGGTCAGGGTGCCGGTGGCGGTCCGATTGCCGCCGATGGTGAGCCAGCCGCCATTGGTCAGGCCCCTGGTGTTGGTGACGGTGAGATCCCCGGTGAAGGTGTTGGAACCGCTGAGATTGATGAATGCGGACTGACCGGTAGGGGAGGATGACGCGGTAAAGTCGGCGCTCACGCCCAGCGTGCCACCGCTGCCGTCCTGAATCACACCGGAATACAGAATGGCCTGGATGTCGCCACTGCCTCCTGCGGGGGTGCCTTGGAGGATGTTCAGCGTCTGGTTGCCGCTGGTGCCGCCGGTCACATCTCCGGTGAATTCCCAATGACTGCCGTTCCCCGTGAAGCGGAAGTCGGCGGTGCCGGAGGTGATATTGATGTCGTTGTCGATGGTCCAGCCGGGGTTCGTCGTCAGTTGCGATATCGGAGTGTTGTTGTTAGGCTGGCCCAATGCCACCTGGGGCGTCGGCGCGAGGAACATCGTGGTGCCTCCGGCCATGTTGATGGCCCCGCCGGAGCTGAGCGACTGGCCGTTGGTCGTCTGGCTGTTGCCCAGGTCGAACTGCAAAGCGCCCCCGCCGAGGGTCAGCGTGCCCGGGAAGGTGTTCTGGTTGGTGAGAACCAGGGTGCCCGCGCCCTGCTTGGTGATGGCACCGCTGCCCGTGCCGGTGAACGTGCCGCCAAATGTGCCGCTGGAGTCGGCGATGGTCAGCGTGTTGCCCTGCACGTCCACGTTGCCTCCCGAGAAGCCGCCGCCGGTGAGGTTGCCGATGGTTTCACTGCTGTTGAGCTGGAGATTGGCGCCTGCCGCATTTCCAAGGACAACCGTTGAGGTGTCGTCAATGGCGGATCCACCGCTGACAATCAAGGTGCCGGAATTGATCGTCGTGACTCCCGTATAGGTATTCGTGCCGGAAAGCGTCAGCGAGCCCGCGCCGGACTTGGTGAGCGAACTGCCGACGTTGTCCACGATGCTCGGGGCGATGCTCAAGGCGTCGGACGAGCCGTTCACGCGAACCACCAACTCACCGGCGGAACCGGTGGTCTGGATGGAGCTGGCATTGGTTCCGTTGGAGATCGTGGCGCTGCCGGAGCCGGCGGATAGGATGCCGTTCACACCGAGACTCACGCCTGCGTTGTCAAAGGTGAAGTTGTTCGCCCCGAGATTGATCGTGTTCACAGACGCGGCGGTCTGGCCGGTGATGGCGCCGCTGAGCTTCACATCGGTGGCGGACGAAGTGGCCCCGATGTCCGTGCCGGACACCAGCGCCGCGGCATTGGTGTCCGTGCCGTAGGTCACCGCCCGGAAATAGTTGTTCGTCGTGTCGTAGCGCGCGTACTCCGAGCCGCCGAAGAAAACGCCTGGGTCGCTCGAGCCGCTATCATCAACGGGCGCGTTGGTGGCGCTGGTGAGAACGATCTGGTTGTCGGCGGCCGTGGTATTGGTCGCCAGTTCGAAATTGCCCGTCGCACCGGCAGTCCTGGCGTTGAACGAGTCCAAAGTCAGTGTCTGCGTGGCAGCTCCCGAAGCGGCGGTCGAGATGACGGTGCCGTCACCCGCGCTGAATGAAAGGGCGCCCATGGTCTGGCTGCCGCCGCTGGCCGTTGCCAGATTGAAAGTGCCGCCGCCGGCATTGAACGTGAGCCCGTTCGTCGTCGCGGTGAAGCCGCCGGTAGTTCCGTCCCCAAGGTTCAGCCTGCCGCCACCGGTGACGGCCACGGTTCCCGTCAGACTGTTGGAAGCATTGGTCAGCGTGAGCGTACCGGAACCGCCCGCCGTCATTCCGGCGGTGCCCGAGAGGTTGGCGCCAATCGTATTGGTGCCCGTGTTAAGCGAGTAGATGGTGGGGCTTGTGCCAGCCAGGTTGATCGTGCCCCCGCTGTTGACCGTAACGCCCTGGGAACCCTGGCCTAAGGCGGAAATGATCGTGTTGATGTTGAGGGTGCCTGTGGTTCCGATCGTGGAAGCCGTGCTCCCCAAAGCCATGTTGATCGAGCCAAAGGAGATGAAGTCATTGGCGCCGGTCGGGCCCGAGCCGGGATTTATCGTCCCAGTATAGATCCCGCGGTTTCCTGCACCAAAACTGACCAGAAACGAGCTGCTCCCCCATGTACCCGCCGTGTTGCCCAGTCCTGATGTGCCGCCGTTCGTGTCCCAGTAATACCAAGCGGCATTCGCCGATGGAACGCTGAGCAGCACGACAGAGGCTGCGACCTTGACGAAGTGGAGGGATGATCTGGTTTTCATGCGGGGAAATGGGGAGTGGGATGATGGGTTATCACGGGTGCCGGGAAGGAGCGGATGCATCGGTTGCCTGCATCGACCGTAGATTCTGCGAAAAACACCCGTTCGGCCTGTGCTGTCGAAAG
>CALGOH010000078.1 GCA_937957985.1 uncultured Verrucomicrobiae bacterium
GGGTCCACACGGTACGCCCCGGGGATTCCCGGGGCGGCGGTGAAGACGGCGGCGCGGCGCATCCGTCAGATTTCGCTGGGTTCCTTGCCGGCGACCTCCTTGACCTTGGCCTCCTCCTTCTCTTCGGAGGCCTCGGCTTCGGCGCTCTTGATCTCGCGCTCGAACTCGTCCTTGGCCTTCTTGAATTCGCCCATGCTCTTGCCGAGTCCGCGGGCGAGTTCGGGGATCTTCTTGGCCCCGAAGAGCAACAGGACGACAACGAAGATGATGACCCATTCCGGGCCCTGAGGCATGCCAAAGGCGAGCAGCGCGTTCATGGTGGGAAGCTACGGGCGGTCGGCCCGCTTAGCAACGCGAATAACGGAGCGGGGAACGCCGAGCTTTCACCGGCATTGGGGCTTTGGCCGAGGGGATTTCCCGGCTAGACGGGCGGCGTGCGTTTGCCGGTGTTCGAAATCGAGGAGCAACTGCAGCGGGCGTGCCCGGATGGCGCGCGGCTGCTGCTGAAGGCGCCGACCGGATCGGGCAAGTCCACCGCCGTGCCGGGAATGCTTCTCGATGCCGGTCTGGACGGCCGGGTGCTGGTGATCGAACCGCGGCGGATGGCCGCGCGCATGCTGGCCGGCTGGGTGGCGCGGCAGCGGGGCGGCGCGCCCGGAGGCGAGGTCGGCTACTCGGTGCGCTTCGACCGTCGATACGGAGACGCGACGCGGATCATCTACGTGACCGACGGCGTCTTCCAGCGATGGCTGCAGAACGAACCGGATCTCCGCGGTGTCGCGGCCGTGGTTTTCGACGAGTTTCACGAACGCCGCCTGGCCATGGACGTGGCGCTCGGTCGCTGCCTCGACCTCCAGGAGGGGTCGCGACCCGACCTGCGGGTGGTGGTGATGTCGGCGACCCTCGAGACGGCGGGTCTGGCCGGGTTTCTGGCTCGGGGAAAGGACGGCGGCAGCACACGCTTCACTTCCCTCGAAGCGGGCGGGAGGATCTTTCCCGTGACGGTCTCCCACCGCGGGTCCGGGACTCCGACCGATCGCCGTGGCGGTTCCGCCAGGGAAGAACCGGTGTGGGAGCGCGTGGCGGCCGCCTGTCGCGAGGCCATCGCCGATCCGGAGTGCGGCAACGTGCTGTGTTTTTTGCCCGGCGGGCACGAGATCCGGCGTACCGTTTCGGCCATCGAGTCGGCGACCTGGAGTCGCGGCTGGAAGGTCATGCCGCTGCACGGCGGACTGTCGCCGCAGGCGCAGGAGGCCGCGATCGCTCCGGGTGGCGGAAGGAGAATCATCGTCTCCACCAACATCGCCGAAACCTCGCTGACGATCGACGGCGTGCGCACGGTCGTGGACGCGGGGCTGGCGAGGATCGCGAGCTTCGATCCGCGCCGCGGGATCGACACCCTGATGGTCGAGAAGATCTCGCGGGCGGCCGCCGAGCAGCGGGCGGGCCGGGCCGGACGCACGAGTCCGGGGCGATGCTTCCGGCTGTGGAGTGAGGCGGATCACGCCCGACGGCCGGCATTCGAGATCCCGGAGGTGCATCGGGTGGATCTCGGCGAGACGCTGCTGTTGCTGAAGGCGGCGGGGGTCGGGGAGGTGCGGAACTTCCGTTGGCTGGATCCACCGACCGAGGAACTGCTTCAGCGGGCGGAAGCCCTGCTGCACGACCTCGGGGCGATCGATGCTGCCGGAGGTCTCACCGACGAGGGCCGGGCGATGGCGGCACTGCCGCTGGAGCCGCGCTTCGCCCGCCTGATGCTGGCCGGCGTGGCCGAGGGTTGCGTCTCCGAGATGGCCTTCGTGAGCGCGGCGGTGCAGGGAGAGGGCCTGTGGGCCGGGAATGGCGACGAAGGCATGCGGAACTTCGTCGAGGACGGCGACTACACCGATTTTCAGGCGGAATGGCGGGGATTCGAGTCCGCGGCGGCAATGGGCTTCGATCCCGCGCGCGTTTCGCGGATCGGCGTCCACGGCCGGGCCGCCCGCGAGCTGGCGAAGGGATTCGAGCGGCTCGAGAAGCTGGCGATCCGCAACGGGTGGCCGTTTGAAACGATTGATTGGAACAGGAATCGGACAGCCGTCGGTCGAGCGATGCTGGAGGGGTTCAGTGATCGGGTCGGCGTGCGCCAGGGAGCCGCGACCATGGCCTGCCGGATGGTCGGCAGGCGGCGGGGCCGGGTGGACGAGCGCAGCGCGGCCCGGGAGGCACCGGTGTTCATCGGCAGCGAGGTGACCGAGGTCGAGGGGCGGGATGTGACAGTCCATGTCAGGAGGCTCACAGCCTTTGATCCTCAATGGTTGGAGGATGTTTTTCCTGATGAATTGAAGATGGTCGACGAAGCGGTCTGGGACGAGCCGCGGCGGGGAGTTGTTTCCCGCAGGGAGCGTCGTTTTCGCGACCTCGTCCTGGAATCGAGTGACAGTGACCGGGGGGTGAACCTCGACGCTGCGGCGGAGCTTCTGGCCGGACGGGTGCTGACGGGTGAGCTACGTTTGAAACGTTGGGACGACAAGGTGGAGCAATGGTGTGCCCGCTTGGCCGGCCTTTCCCGATGGATGCCGGAACTGGAGCTGCCCGGATGGTCGGATGACGACCGTCAGGCGGCGGTGGCGCAGATTTGTCATGGATCGATCCGCTACAAGGACATCAAGGACGCCGAGGTGTGGCCGGTGCTGCACGATTGGCTGAGCGCCCCGCAGCGGGCGGCGCTCGATGCCTATGCGCCGGAGCGGGTGAAGCTGGCCGGTGGGCGGGAGGCCAAGGTCCGCTATGCCTTCGATGGTGACCCGGTCATCGGGGTGATGGTGCGTGACCTGTTCGGGCAGTGGACCACGCCGACCATTGTCGGCGGCAGGGTGAGGCTGAAGGTCGAAGTGCAGGCGCCGAACCGTCGTCCGTGGCAGGTGACGAGCGATCTGGAGAGCTTCTGGGAGCGTGGATACGCCCAGATGCGCAAGGACCTCGCCGGACGGTATCCGAAGCATCCGTGGCCCGAGGATCCCCGCGCCGGGGAGTGAGCACCGATCAAATCGGGGATTGGCGGGGCGGGTTCGCCACTCTTGACTGCGCGCCGTGATCGTCATCCGCCTGCTGGTCATCATCTCCGCGCTCGTGCTGATCGGTGCGATGGTCGCGCGGTGGTGGTTCTGGGGCCGGGTGAAGGCGCGGGGACAGCGGACGCCGTGCTCACTGAGCGTGGCGGAGGTTTACGCGCGGCTCGGGGTTTCCAGAAAGAAGGCCTCCGACCTGAAGGATGCCGCGGCGCTGGGGGTGGCGATCCGGGATGCGGGCCTGAGGCTGATGGAGAGCGAGGGCGAACCGGCGGCCAGGCGGAGAAGGACCGGATGGTGGAACCTGCGGATTCTGCCCGGGTTGGTGGCGCTGATCCTGGTGTTCTCGTTCTTCTCCGGAAAGAAGATGGCGAGCGGCTGGGTGCTGGGTGCCGGAGCCGCGCTGATCGCGCTGCACGTGGTCCTGCGCATCGCCGGAATCGGCGTCGAACTGCAGGCGGTGAAGCGCGGGTGGAAGGCGCTCGAGTCCGCGGGCGGGTTCCGCCGCGTCGATGAGGCCGAGGCGGTCCTCCGCTGCGCCCGAGCGAGCGTGTGGGACACGGTGCTTCCCTGGTAGGGTGAATGGCTCTTCCTTGAGCGAGTGTTCGTGATTGGAAGCGGGGCGGGGCAGGGCGGTCGAAGGTCTCAAGGTCGAAGGTCTCAAGGTCGAAAGTCCTGCCGTTGAAGCGCTTCAGAATCCGCAGCCCGCTCGGCATTTCGGACTTTGGACTTTTCGACCTTCGACTTTCGGACCGCGCGAACTGAGGATGTCCTCGCGGCGCAGCCAGCCCTTGCGCGCGACGTCGACGCCGAACTTCAGGAGCTGGAGTTGTTCGGGCCGATGGGCGTCGGAATTGATGCTGAAGGGGACGCCCTTGTCGCGGGCGCGCCGCCACCAGCGCCAGTCCATGTCGAGGCGGCGGGGGTGGCAGTTGATGCCTAGGACCGGCGAGTGGCACACGGAACGGCACGGGTTCAGGAAGCCCGGAGAGGGAGGAGAGCCGTCCAAAACTACCATGAACGCAGTAGTAAAGACCCGCAATTCATGAATTTTGGGACCCTAGCCACGAATGCCGTAGTTGAGAGGGCTAATTGCGAAATGCGAGGACCCCCAGACCCGGCTCGAGCAATGCGGTTGGGTTGCAACTATTCAAGCACCACCTCCATCCTGACCCCTTTGATTCAAAGGTAGCTTCTGACAGCAAAAAGAACGGACCCGTCCTGAAGTAGAACGATCACTCCGCCTTCAGGATGCAAGCCGTTCACGCACTTCACCGCGCCAAGACGTCTACCGGTCACTCTCTCAACAATCGACGTCCCCAACTGGCACCAACTTCCTCCGGAGCTTCTGAGATTTAGGTCGTGTGCCAATCGGCGAAATGTGCCTTCAGCATCCTCCTCGATCAAGCAAACAAAATCTCTATCAGATCGCCAGCTTGAAGTCACTGTTACATCCGCGGCGACTACTTCCCCCAAGCACGCGATAGTTCGGTGACGCTCCTGTTTCCACCTCAGGAAAAAAAGCCCGAGAATTAGAAACAAGAAGATCGAGCCCCAAACTAAATGCGCACGCTTTCTGAGCATCCCTCCAATACACGGGTCCTAGACAGAAGCGAAATCAGTAGTCCCAGTACTGAGGGCAGCAGCATCCTCCTCCCTCGATCGGGAATGTGGCAATAACTTGGTTTTCGCTATATTTGAATGGAATTCTTAGAATGTCACCAAATGGATCTCCGGGGGAAATACCATAGGTGTTGATGATCTTGAGAGTCGCCACCCATTCGAAGCAATTCTCGTCACCCTCTCGTCTCCAGAGTGACGTGACATCATCAACGTAGAAAGTGAAACGTCCCAGCGATGAATACGTCTCGTGCGGACTCATTGGTATATCATCAGGATGCTCGTTGGCGTCGGGAGTTAGCGGAGGACCCTCGTAAGGGTCTGTATCGGTGACTTCAGGCCAAAGTTTCCACCAATCAGTCCTCGGAGCGCCATCTGGATGATAGGCATTAGGGACAAACGGGCTCGAATAGACGATGTCAGGGTTCAGCAAAGCACCGTCATAATGAATACAAAGCTGATTCATCACCGAATTGATGTAGTTCGTGGCTGCTTGCTTCTCCTGCGCGAGCCTATTCGGAAAGCGAAGCATGAACCAAAGAGTGATATCGCCAGGATCCATGCCCCGCACATTATCGTCCCATCCTGGAGGGTTTATTGGGATACCGTCGATAGAGGGGCCAGTAGGAAAGTTGGGCATATCTGTCGGCCAAATCTCAAGCAATCCTAGCAGATCAACCCTCCCAGTGGGGCCATTTCCCACGAATCCATACAGGTTATATCCGCCCGTTTCCCCGATCGGATCCCTGGATGGCCACCTGCCCGTCATCGGGTCATAAAAACGGTAACCGTAATACATCACCCGCATGTCCTGAAGAGTCTCGGTCCCTTCAGATAACTCACTAACCGTTAGGGAGATCGGGATTGCGGCTGCACTTGGCGGACTTGGTGGCCGATTTGGGCCCTTGGCCTGCACGGCGGCAGGCGGATCGTCCTCGAGCGGGGATTTCGATGCCGGGACGGCGACGCGCTCCCGCTCCGGGGCGGGTGGCGTGGATCGCTTCTGAAGCATGACCGACATGATGCGAGGCGTTAGCATTCGGGAGCGGTCGGGACCAGTCAATTCGGCCCCGGTGTCCGGTCCGGAAGGCTCGGTTGGTGGCGGGCAGGGCGGCGGCGGGGCCTCGCCGGGTTCCTCTCCCTCGGGCGGGTCGGCGGAAAAGGTCGGCACGTGTCCCGGCCCCCCTCGCGGGCCGCCGTGGGGGTGGCAGCGGGTGTGGATCCGCTGGAGGGCGTCGATGTGGACGTGGGTGTAGATCTGGGTGGTTTCCATGCGCTCGTGGCCGAGCATTTCCTGGACGTAGCGGATGTCCGCCCCGCCGCGGTGCATGTCGGTGGCGCAACTGTGGCGGAAGAGGTGGCAGGCGCCGGGTTTGTCGATGCCGCAGCGCTTCATCTGCTGTTTGACCCAGTTGCCGATCCAGGCGGGGGTGAGTCGGGTGCCATAGCCGCTCAGGAACAGGGCGGTCTCGCCGGGCAGGTGGGCGAATTGCGGGCGGACGTCGCGCAGGAAAAGGTCGAGCCAGGCGGCGGCGCGTTCGCCGACGGGCAGCAAGCGGGCCTTGCCGAATTTCCCCTTGCGGACGTGCAGGGTGCGGGCGTGCGGGTCGTAGTCGCCGTGGTCGAGTCCGGTCATTTCGGAGCGGCGCAGACCGGTGGCGTAGAAGAGTTCGAGGATGGCCCGGTCGCGCAGGCCGAAGGGGCTGGTGAGATCGGGCAGGGCGAGCAGCCGCTCGATTTCGGCGGGCGTAAGGGTTTTCGGAAGCTTGCGCGCCTGCTTGCGGGGCAGGTCGAGGTCGGCGGCGGGGTTGGCGGGGATGATGCCGTCGCGGCAGAGGCGGGCGAAGAAGCGGCGGACGCAGCCGAGTCGGGCGAGCTGGGTGTTGATGACGAGCGGCTCGCCGGTGCGCGGGCTGCGGTAGCGGTGAAGGAAAAGTTGGTAGTCTTCGAGATGGGCGCGGGTAAGGGCGGAGGGGTCGTGGAACTGGCGCTCGGCGGCCCATTGGCTGAACTGCCGCAGCGCCCAGCGGTGGGTGTCGATGGTGGCCGCGGAGCGGTTGAGGGCGGCGAGCCGGTCGAGGAAGTGCTCGACCTGGGCGGTGATGCCGTGGGTGGGGGCAGTCGGCGGCGCAGCGCGTCCGCCTTTGGTCCTGCCGCGCATGCCGTGGAGATTCCGGTGTCCTGGTTTTCCTGCCATGGGTGGAGGCATTGATGCCGCGATGACGGATGCCAAGTCACCTACGACCCTCTCAACCGCCCGACCAGCCAATCGAACGGCGTCGCCACCTCCGTCTTCGTCTATGACGGCTCAACCCTCGCGCTCGACACCGAAACCGTCTCCTACGACTGGAACCTCGATCAGACCGCCGATCTGGTGCGTGTCATCGACCGCAGCCAGGACGGACTGCTGCGACCGGACGGATTCGAACTCAAGGACGGCTCCACCGTCGAAGCCGGGGCCGCTTACACCTACGGAGCCACCGATGGTCGCCTCGCGACGGTCTCCGACGGCACGGACACTTTCACCTACGGCTACACGGCGGGCTCGAACCTGGTCGCGACGGTCAGCGGCCCCACCCACACCGTCACCAACACCTGGGAGACGACCCGCGACGTGCTGGCGCTCAAGGAAAACGAAGCTGGCACGACGCTCGTTTCGAGCTACGATTACGGGGTGAACGACATTGGTCAGCGCAGCAACGTCGACACCGAAGGCACCGCCTTCACCGGCGGCCAGCGCGACCGCGCGTGGGGCTACGACGCCCTCGGCCAGCTCGTCACCGAAGCGGACGCCAACAACAGCGCCTACGACCGCGGCTTCGCCTACGACGGCATCGGCAACCGCACCGCCTCCATCGAGGGCGACACCGACACC
>CALGOH010000079.1 GCA_937957985.1 uncultured Verrucomicrobiae bacterium
GGTATTCGACCAGCGGCACCTCGACGTGGAGGTCGATCCGGTCGAGCAGCGGACCGGAGATCCGCTGGCGGTACTGCTCGATCTTGCGCGGCGAGCACCGGCACTCCCTCTTACTATCGCCGTAGTACCCGCAGGGGCATTCCTGCGGAGCTAATTTACAACATGGTCCTGAAAGCTGTATGCCCGCCTCCGGCTGGATCTCCCGTCTCCCTGAACACCTTGGCAGATCACCTGCGCAAGATTCGGTTGAAACGGGGGCTTCGACAAGCCGAAGTCGCGAAGCTCCTGAAGGTGAACAAGCAGACCATCTGCAACTGGGAGAGCCATCGGACCCGGCCCACAATCATCGAAACCGGGAGAGTTTGCGAGTTTCTTGGATACGATCCGTTCCCGGAGCCCGAGACACTCTCCGGGCGCATGCTCAAATTCCGCAAACTCAGGGGTCTCCGGGTCAGGGACGCGGCAGCTCTTGCGAAGGTCGATCCGAGCAGTTGGTCGGCATGGGAAACCAAGCGCCGTCCACCAAGCGAACCCTCAGCATCGAAGGTCGCCCGCTTTCTGGAGAAGAACGCCCGCGGGCCCGGCTCCGATCTCCCGCCTTTACTCCCCCGCCCTGTGGGAGCATCTTCCCGGCATGAATGAGAGGATCACCTACGACCCCGCCCAGTGCGGTGGGCGGCCCTGCATCCGGGGCATGCGCATCCGCGTGAAGGACGTCCTCGACCTTCTCGCCGCCGGCACGTCCCGGGCCGACATTCTCGAAGACTTCCCCTATTTGGAGGACGCGGACATCACCGCCTGCCTCGAGTACGCCGCTGCCGGGGCCGACCATCCCGTTCTCCTCGCGCAGTAAGCCATGCGCTTCCTCGTCGATGCGCAACTCCCGCCCGCGCTGGCCCGTCTGTTGACGTCACTCGGCCACCCCTCGGAACACGTGATGGATCTTGGGCTTCATACCGGTCCGGATTCCCCGATATGGGATCACGCGCTCATCCACGAGATGATCATCCTGACCAAGGACGAAGACTTCGCCCTCCGACGGCAAAAGACCGGGAGCGGCCCCAGGATCGTGTGGATCCGCCCCGGCAATACGAGTCGGCGCGCTCTCCTCACCTGGTTCGAGCCTCTCCTCCCTCAAATCGAAGCAACACTCGGATCCGGCGAGACCTTGATCGAGATCCGCTGAGAGCCAATCCTTGAATCCGCTCCGCCCTGCGCCTAGCTTTGACCAAATGGAGGCGCGGCAATGGATCGCAACGAACAAGGGATCAGCAGGGCCAGAAGGATGCAGGCCTGGAAGGACCGCAAAGGCGGCCTGCCTCCCACCCCCGACCCGTTCAAGAACGGCCAAGCCGGAGCCTATGACAAGGCCTGCCTCGACTGGCTTTCCTCCCTCCGCCTGAGAAACCTGTCTCCGGCCACCATCGAGACCTACCGCTGGGCACTCCTCCGCTACCGGAAATGGCTGCTCGTCCATCACCGGGGCGGATTCAAAAGGCTGTCCTCCCTGGTCTCGGTCCGGCACATCCTCGCCTTCCAGCAGGACCTGCTCGATGCCCAGGCGACACCACATACCCGAGCCTACCTGCTCGCCAATCTGAAACGCCTCACACACTGGCTCACCGCCAACGCCCGTCTCAAAAACGATACCCTTCAGGGCCTCGAATCTCCGAGAACGCCAACCCATCGGCTTCCCCGCTATCTTCCACTGGACACCGTGGAGACCCTTCTCGAGATCCCCGACGTCTCCGATCCCCTCGGCATTCGGGACCGCGCCGTGCTCGAGCTGTTCTACGCCTCCGGCCTGCGACGCAAGGAACTCGCCCTCCTGGAGCTGCAGGACCTCGATTTCCACCAGCGCCAAATAAGGGTGCGCTTCGGCAAGGGCGACAAACAGCGCATCGTCCCCGCCGGCTGCCGCACCTTCGGCTGGTTGCGCAAATACCTCGCCCACTCCAGACCCAAACTCACCGACTCCGCCGAACCAGGCTCGCCCCTGTTTGTCACCGGATACGGAGATGCCTTCTCACCCGGAAGCCTCGGTCACATGATCCGGGAATACCTCGATCGGATCGGCTTCCAGCAGCCGGGCGCCTGTCACCTGCTGCGCCATTCCTGCGCCACCCACCTCATGGACGGCGGCGCCGGCTTGAGGGCGATCCAGTGCATCCTCGGCCACTCCCGTCTCGACACGACCGCCATTTACACCCACGTTAGCAACCGGAAACTCACCGAGATTCATGCGAGGTGCCATCCCCACGGCGACGAAGGTCCCTTCGGAAGCGATCCGGCTGCGATCGCACCGGACTCCCGCGCTAAATACACCCCAACATCTGGTGGTACGACACAAAATCCGCCCCGAAGCCCCGCTCCGACCAACCAAGTTAACCGAACCCAACCGTCGGAATCATCGGCGTCGTAAGTCCCGGATTCTAAAGCCATCGCACCCACCTTCCCCACTTCCCGGGTTCATCAAATACGGCTTCAGGTTTTATGACCCGGTGACGGGGCGGTGGCCATCCAGAGATCCGATGGGAGAACATGGCGGGCTGAACCTCTATGGGTTCGTTGGGAATGATGGGGTGAATGGCATAGATGTTCTTGGACTTCAGGTTCAGAACCCCTTCAGGACCGAGGGGACAAGAGAACCAGAGCCTTGCGATCCGTCCTCGTTGGCAGATGGATCCAAACCTCCCTGTTGCTGCATTAAAGTGCGCGTGAAACTTCGCTTCCGGAAAGAAGGGGCTTTTGGGATCGGAGCAGGTGATTTTGAGAGGGTGCTTCGACCGGGAGAGGCGTTTGATATGGGTTCACATGACGGAAGTAGGATCGAACCATTGATAGAGGTTGTCGAGTCGGGCGCGTGTCCAAGCCCTCTCCCTCGTTTGGTGATTACTGCTCGGGTATGGAAAGAGGGAAGTGGCAAAGTTGTATCCGTTTCTGACTCTCCCAATGACAATATAAACAAAAACTTGCCCCGTCCGTACATGAGTATCAATCGGGAGCTCTCGGAAGTGGTGATCAATGATTTAGAGGAAATCACGAGTGTCCGGTTATAAGTCCCACAGCATCAATTGGTTGTAATCTTGGTCAC
>CALGOH010000080.1 GCA_937957985.1 uncultured Verrucomicrobiae bacterium
CTTTGCGAGGGCGCCAAGGTCCCCGTAGCGGGAAAGATTCTCGGTCCACCCTACTCGTTCTTTAGCGGCAGTGGATGAAGCTGTCTCGCACTCGGCGGCCCACTCCGTGCGCTTCTTGTCGAGCAGTCGGCATAGTGCCTTCAGAATTGCTTCAATTTCGGTAAGGGATCGCTTCCCATCGATGAGTTCGTTGGCGAATCTCGATTCGACCTCGGACACCACCATCCTGGCGTATTCGGGGATGCGGTCTTTCTTTAGCTCGAAATACTCGACGATTCCGCGCCCGTCCCTGAAGTTCGATTTCTCCTTTTCCTCGCAGCGGTGCCGAAGGACTTCAAGAGAGTTGCCATCATGATCAGCAAGATCCTCCGACAGCTTTTCGATGTAGATTTTCCATTCGGCCTCGAACTTCCGCCAGCCTCTCTGGTCTTTCTCCGTGTCGTCCGGAGAGAATTGCCGCTCGAGGAAGAAGACTTCACGATCTAGATCGAGTTCCTTCTGGAAAACCGGATCGCCAACAAGACCTTCGACGACGAAGTCCGTTGGTTCGCCGATGTAGCCCTGGGCCCAGTTGTTGAAGAGCATTTGCTTCAAGGTTTGGGCAGTGAGGGAGAGTCCGATGTAGTCCTGAATGGCTTCTTCCGGGTAGGAGATCTTCTTGATCCCGAACGAAGCGAACAATCGACAACGCCCCGAGATGCCAGGATCTCCCTTCCCTTCATGGGAGATCTCCATGTTCTCCCATTCCACGATCCTTCCGAGTGTGCGATCGACCCCGTGTGTTCCAGCGACAATCTTTTGGTAGAGCATCTCCGCCATCAGCTCGGGGATCTGCTTGTCGACATCGAAGGGAGCACCATTGCTGTTCTCGTTGGTGATAAGGTAACAGATCTTGAAGGGGGAGTTGAGGTGCTCGAAGCGTTCCCCATGCCCAAGGAGATTGTAGGGCTTGTAAGTTCCGACACCGAGGGCGTTGAGTTCGGTCAGGGCCGCGTATCCATTGGCGTGGTAGTTCCCGGTATTCCAGTTCTGGAGCGGGTGCTCTTCGGGGAGCAGCACGTAAAGGATGATCGGATATTCTTCGGAGCTCTTGTATTCATTCCGAATCAGTGAGATGGCATCGATTAGCGATCCGCTGCCGGTTCCCCCGGCAAGACCCGAGACGATGTGGAAGGTGACCGAAGCTTTGGTCGTTCCCTTCTTTAGGTCATTCGCCTTGCGATTCACCCGGGCCATGAATTCGCTGGCGTTGCTCGCAAAAAGCAATCGTCCGAGGCGACGCTTCTGGCCGCCAAGGATTTCTGCTCCGCCGCTACCAAGGTTCAAGATTGGAGCCCAAGCCTTGGGCTCTCCGATCCAAGGAGCAAGGGCGGGATAGCTCAGCACATCATCAAGGCGTGTCTTGAGGTCCGAGCCCTTGAGGTGGAGCTGGCTGCTGGGATTAAGCTGGAGATTCTCTCCAAGAACCTTCCAAGAGTCGTCCTCGAATCCCATGTGCTCTTTGCTCGAATCGACGTAGAGGTAGTCAATCTTCAATCCGGTGGGGGTCGCCTGTGCAACCTTGTCGACTGCTGGGTCTGTATTCTTGGACTTCTCACCCGTCGAAGAGGGCTTCCAGTCGCGGAAAATGGCGGTTCGGATGTTGCGGATAACTTTGCCGCCTGTGCCGCCGAGGCCAATGATCAGATGGTTACTCATGGTGTGGGGGTGTTGATGGTTCTACGTTACTTGACTTCGGCAGGTCGATTCGATCGGTTTGACACGAAGCCGAGGACGGCGAAGACGATCATCTGGGTGATCAGGAAGAGGGCGACACTCATTTTGCGGGTATAGGCGGCGACCTCCTTGGTTTGGTTCTTGGCTTGATCTTCGAGAATTGATACGACGACCTCGATCCCTCTTTCCGCTGGGTAAGGTTGGCCAGGGTTGTCGCTGAACCAAGAGATGGTGCTTTGGTCCAGTCGGTCCTCGGGAACCTCTGGATCCGGAGAGAGAATGCCCATCATGTAGGGGTGATCCTCAGAGAAGCGAACAAAGGCAGCATTCGTGTAGGTGCGGACGACCGCCTTCTTCGACTCAGGATGACCCATCGACATCGTGTTGATGCTTGAGTCGGTTCTCGGGCTTGGCTCCGACCGCACATCCGACTCGTAGCCGGCCTTGGCGACTGCGTCCCAGGCATCGCAAAACGCTTCATGTTTCCAGTCCTGATCCAATACGACCTGGTCTTTCCAACTTGCGAGGCGCAGTTTGACCGCCTCCTCCATGTAGCGGCTTGATGAAAACGTCAGGGCGAAGAGTACTGCAAGGAGCGCAGCGACCGCACACATGATCTGGAGCCCCAGCTTGAGCTGAAAGCGTTTGTTAAATAGACGGGAGAAGAGCCAGGCAAGATACCAGAACAACACTCCGGCCAGTAGTCCGATGATGCCCGAGATTGGAAAGGCGAGGGATCGGTCTTTCATGGCGGCCTTCAGGCAGGCGCCCCATAGTTCTAGAAATTCGACGACGGATTGCATGATGGATGGGGGTTGGTGGTTGAATTAGTATGGACCGTGTCGAGGCCTCTTCAGCGGGGTAAGCGCTTCAGCCTCTGGAGTGATAAAACCAGGCGAGGAATAGGATTACTACGATGAGTAGGCCTACGATGACGAATGCACGAGTCGCGACGGAACCCTCGGTGCCACCGGGGGGGCTAGAACCACTGAGGCGAGTGATTTCCTTCTCGAGCCTGGACTCAAAAACTTCGTCGTCCTTGAACCAACTCGTGGCGAGTTGGATCTCATCGCGCACCTTGATGAGGGCCTCGAGGTGTCGTTGTCGCTGGTTCTTGTCAGGCTCAGATTCTCGTTCGGCTTCAGCGAGTAGGGTGAACCAACGGATGCGGCTCTCATTCCTTCCTAAGTAGCGATCAAGTAACTGGGGCAGATCATGCCCTTCATCTTGATCATAAAGGTCTCTGACTTCCTTGAGGCACTTTTTTGCCTTGTCCCACTGGCCCGCTTCAAGTCGGTCGGCAAGTTCTTCCAGCGAGGAAAGAGTTTGAGTCAGCATCCCGCTCGCTGCCGCCCCAGGTTTGCCAAGCTCGTCCCACAATTCCAAGGCCTCGCTGATCTCTGCTCGATCTACCTTCGTCTGGATCAAAGCGAGCTGCTTCTTGACCCAAGGATCCTCGTGGGCAGGCAAACCATGTTTGACCAGTTCCAAGGCCTCGAAATCATCGACGAACGCCCGCCAACTGGGCATCGCTTCATCGAACTCGGCTTGGACCTTAGAGAGTGGAACTCCATCAAGCATCCTTTGACGAATGTTGCCAGCTTTTGCCAGCACCTGATCCAGATCGGATCGGACTTTCTTTAGGAGTGCATCAAGATTGCGTTTGGCTGCCGCATCATCCGGAGAGAGTGCGAGTAGCTGCGACAGGAGGCGACGAGCCTCACCTCGCTCAGAGCGGAGGATGGCTGCCTTCAGGCTTGCCCTCAACTCGGCGATCAGCAGACTCGATGATGGATCTGTTGTCATGGCTGCGCCTTGCCTGGCTTCGGTGCCGCGTCCCGAACTCCACTGCTTTCGTGAGTTTTGTCTGGTTTGTTCCGAGGGGCCGGTTCTGCATTGTCTTTGCCTTGCTTCGTGGGAGGAGGCAGGCTCTCGCGTTGCTGCTCAAGTTGACCAATCTTCTGCTCAAGTTCTGCGCGCTGACTGGTCCACTTCTGTTTCTCCGTACGAAGAGCATCATTGGCCTTCGTCAGCCGTTCATTCTCTCTTATTCTCTTGTTGAGCTGTGTATTGAGTTTCGTGTTGCTTTCCTCCAAGTCACTGACCCTCGCTTCGTCGCTCTTAGTCCACTGCCAGGCCCACAAGCAGGCCAGCGCCAGAGCGACGAGTGCCATCGTGATAGTAAGGTAGTTCGCTTTACGCTTCTGTTTCGTGAGGCTGTCCACTTCTCGGCGGTGCCTTTTATTCTCTTCCGCAAGAGTCGCATTTTTTGACTCCAGACCAGAGTGTAACGACTTCTCACTATTTCTTTGTATCTGAAGTTCTTGTAGTTGATCGATTTTGGATTGGATCTCTGCCCGCGTATCCTCTAGTTTCCTAAGTTCGGGTTCGAGCTCATTTTGTCTCCGCTTAAGATCGCTTTCGCTCTTCTTGAGTTCATCAATGAGAGGCTGATAAACATGCTGATGAATGTATTTCTCGCATCCCCAGCGGACATCGCTACAGGCTTGTTTGAATTCATTAAAGAGAGGTGAAAAGTCTACACCTGCAGCGATGTGTCCCGATGTTTGCTCCCCGAGCTCATTGAGGGCAGCCCGAAGCGGCTCGATTTCCGGGTATTCGGAATCAAGGTTTGCAATTCTCTCCCGGAGCTTCGTTTCAGCCTCACCGAGCTCGAGCTCCCTCTTGTGTAGCTCTTCATCGATGATGGTCTTGCTTCTCTCCAAGGTATAGATAAGGGAATCTTGACCGATAACGTGGCCGGCTGGGAGCTCAATCGAAACGTCTCTCGTCTGGGAAATGATCTTGGCGATACTAGATTTCCCGTCTTCGACGAGCTCCAATTCACGATTTCTTCTCGTTTGTGAGGATTCGGCAATCCTCTGCTGGAGGGTGGAAATCGCCCAGTCTCTGGGGTTGCCTGCCCGGACTGCCAAGTCTTCAGGCCAGAGATTGTCCGGCGCTTCTGAAGGAAGATCGGTTGAAACGCTGTGGAAGTCAAGAAGCGCGCGGTTCCCTGGAGGCGTTGTCCCCCTTGGGACAATGACCCATGAAAATGCGTCCGGTTGTGAGCCGGTCAGGTGGGTGATAAATGTCGCTTTCCAACAGTCGATCGGTTTTACCTTCGGTCCAGGAAGGAGATCGCTCAGCTCGCGAAGCGAGAGAAAGGGGTCGACTGCCAACCAAGCCCTGTCGAATATATCGAGTGCCTGGTTGTGGTTTGAGGGTGCTCCGCTCATGTAGACGCGACGTGGCCGAGGCTCGCCGGCTTCATCGACTTCAAAGAGTTGAAGCAAGCCGGTTTGCTGCCCAGTCAGGTCTCGACCGAGAGGTCTGGGCTCAGCGAAGTCTTCAGGTCTCAGGTCGTCATCGGGTTCTATCCATGTGGCGACGGTATCGTCCCATGAATCTTGCCACATGAATGAGCGGAATACATGACATGGAGTAAAACCATCCCATTGGGTGTCCTTCAAGAGAGACTCAAGCTGATCCCACTCGAATGCCAGGATGTGTGATACGAAACTCTGGCGCCTCGAATAGTCCGTCGCGGGTCCCGTGCGACTTAGTAATGCCCACCAGATTCCATTGAATTCCTCTCGCCAGTAGGCGAAGACGGGCTCGCCCTGGGCATCCTCGGGATAGCCGAGGCCGCGACATTTGTTTCTGATGATGTCGGGCAAGTCTCTTGAGCACTTCACGAGGCCGTAGCCTTGGCGATTCTCGAGAGTTTCCGTTGCGCTCGCAACGATAGCTTGCAGGACCTTCATTCTAATCCAAGGTTGGGATCGTGGATGGTTCGATCTGTGAGATCAGCCAAAGGATTGGAGCCTCCACAAGGTAGGGTTTGAGGGACCTTGGGTCCGGGCCGATGTCGTCTCCAACGTTTATGGCCGGCGTACCGAAGGCGCTTGCTGGGAAATACTTTACGTTGCTCGAAATGGCCTCGGCTGCCCCAACAATCTCGGAGCAATGCTCCATTAGAAAGTCCCGGGTCCTTTGGGAATTTGCCTCGATCTTCCCCAGCGAGAGCCTGCCGTTGATACAAACCTCAAGTTCAAGTTCGCTTCGCGGGAAGAGATCCCCGAGGGTGTCGTGTTTGCCGAGAACCAGCGCAAGAGGGGCATCATGTTTGTCATCGAATCCCATGCTCCTCCAGTTTCTTAGTCTGGTGGCGATCTCCGCAAGAATGACGTCCTGATCGTAACGAATGCTCCCGCCTCCTCTGCGCATGAATGGGACTTGAGGATCGACTTCGTCATTCAGTAGATTTAGAAGATCGATTTGTTGCAAAGGGTCAAAAAGAAATAGCAATCCCGATGCCCATGCCATGTGCTCGGTAGCATTCGACTTATCACTCTCGCTGTTGTCAGGTCTGAATGTCTCGCCAGCATTGTCGTAGAAGACCAGCGCGCTCCCTGGGGAGTTTGGGCTGTTGATTCGGTAAGTGAAAGGGCGAGGGAGCTTCACGTCTTTTCCATGAAGCTTCAAAGTTTGCATGGTCTCTCCACCCAGCTGGGTTTTTACGATTCGGGTCTTCGCTGGATCCTGCGTGGGGCTGAAGAGCTTCGCAATCATTGCTGATAGCACTGCGTTTCCTTGTGGGTCCGCATCGCTGAAGGTGACCCCAAACTTGGCTGGCAGAATCTTCCTCAGAATCCGGATTGCCACTGTGAGGAAGTACGACTTGCCGGACATGCCGTCACCGATGATCGACAGCATGTGTGGTTGCCTTTCAACTATGTTGGGAGGCAGATCACCTCGGCAATGGGGGCACGCGAAACGTTGTGCCCGGTGGCCATCCTCGGTGAGCGGTACTCCGTCTTCGTCGAAGTCTTCTGGGAGAAACCTCTTTAGGACGGATTCGCCGAGTATTTCGTCCCCATACTCGCTTGGGTGAACTGCAAGGATGTCCTTGGTGTTGAACCTAAGAAAGCACCTGGGATCTCGGTGGTCGCCGTATCATTAAAAAAAAAAGAGGGCGGAAAGCTTTCTGAACTGGGCAGCGAAAAAACATGCTTTCGCTTCAACTAAGGCATTGTAGACGATACCAACCTGATCCTCCCACGAGCGCCTGCCAATCTCGTCGATCAGCTCAAGCATGGTCTTGTCCTCGATGGTGTGCTTGCCCGGAAAATCGGTGGGCATGTTTGCCGTCTGCCACGCCTGGAACATTTGGGTGCCACCATTGAAGATGTGCAGGATCCAACGCTGTCTCCCGGACTTCTGCATGGAGCCGGCCCAGGTGTCACAATCCTCGCCAGTCGCGATGAAGAAGAAGGCGGCCTTGTCGATCACCAGTGAAAGTTGCTCAGTCTGTGGCAGAAGACCCCCTTCAAAAGACTTTCCGTTCACCTGGATCTCATGCCCGCCTCCCTCGAAGCTCAGGCGCAGTCGCTTGCCGGATCTCTCAAGAGTGACCAGCGAGTCCTTGGTGGCAAGTGCTCCCAGCGAAATGTCGTGGTGATCGCCCGTGCCGAAAGTCAGGGGTGATCTTCCGAGCTTGTGGCACTGGCCGGTGATGCAGTCGTAGACGACCGCGCGACTCGACGGCAGCGGTGGCGGTGAACCCACCTTCTTGAATTGGCTGAAACTGTTGGAGCTTCCGGTCATGGGATCTTGGGGGATCTCAGCGGGACTGTTCGTTTGAATATTCGGGAAAAACCTTCGTCCCGTGAACGACCAAATAGGGGCAGATCTTTTCAAACTTTGCGCTTCCGATGCCCGGCACGTCCGTCAGATCCTCAATCTTGGTGTAGGGACGGCCCTCGATGATTCGGTTGGCGAGCACCTCTCCAATCCCTGGCAGGCGCATGAGCTCGTCCCTAGCAGCGGTATTCGGGTCGATCTTTTCGTCGGCACTAAAGTTCCGGTCGTCGAAGGCTAGTTCGGCCTCGCGGTCTTCGTCCCGCTGCTGTCGCCTCTCGTCAGGGAGGCTGTCCCAGTTGGTTTCCGCCCAAATGCCTAGCCCCCGGCTCGCAGCGCGGAGCTCGAGATCTCGGAGCTGCTCTTTGTACTCGTCTTGGGTGCGGTTGTCGTAGGTTACCCTTGCGACGCCAACGGCCCTTGCGAGGCCTTTCGATACGAGGAGGGAAGCTAGATCATGACCATCGGTGGTCACCACAAAGCCATAGGAACGCTGATGCTTCCCGTCGCCGCGCGCATCGGCGAAAGCCGTGTGGACCACGAACGGCTTGGAAAGGACGTTCACGACCTCCTTGCCGGCGGCTTTGCCCAAGCTCTTCGCCAGTTCGATCGATGCGAGGGGGTCCTTCCGGGCGTTGGTGATGCCGAAATAGCGTCGTTGTTCGCGGAGGCGGCGCTCGTCGCTGGGATCCGTGACGTTCCACTCCATGCAATCAGCTCCGTAGAGCCGGACCGTGAACTCTCCGCGTTCGGGTGACCGGACGAGAAAGCTGTCACCATCGGCCCACTGCGATTTGATCAGTTCACAGTCCCGGAGCTCCATGAGGTCGTTGGCACGACCGAGAGCTCCCAAGAGCAGGGAGGCCCCTGCGATCGCAGCCCACCAGGAACCGAGGTTCTTCGGCCCTTGGCGGGATCTGGTCGCGCAATGGCCTGGGCCAGCTCGAAATCTGGAGGGTGACACCGGGAAAGAGGGGATAGTTTGCTTTGGTATCCAACAGAAATCGGTGCCCGGCTGCCTAGCAGAAAGTGAGAAAACTGAAGGATTCTTTGTATGCGGTTGGAGCCCGATGTGAGGCCCCTAGATCCTGAATTGACGGGTCAGACATTTGCAGGGGGACGGTGCGAAGCTCGGATGCGCCGGCTCTACGAGAAGCGGGCCCTTGCACCAGGCTATTGGGCTGACTATTTGGCCATCGTGAATCTTGGGTCCATCAGGCTTGGCGAACTCCCGCTGCTCGACATCGACTTGTCGTTGCCGCCCTCAAGGCGCTGGCTGGATGCGGGGGAAGAGTATCGGGACTGGATCCGGGATCTTATCGAGGTGGCCTGGGATGAGATGGTGTGCGAACTGCCGTCGAGAGCCAGGCCCCTGTTCCCTTTCCTCAGGCTAGGGGGAGCGGCAGCAGGTCGAATGGCCAGGCTGCTCGGGGGTGCGTATGCCAGTGAACTCAGGGGACTTTGCCGAGCATCCGGGGCGCCGTTTGGGAAGGTTTTCCTCCTGAATATTTCCTACGACCTCCATCAGCTGTTCGAGAGGGGTGGGCAGGCGTGTTCGAGCGCCTCATTCTGTGACGCGCGTGGGAGACCGATATTGGCGAGGAACCTTGATTGGCACCGGCCGAAATCCCTCGGGGCCTATTCCGCGTTGGTTCGATTCTGGAAGGGGAACCGCTATTTGTATGAATCCGTGGGCTTCCCAGGGTTTGTCGGGGTGCGCAGTGCGCAGCGTGAGGGGGCATGGGCGGTAACCCTGAACCAGTCTCCTTGCGTGCAATCCCGCGTGGATCTTTCGCAGATGCCGGCCTGCATGCACCTCAGAGCGGCGTGCGACCGGGCAAGCTCGTATGGGTCACTGGTGAGGCAGATCGGCCCTTGGCGGGCGATGTCCCCCTATTTCACACACGTGGTGGGCACGCGACGCGACCAGCAGTGCCTCATGCAGAACATCGGGGGTCACTATTTTCACCACGAGCCCTTCGCCTGGGGCCTCGCCCAGACGAATCACTACCTCGATCGAGCGGATGGTGCGCGAGTCAACCTGCTGGCCGGGTGGAGAAAGGGCGAGCGTTGCGACCGCTACAACCTGCTCGTGGGTCGTCTCCGGCGCCGGCGGGCGAAGACATTGGAGGATGGTTTTGGGGTTCTCAGGGGATGGCCGATCACCCACGGAGGCACGATCCAACAAATGGTAATGCGCCCGGCCACGGGCAGCCTGAGACTTCGCGTCCGTCGTTAGGCACCCCACGGACCTGGATGATCGACGGACACGGCCAATCGGGCGCAAGCTGGCTGGCAGGTGCCGATCCTTCGCCGCCGGGCGTTGGGCGAAGTCGGCAAGCGCAAACCCTGTGTGATCACCTTGCCTACCCTCTCGGCACGGGTCCGGTTGGGTTCCGAGATTCGCGACGACAGCTTCCGTTGCTGCTTCCGGTCAGCCGCCCGGAACGGTCGCGCCGGATGGTGCTGCTGCCGTGGGTGCTTTCGCTGCCGGTAATCCGGCCCGAGGCATCGCGGAATGTCGTCCGTCTGCCGCTGCCGGAGCGGCTGGTCGAGGTACTGCCGGAAATTCGCCCGCTCGCGTCGCGGTAGGTCGTCCGGGAGCTGTCGCCCGTTGAACCCCTGGTCGATGCCGATCCGGTGATCCGACCGCTGGCGTCGCGGAACTCGGTACGGCTCGTGCCGCCGCTGGAGTGGGTGGTGGCCGTGCCGATGATGCGCCCCGAGGCATCGCGGATCGTCGCCCGCTCCGTTCCGCCGGAAATCCTGTGGCGCTCGATGGTCCGGACGATCCGCCCGGAGGAGTCGCGCACGACCTCCCGGCAGGTTTGGGCGGAGGCACCGAGTGCGAGGAGCCACGAGAGCATGGAGAATGCGATCTGCTTCATGGCTGTTGAGACGCACCGATGGGGGAGCGCATTCGATCGGGGGAAACCGCCCGGCAAAAAGCACTGCACCGACGCGCGATTCCCTGCGATGCCCCTGCCTTTGTCCCACCCCTGGGTGCGACGGTGTTCGCATGAACGATCCGCTTGGCAACATCTCCTGCCCGACGGTCGCCCGCCGCGCATTGCGGGAGGAGCCCCGCCTCAGCCTGGGCAGCGGCAACCTGTGGGGTGACCTGCGACAGGTGCTGTTGGACCCCGACCCGGATCCGTGGGAGCTGGAGGTCTTGCGTCGCTGGCTGCGGGACGAGGTCGAGAGGGACCTGCTCAGTCGGCTGAAACGACCCAGCGGTGCCCGGCTCGTGCGCCGCGCCTGCAGGCTGGCGCCGCACCTGATCTGGAAGCTGCCCTACAGCCGGGGTCTGCCGCCCGAACGCTACCATCGGCGCATCGTGGCGACCCTCCTGCCGCTCAAGCTGCGACTCGTCGAGCAGCAGCTGGCGATCTATGCGTTTCACGAGGGACTGCGATGAAAATGACCTCTGCGAGGTCAGACCAATCGATCGAGCAACGGCTGCAGGTCGTTCCACGGAAGGACCGTTGCCAGGCTCCGGTCCTGTCGGGTCGTGCCGCCATGGACCAGCCAAGGGCGCAGTTTTCGCTCGCCGAATTTCTCCCGCCAGTAGGCGAGTCCGGAGAAGAAGTCCGAGGCGATCGTTTCGCCCGACTTCACCTCGACGGCATCGATCGTGGTGGGGCTGGTCTCGACGAGGGCATCGATCTCGTGTCCCTGCTTGTCCCGCAGGAAATGCAGGGAGGGGGTCAGGCCGTGGTTGGTCCGGGCCTTGAGGAGTTCGGTCATGACCCAGTTCTCGAACAGTGCGCCGCGCTGGGGGTGGGCGGTGACATGCTCCGGCTTGCGAACCCCCAGCAGCCAGGCTGCCAGTCCGGGGTCGCAGAAGTAGAGCTTCGGGGTCTTGATCAACCGCTTTGACAGGTTGCTGAACCACGGCTGGACGAGGAAGACCAGATGGCTCGCGCGCAGGACTGAAAGCCACGAGTCGGCGGTCACGCGAGTGATTCCGGCGTCGGCCGCAAGCGACGAGATGTTGACGAGTTGGCCGATCCGCCCGGCGCAGAGCTGGACGAACCGCTGGAAAGCCACGAGGTCCTGGATGTTGAGGATCTGGCGCACGTCGCGCTCGAGGTAGGTGC
>CALGOH010000081.1 GCA_937957985.1 uncultured Verrucomicrobiae bacterium
GTCGGGCTCTTCAGCGGGGTCGGCTCGGCCGCGCTCCTCGGCCTCGCGCTGGGCACGGGCGCTCTTGAGGGCCTCAAGGTGACGCAGGTTCGCCTTGGTCGCTTCGAAAGCCTTGCCTTCGGGGATCAGGAAGTTCCGCGCGTAACCGGCGCGGACCTTGACGACGTCGGCCTCGGAACCGAGACCGTCGATTTTTTCGCGGAGAATGACTTCAGAAGTGGCCATGGGATGGATGGGCGTGCGTGGGGGCGGGGAGGTAGGACCAGCGGGCGGGCGAGTCAAGGAAAATGGAGCGTCCGGGCAGGGTCGGCGCCGGGTCCGTGCGGAAACCAGGCCTGCGGCAAATCCGTGGGTTTGGCGCTTGGAAGGGGGGGGTGCCCGGAGCAAGGTCGGAGGGTCATGAGCAATCCACCTCCGATTCCGCAGTCGCCTTCCTACTCGCTCGACGAGTTTCTTTCCAAGACCGCCCAGCAGGACAAGGGGCAGGGGCTTTTCGAACTGGAGACGCCGCGGCTGCTGGAGGTCAACCTGAACGGGCGCGTGAACACCAAGATGGGCTCGATGGTTTCCTACCGCGGCCAGATCAAGTTCACCCGGGAGAAGATGATGGACCAAGGCCTCGGCAACCTGCTGAAGAAGGCGGTTTCCGGGGAGGGCATGAGCATCACCTACGCCGATGGGCAGGGGAAACTCTACCTCGCCGACGCCGGCAAGAAGGTCAGCATCATCCGCCTCGAGAACCAGGAGATCTACATCAACGGCAACGACGTGCTGGCCTTCGAGCCCTCGCTCTCGCACAAGATCGAGATGATGAAGAAGATCGCCGCGCTGGCCAGCGGAGGGCTGTTCAACATCCATCTCACCGGATCGGGGATGGTGGCGCTGACGACGCACTACGAGCCGGTCACGCTCAAGGTCGAGCCCGGCAACCCGGTGATCACCGATCCGAACGCGACGGTCGCGTGGAGCGGCGGGCTGACGCCCCAGTTCCGCACCGATGTCTCGCTCCGGACCTTCCTCGGGCGTGGTTCCGGGGAGTCGTTCCAGATGCAGTTCGAGGGCAGCGGCTTCGTCGTGATCCAGCCCTACGAGGAGGTCGCGATCGCGACCCAGACGGGGTGACCGGAACCCGGTGACAACGATTCTGCTTTTCCCGGGGCGGTCCGTCGGGAAAGGCTGCGTGCCATGAAATTGAAGTTCTGTGGCGCGGCGGGAACCACCACCGGTTCGCAGCATCTGCTGGAGGTGAACGGGACGCGGATCCTGCTCGATTGCGGGCTCTATCAGGGCCGGCGTCAGGACTCCTACGAGGTGAACTGCTGTTTTCCCCATTTCGATCCCTCGGAGGTCGACGTGGTGGTGCTTTCCCACGCCCACATCGACCACAGCGGCAACCTGCCGAACCTGTGCCGCAAGGGTTTCGAGGGCAACATCTACGCGACCTTCGCGACGCGGGACCTGTGCACGATCATGCTGGCCGACAGCGCGCACATCCAGGAGCAGGACGTGAGATGGCTCAACAAGCACCGGGCGCGCGACGGCGAGGCGCCGGTCGAGCCGCTCTACAGCAAGGCCGACGCCGAGCGCTGCCTGCGGCAGTTCGTCACCGTCGGCTACGAGCGGCCGATCCCCATCGCCGACGGCGTGACGCTGATCTTTTACGACGCCGGCCACATCCTCGGCGCGGCGCAGGTGCTGCTGGAGGTGATCGACAAGGAGGACGGCGGGAGGAAAAAGCGCTTTCTCTTTTCCGGCGATGTCGGGCGTGGGAACAACGATATCCTGAACAATCCCGTGAACGTCGCGGATGTCGATTTCCTGCTGATGGAGTCGACCTACGGCGGGCGCGAGCACGAGGAGCCGGGCGGGGCCGACGAGCATTTCGCGCGCATCCTCACCGAGGCGATCGCGCGCAAGGGCAAGGTCATGATCCCGTCCTTTGCCGTCGAGCGCACCCAGCAGGTGCTCTACGTGCTGAACCGCCTGTTTCACGAGGGCCGGCTGCCGAAGCTGCCGGTGTATGTCGACAGCCCGCTGGCGGTCGGCGCGACCGAGATCTTCCGGCTGCACCCCGAGTGCTTCAACGAGGAGGTCTATCACTTCATGTTCGAGGAGGAGAAGGATCCCTTCGTCTTCGACGGACTGAGACTGATCCGCGCGGTGAGCGAGTCGAAGAAGCTCAACCAGAAGGACGAGGCGTGCATCATCATCGCCGCCTCGGGCATGTGCGAGGCGGGACGGATCCGGCACCACCTGAAGAACGGCATCGGCGACCCGAAGAACACCGTCTTCTTCGTCGGCTACTGTGCGGAGAACACGCTCGGTCGTTTCATCCGGGACGGCAAGGACGAGGTGAGCATCTTTGGCAAGCGCCACAAGGTGCGGGCGAAGGTCGATGCCATCGATTCCTTCTCGGGACATGCCGATCACTCGGAACTGCTCGACTATTTCGAGGCGATGTCCGGACCGAAGTCCCGGACGTGGCTGGTTCACGGCGAGCCCGATCACTCGGAGGCGCTCCGGGTGGCCCTTGCGGAAAGGCACGACCAACCGGTGGAGGTCGGCGTGCTCGGGGAGACCGTGACGTTCTGATCCGGGGTCGGAGTGGCTCCTTGCAGGAGCCATGGCCTGGGATGGAGGCGGCTTCCAAGCCGCCGGCCCCGCCATCATGGCGCTTGGAAAGCCGCCACTCCGAGGAACGTGAGTCCCAGCGCCTCGGCAGGCGCGCGGTCCATCTCCTCGGAGTCGCCGACCATGGCGATCCGCGCCGGCTCGATGCCCTCGTTCAGCAGGGGAGCGAGCGCCTTCTGGAAAAGCCGCAGGTCCGGCTTGGCGATGCGGTGCTCGTAAGAGAAGGCGAGAAGGTCGGGGCGGAACCTTGGCCAGTGGCGGGGAAAGTGCCGCTGCATGAGGAGGCGGGTGTAGGCCTGGGCGTTGGAAACGATGCCGGCCGGAAGGCCGCGCGCGAAGGCCTGGTCGAGCAAGTCTTCCGCCCACGGTGTTGGTTCGACGGCATGGATGGCGTCCTCGATTTCCAGCGCGAAGGCGTCGGCATCTCCGAATGCGGGAAAGATCTCCGTCCAGATCTCGCGGACATCGATCTCCGGCCACGGCTCGGGGGAGCGGTGGTGCGCGGCGGCGACGGCATCGTCGAAGGTGCGGTCGAGGGCGATTTCATGGGCGAGGCCGAAGCGGCGGGCCACGTCGGCCATGCGCCCGCCCCGGTCCGGGCGGCGGGTGCCATCGAGCAGGGTGCCGTAGATGTCGAAGAGGACCGCCTCGGCGGAGTTGGGAAGATCGAGGGTCAAGGGAAGGCTCGGGCGATGAGTTCGGGATCGAGTTGTCCGATCGGGCGCTGCGGAGCGGCAAGCAGGCGGTCCCGCAGGTCGAGGAGCCGGCGCAGATGGGATTCCGGGGAGTGCCCGGCGAGAGCCACCGAGGCATCCCACGGCTGGCGATCGTCCAACTGGCCGCGCAGCCAGGCGCGGAGCGGTGTCTTTCGACCGCGCTGCTCGACCGCAACGTCGATCTCGCCACGGGCGAAGGCAAGGAGCCGCGCACGCTGGGCTTCGTCGTCAAGGTGGCCGAAGTCGCGACCGTCGATGACGAGCGCGTCGTAGAGGCCGTCGGTGGGAAAACCTTCGAGGTCGAGGTAGGGAATCCGCCGCCCGATCACCCGGCGTCGGCCGGCGGCCTCGGCATGGATCATCCCGAATCCCTCGCGCGTCGAGGTCGTGACGACGTGGGTCGCCCGGTCGATGCACGCTTCGGGCCGGCGGTCGCGGAAGACATCGAAGACGACCGGCAGGCTGTGGCTTTCGGCGAAGCGCCGCCAGGCATCGTAGGCGGGTCGCCAGTTCTCCTGCTCCGGCGCACTGCCTTGGAGAAACCGGGCGCCGGTCGGAGCGGCGGCGGCGAGCAGCAGGAACTCGCCGAGATTCTTGCGCGGGATGCCGCGCATCGGCATCAGGACGACCGGCGCCCCGTCCGGCGGTGGGGGCGAAGGCGGCCGGGGGACGATGGGATTCGGAAGCAGGACCGCCTGGTCCTCGGCGAGTCCGGCCCCGGTGAAGGCGTCGAGGTCACGGTGGTTGAGAAAGGCGTGGGCGAGACGGGGCGAGACCGGATAGGGAACCGGCACGCTCCGGAGAACCTCGAGATTCCGCGGGCGGGCGTCCTCGGCCAGGTCGTGATGCTGGAGGATCATGGCCTCGCCGGCACCGGCCAGCACCGCGAGCGAGCGGGTGAGCGCCGGATTCCTGCCGAGGCAGGGATTGTGGAAGTGCCAGACCCGCGGAGCGTCGCCGAGCCGCTTCTCCGCCGAACGCAGGAGCGCCGGGGCGAGATCGCCGCTGCGATGTTCATCGTAGTCGAGGGACTCGAGGCCCGGGGTCTCCCGGCTCAGAACGAGATGGGGAACGCCGGCGTCGCCGAGGATCTGCCCGGTATGGGCGATGACGGTGGAAACGCCTCCCGGGCGGAGGTGATGGTGGACGCTGACGATGGCGGGGGTCATCGTTCGAGCGATCCGATCTGGCGCACGAAATGAAAGCCCCAGATCTCGAATCCGAGCCGGTGGTAGAGGCGGTGGGACGAATGGTTGTGGGTGTAGGCGTCGAGGACGACGAGATTGCACTCGCGCTCCCGCGCCACGGCCTCCAGGTGCTCGATCAACGCGGTTCCCACACCGGACGACCGCTCGTCCGGATGGACGACGAGGTTGTCGACCTCGAGATAGCGTCCGCACCAGATTTTGGTGGCGACCCAGGCGCCGGCGAACCCGACCATCCGCCCCGCGCGGAAGGCGCCGATCGGATCGTAGTGGGGATGTTCGCGAATGATGCGGCGGAACCGTTCGAGCAGGACGGGCGTCGGGCAATCCGGATTCAGGTGTGCAAGCAGTCCGGTCGCGGCGGGATGCTCGGCCGGGTTGATCGAACGGACCTCGATGTCGGACACGCTTCCGGTTTAGCGCGGCTGTCGCGGACGGGGAAGGAAATGGTGCGCGATAGTGGGTTCGAACCACTGAAAGGAATCCCGGGCTCGGGCTGATGGGAAGTGCCTTGTTTTATAGGGGTTTCCGTACACTAATGACACTATATGGCAGCATAAATAGGGTGCATTTTTAGGGGGCAGTGTGGTAGGCTCTTTCTCGCATGGCTTCGTTGAGGAAAAGGAAGGGGACGGCGGTCTGGCAAGCCCAGTTTTACGTCAAGGATCCGGAGACCGGCGACCTCCGACAGGTGCGCCGATCAACCGGGCAGACGAACCGAAAGAAGGCGATGGCCGTGGCGGTGGACATGGAGCGCAATGCCCAGGGCGTGATGGCCGCCGGCAGCGAACGGGCGCAGCGGGCCAAGGCGATTCTCGCGGAGGCCTGTGCGGAGATCGACCGCGAGACCTTCACCCAGACATCGGCGAGGAAATATCTCAGGGAGTTGGTGATGTTGGCAACCGGGGAAGAGATGCAGACCTTCACGGTCGAGACCTGGATCGCCGAATGGGTTCGCCGGAAAGCCCGGAAAACCGGTGAGTCCACGATGAAGCGATACCGGGGCCATACTGGCAACTTCATGAAATGGCTGGGGGATGAGCGGGCCAACAAACCCTTGGAGAGCATCACGACCCACGATGCTCAAATGTGGGTCGATTCGATTCTGGATACCGGCGTGGTGGGCAAGACGGCGCTCGGCTATGCCAAGGACCTCGGCTCGGTCTATCGCCTGGCGGTGCGGGAGGGCCTGGTGACCTTCAACCCCTTCACCGCGTTGGAGTCGATCGACACCAGCGACAGCCACGAGCGCAAGCCGTTCACCACCGACGAAGTCGTGGCGCTCATGAAGGCGGCCCCCACCTGGGAGTGGCGTGGCTTGATCCTTGTGGGAGCGTTCACCGGCCTGCGACTCGGCGACGGGGCACGGCTCCGCTGGGATGTGATCGACCTCGAAGGCGAGATGATCAGCCTGGTCCCGTCGAAGACCCGGAAGAAGAAGCGGCTTGTCCGCATTCCCCTTCAGCCGGATCTGTTAGGTTTCCTCAAGGAGGCACGTCGCAAAGGCAAACCCGATCAAACGGCGGTCTTTTCGTCCTTGTCCAAGCTGCCGGTGAATTCCCGCAACGGGCTCTCTCTCGAATTCGTCCGGATCATGAGCCTCGCCGGGGTTGACCGAGGCAAGCCCTCCCGCGTGCTCGCCGAGGGCGAGACCGCGGGTGCCGGCAGGATCATCTACGAAAAGGGCTACCACAGTTTCCGCCACACCTTCACCGCCTGGCTACGCAAGGCGGGGGTCCCCGAGGAAGATCGAATGGCGCTCACCGGACACTCGACGAGGGAGAGCCACGCGATTTACAGCCATGAAGACGAAGCGGCGCTTCGAAAGGCGATCGACGGACTGCCGACGCTTCAGGCATAGGCCGTGGCGGGGGTTCCCGTCATTCGGTGAGGTTTGTTAGAAGGGGCGCGAGGTCGCGCCATGGCAGGACGGTGGCTTGGCTGCGGTCCTGTCGGGCGGTGCCGCCGTGGACGAGCCACGGCGTCAGATCCCGACCGGGAAGCTTTTCGCTCCAGTAGCTGAGGCCGTCGAAGAAATCGGAGGCGATGGTTTCTCCGGATTTGACCTCGATGGCCTGGAGTTCGGTCGGGCCGGTCTCGACGAGGGCGTCGATCTCGTGGCCCTGCTTGTCGCGGAGGAAGTGGAGCGAGGGCTTGAGGCCGCGGTTGGTCTGAGCCTTGAGAAGCTCCGTCATCACCCAGTTCTCGAAGATCGCCCCGCGCTGGGGGTGGGCGGTAAGGTGTTCCGGTTTGCGGACCCCGAGGAGCCAGGCGGTGAGGCCGGGGTCGCAGAAGTAGAGCTTCGGCGTCTTGATCAGGCGCTTGGAAAGATTGGTGAACCAAGGTTGGACGAGGAAGACGAGGTGGCTGGCCTGGAGGACCGAGAGCCACGAGTCGGCGGTGACGCGGGTGATGCCGGCGTCGGTGGCGAGCGAGGAGATGTTGACGAGCTGGCCGATGCGGCCGGCGCAAAGTTGGACGAAGCGCTGGAAGGCGGCGAGGTCCTGGATGTTGAGGATCTGCCGGACGTCCCGCTCAAGGTAGGTGCCGATGTAGTCCTGCAGCCACACCGAGGGCTCGACGGGCCGATCGTGGATCGGCGGGAAGAAACCGGCGTAGAGAAGCTCGTCCACCGTTACCGGGGCACGGCCGGCGGACTGGAGCTCGCCGAGAGAGAACGGGAGCAGCGTGAGCGTGGCCGAGCGGCCGGCGAGGCTCTGGGTGATCGACTCGATCAGCTCGAACTGGCTCGAACCGGTAAGAATGAACCGACCCATCTCGCGCCGTGCATCGACGATGCCCTGCAGGTAGGAGAAGAGCGCGGGAGCGCGCTGGACCTCGTCGAGGATCGCGCCGTCCTCGGCCTGTCGCAGGAAACCGCGCGGGTCTTCGCTGGCGAAGGCCCGCGTGTCCGGATCTTCCAGGGAGAAATACGGAACCTCGGGAAGGAGCATCCGTGACAAGGTGGTCTTGCCCGACTGGCGGGGTCCGGTGATGGTGAGCACCGGAAAACCGGTCAGCCGTTCCCGGGCGGCAGCCATCGCATCACGGGGGAGGGGCTCGGGAGGAAGGGCAGGTCCGTTGGAAAGCGCTTCCATGACCATTTGTATATCCCGCTAATCAAACGGTCACAAGTTCCTTTTCCGCCATGCGCGCTTGGGAGTATCCCCGCTGCGAATGGGGCGGCAATGATCCGGGGAGAAGGGCCCGTCCCGAGAAAACCGCACGGCCCAGACCGGCTTTGGACAAGGGTACCCATCCGAATCCCATCGATGAAGATGAAGCGGCTCTCAGG
>CALGOH010000082.1 GCA_937957985.1 uncultured Verrucomicrobiae bacterium
TGCACGGTTCGGAGGGAGGGGCGGCGCAAACCAATGCGCCGTCCCTACCCCTATCCCATGTCAGACAAGAGTGTCTGACCTCCCTTACTCGCCTTCGCGCTCGCGGATGAGCGGGAGGGTGCCGGCGACCTGCTCCTTCATCTCCTTGCCGGGCTTGAACTTGACCACGGCGCGCGCGGGAATCGGCACGTCCTTGCCGGGGTTCTTCGGGTTGCGGCCGATCTTGGCCTTGGTCTCCTTCACCTGGAAGGCACCGAAGTTGCGCATCACCACCGAGTCCCCGTTGGCCAGCGCGTCGGTGATCGAGTCGAGGGTCTTCTGGATCACGTCGAAGACCTCCTGCTGGGTGAGGCCCGTTTCGTTGCTGATTTTGACGACGAGTTCGCGCTTGGTGACGGTGGCCATGGGTGAAAATCCTCGGGACAGGAGAGCGGGAGGATGGACACCACAGGATGCCGTGTTTGTCCCGCCAAAAAACCGGAAAAATCATGCGGATTCCGTGCCATCCGCGGAGGAATCTCCGAGGACGCGCGCCGTCGTGCGGAAATGCCGCTTCGCGACCCGGACGAGAACGCCGGGCCCATGACGCTCAACGAGTTCCCTGGCGGCGTCGATGACCGCGTCCGAGGCGCCCAGCGGCAGCTCGACGCCGCCGGCCTTCGAGGTTTTGTCCATCCAGTCGATGAAGCGCTCGCGGGCGAGGATGGAGGCGGCCGCGACGGCCAGGTCGGACTCCGCCTTGGTCCGTTGCTGGAGATCGATCGACACCCCCAGCTTCTTGAGCGCGCGCCTGAGCACGTCGGGCCGGGCGAACTGGTCGGAGAGCGCCCGCGGACAGTCGGGCCGCTTCTCCAGCAGCCGGGCGATGGCCCGGGCGTGGCCCCAGGCGAGCAGGCGGTTGACGTTGCCGAAGGAGGTGTGGAGTTCGTTGTAGCGCTCCGGGCCGATCGAGATCACGGCCTCGGCGATGCCGGGGGTTTCGCGGATCACCTTCGCCAGCTTGCGGATCCGGGTGGCGCTGGTGATGCGCTTGGAGTCCATGATTCCGGCATCGAGCAACGCGCGGGCGCTGGCGGCATCGGTGTAGACCCCGGCGATGACCAGCGGTCCGAAATAGTCGCCCTTGCCGCTCTCATCGATCCCGAAGTGCGGCTCGAACATCTCCGGCTGGTGCACTTCCTCGTAGCCGAGCCGGGCCTCGCCGAGGATCTCGGGCTCAAGGGTGAAACGCACGAAGTCGCCGGTCTCCCTGCCCTGCACCAGCACCTTGGGCCCCTTCTGATAGACGCTCACGTTCAGCTTGCCCTTCTTCGCCGAGAAGAGGGTGTAGGGCTTCTCGCCGAACTCGAAACCCTGCTGCTCCAGCACCCCGCGAAGTTTTTCCGCCTGCTCCTCGGAAATCATGGCGGTGTGCGAATTTGCGGGCATGCGGGGGAGTTTCGAGTTTCGCGATTCAAGTTTCAAGACAAGCTGGACGCATGCTGAAGCCGCGTTTCGAATGCGATCCGCTGGAGGAGCCCGCGGATTTCCGGCGGGCGCTCGCGGAGTGGTTCCGGCGGGAGGGCAGAGACTACCCGTGGCGGCGGACGCGCGATCCCTACGCGATCCTCGTCTCGGAGGTGATGCTCCAGCAGACGCAGATCGCCACGGTGCTGGGCCGCGGGTTCTACGCCCGCTTCCTCGAGCGCTTTCCCGACACCGCCACGCTGGCCGCGGCCGACGACGATTCCCTGCTCAAGGCATGGGAGGGGCTCGGCTACTACCGCCGTGCCCGGATGCTGCGCGAGGCGGCGCGGGCGGTGGAAAACGAACACGGCGGATGCTTTCCCGAAACCTTCGAGGCGATCCTCGCGCTGCCGGGAGTCGGCCGCTACACGGCGGGCGCGGTGTGGTCCTTCGCCTTCGGCAGGCCGGCGCCGGTCGTCGATGGCAATGTCGCGCGGGTCCTGTCGCGGCTGCTCGACTCGTCCGATCCGGTCGATGCGGGCCCGACCCTCAAGCGGCTCTGGGCCGTCGCCGACCAGCTTCTCGATCCCGACGACCCTCGCACCCACAACTCGGCGCTGATGGAACTCGGCCAGACGCTCTGCCGGACCGGCGTGCCCGACTGTCTGGGTTGTCCGGTCGCGCGCTTCTGCCGATGCGCCGAGCCGGAGGCCCTCCCGGTGAAGGCGAAGCGGGTGAAGACGACCGAGATCGACGAGGATCTGGTCTTTCTCCGCCGCGGCGACCGGGTGCTGCTGCGCAAGCTCGATGGCGGACGGCGTTCCGGCATGTGGCGGCTGCCCGAGGGCGGCGGCGGTGGCGAGGTGCTCTATCAGGGAAAGTACGGCATCACCCGCTACCGGGTCACGATGCGGGTGAGACCGGCCGGGAAGGGACGGCGCAAGCGGCCCGACGAGACCTGGCATCCGGTCGACGGACTGGCCGATCTCGTGATCCCTCCCGCCGACCGGGCGGCCCTTCGCGCCCTGCTTGAGGATTCCGAAGAAATCGCGTGAGGCCCGGCGGCGCCGTGGCGTAGTCTCCCCCCGGATGTCATGGTCATTCCCGCTTCCGGTCGTGTGCGCTCTGGCGCTCGTCGCCTGTACGCCGCCACCGCCGCCGCCGGTCACGGGTGCCCCGCCGCCGGAGCGCGAGGTCTTCCGCGAGGCCGCCCGACGCTTCGCCGCGATCGTCGTTTCGGACCGCGACGACATCGATGAGTGGATCGGCGGTCGCTTCGAGCGGGAGCGTGCGCCGAAGAACGCCGACGGCGGCTCGGCGGTGCCGATCACGGCCGACGGCTACTTTCTCACCGCCGATCACGTGATCGCCTCGGCCAGCGAGCGGCGTGTCTCGGTGCTGCTGCGCCGCGACGGTCGCCTGCGCGCCTTTCCCGCACGGGTCGTCTGGCGCGGGCCGGGGGGCGACATCGCGCTGCTGCATGCCGACGTCGCGACGCCCGACTTCTACCGCTGGACACCCGGCAACCGCTGGCTGCCGCGCGGCACGCCGGTGATGCACGCCGGCATCGCCACGGGGTTCAGCAGTTCCTCGGGGAAATTGATCACCCCCATTCCGCCGGACACGCCGTTTTCCGGCGGCCGCCGCTTCAAGCACGACATCCCCCTCGAACCGGGCGACAGCGGCGGCCCGGTGGTCGATGCCCGCGGCCTGCTGGTCGGGGTGAACTCGGCGGTCGAGTACCTCGTCCCGTTGGAGACCGCCTTCTTCATCGAGTCCGAAGCCAACCGACCCAACGTCCCGCGCCTGATGGCGCGCATCGACCGCGACCGCGCCTCCCGTCCCGCACCGTGATGAAATTTTCCGCCGTCATCCTTTCCCTCGGCCTGCTGCTCACCTCGTGCGGCCACCGCATGCACTGGTCCGAGCGCGCGGCGCAGGACCGCATCATGCTGGTCCGCGAAAGTCCGCCGACCCTCGGCCACCGCCGCCTCGCCTATCAATCCGTCGCGCATCCCGATCTCGGCCGTTTCCTCGGCCGGCAGGGCACGCCCGACTTCATCGCCGAGACCTCCGCCGAGAACCGGCAGTACATGGTGCTCTACTATCTCGACCGGAAGAAGGCCTACGCCTGCCGCTCGTGGCGGCACGAGCCCGAGGCCATCGAGTTCGCGGGACCCTACGACATCACCTCGAAGGAGGTCGAACTGCTCGGGGAGCTGAAGAAGAACGCGTCGGAGATTCCGGACTCAGGGATCGCCGCGGGCCGGTTGTTGATTCCGTGAGTATCCCCCGTGGCTTCGGTATTGTGATCGTCCAACTCGCGTTGCAATTTCCTTGCCTTCGCTTTCAGGTGCACGGTTCCGGCGACGAACAAGCCTGAGAATACGATGCCCAGCGCGAGGCCGACCAGGGCGCGTTTCATTCGTCGTGGATTCGTGTTGCGAGAGAGGAGTGCAACCGTTCCCGCGAAAGGAACTGATGAGAAAACCAGAAGGAAGCTGCAAACGATGATGGCAACCCCGAATCGAGGCAACTCCACGATCCCGATCAAAGAGCCAATCACATGCAGCAATACACCCAGAACGGGTAGGGCGACGGTTGCCCGACCCAATAGATCTTTTTCAGTTTGACGTGCGTGCATGATGGTGGAGCCGACTTTTTTCAGGATGCCTTCCGTCGCGGCAGTGGCGTGTGCGGTCTTCCGGCATTCTAGCTTGGCAGTGTCCCATGAAAATCGAGTGGATGCTTTCCGGGGGTGACGGCGAGCAAAGCATAGGAACCAAAGTTGCCTGCAAGTTCGAAGAAGCTGTCTTACGGGTTCGTGATGTCCACGTGATCGTCCCAGAGGTCCTCGTGGCATAGATATCCAACGCGACCGGGGATTCTCCTGATGTCGATGGCCACGGGGTCTCCGCTCGTGCCCGAGCCGATGACCACGAAGTGCCGGCTGAAGACGGGCTTGAGTTCCCGGTTTTCCTTGAGACGGTTTTCCGCGCCGAAGAGGCAGTTGCTTCCCAGCGGGAAGTCATCCTTGAAACTGAGATGGAGCAAAAGGGATTTGACCTCATCCGGAGCAGCCAGACCTTCGATCCAAGACGAGTGTTCTTCCGACACGGGAGTGCGGATGGGCTCCTCTTCACCTTGGAGTCGGATGGCCTTCTGAAAGTTCTCGATGTCGGGTTCCATTCGTTCTCCGCGGGATGTGGATTCGTCCATAGGGCCAACGGCCCGGGAAATACCAGCCCGGCCAGAAAGGACCAGCAAGTGATCGGATTCGAGGGCTGAAAGCCCGGGTCATGCGGGACGGGTCGTTCTTGCGCCTCACGGCATGTGTCTGGCCTGCGGCCCTTGGTGATCCTTCTACCAGCACCCCGGGCGTCGCCCGGGGTTGGTATCTTTCGGGCCGTTGGCCCTCCCATCGATGCTCCGCCCGATCAAAGGACTCATCTTTTCCAATGGCACTCCGGGAAAGCCACCCGGTGGTGGCCTCGGGGTCGAAGGTGTGGCTCGCATGGATCCGGTTCACTTCTCCATCCGCTTCAGCTTCGTGCGCAGGGTGGTGCGGTTGATGCCGAGGGCGGCGGCGAGGTGGGACGGTTTGTCGTCGAAGCGCCGGAGGAGGATGCGGAGCAGCAGGTTCTCGAGGCCGGCGCTCAGGGTCTTGTAGTCGGGGTGGGCATCGAGTTGCTGATCGACCCACGGCTCGAGCGCGAGGGCCAGGGCGTCGTCCTCGCCGTGACGGGCGGGGATGCCGGCGAGGTGTTCGGGGATGTGATCCGTGGTGACGAGCGCCGCGCCGGCGCTGGTGATGAGGGCGAAGCTGATCACGTTGCGGAGTTCGCGCAGGTTGCCGGGCCAGTCGTAGCGGCTGAAGATCTGCAGCACGCCGTCGTCGATCCTCGTGTTGCTGGGGGCGTTCAGTTCGCCGAGGAAGCAGTCGCTGATCGCCGGGATGTCGTCGGCGCGCTCCCGGAGGGGAGGCAGGGCGACCTCGAGGATCTGCAGCCGGTAGTAGAGGTCCTGCTGGAACTTCCCTTCGTTGACCAGGGGAAGCAGTCCGCCTTCGCCGGTCGTGACGATCAGCCGCGGCGCGCCCTTGTCCGGCCGGTCGAGCAAGCGCGCCATCAGGGTCTGGAGCTTCGGGGGCAGGGATTCGACCGACTCGATGATCAGTTGGCCGCCGCGGGCCGCATCGACGGAAGCGGTCAGCGCGTCCTCATCCAGAAACGTCGAGGCATGGAGGGTGTGGAATGGTCCGCCCTGGTCCGAGGCCTGGCGGATGAGCCGGGCGACCTTGCTCCTGCCGGTGCCGGTGGCGCCGCGGATGGTGACGGGCTGGTCCGACGCGCAGGCGTGCGAGATCCGGCGGATGACCGGTCGCATGGCGGGCGCGGCGCCGACGAAGGGCGAGGCCCCGTCGTCCGGTGATTCACGGGTTTCGCCGGACTCGGCGGCGGCGGCCACGAGATCGAAGAAGGCCTGCAGCTCGCCGAAGTCGACGGGCTTGTCGAGGAAGCGGGCGATGCCGAGCTTGCGGGCGTCGATGGCGTTCTCGATTTCGCCGTGGGCGGTGATGACCGCGATCTCGGGCTTGTGGTCCCACTGCCAGTCACGGACGAGGTCGAGCCCGTGTCCGTCGGGCAGTCCGATGTCGAGGAGCATGCCGCCGACGGGACCCTGGTGCAGGCGATCGCGGGCGGTCGCCAGCGAGGGCGCGAGCATCGGCTGCAGTCCGGTCCGTTCCGCCGCCGCGGCGATGGCGGTGGCCAGGGCGTGATGGTCCTCGACGATGAGAAGCGTCTTCATGTCAGTCGTGTTGCGGGCCCGGGGCGTCGCTCATGGTGCCGCTGACTCGGGCGCCTCCGCCGGGGAGGTTGCGGACCGTCAGGCTGCCGCCGTGCGACTCGACCACGCCCTTCGCCAGCGCGAGGCCGAGGCCCATGCCGCCCTCCCGCTCGGAGTAGAAGGTTTCGCCGAAATGCCGCAGGGCATCCTCGGAGAAGCCCGGACCTTCGTCGGAGACGGCGAACGCCACTCCGTCCGTCCCGCCTCGCGACAGCTCGACTCGGATCGTTCCGCCCCTCGGCATGGCCTTCACCGCGTTGTCGACGAGGTTGCGGAAGGCCTGCTCGACGCGTTGGGAGTCGCACTCGATGGAAAGCCGGTCGGGAACGACGAGGTCGAGCCGGCATCGATGAAACTCCAGCAGGGCGCCGAGCTTGTTCTTCAGCGATTGAAGCAGCGCGACGAGGTCGGTTTCGGAGACCCGGGGCGGGCTGGGCCTGGCCACGAACAGCCACTGGTTGACCAGCGAGGTGATGTGTTCGCCGTCCTCGCGGATGAGCTTTCCCTCGATCGAGCTGTCCCGATCCTCGAGTGCCTTCGCGTGCATGATGATCGCCGCGGCGGGGTTCTTGATTTCGTGGGCGAGGGACGTGGCGAGCTGTCCGAGCAGGGCCATCTTTTCGGCATGGCGACGGAGCTGCTGTTCGTTGAGCAGCGCGTCGCGTTCGTCGACGAGGGTGCGGGCGAGGATGCCGATCTCGTCCTGGCGCCGGGTGAGCTGGTCCGGCAGGTGCATTTCATGGTCGGCCGAGGCCGAGAAAATGGAGGAAGCCAGCTTCTGGAGCGGGCCGACCACCGTCCGGGCGATCAGGAACGCCGCGGCGATGGCGACGACCGTGATGCCCAGCAGCGGGACGACCGAGAAGTTCGTGGAGAAGGCGAGCAGGGGGCGCGCGGGTTCGATCACGACGATCGATCCCCGGCCGTCCGGGATCGGCTGGCACAGCGCCCGGAGCCGGTTCCTCAACACGATCTCATGTTCCCGTTCCTTTGCGAGGTGGGCGATCGACCGTTCCTCGGGTGACCAGTCCCACCCCTCGACGAGGCCTTCGCCGGGCAGGAAGAATCCGACGCGCGAACCGGTGATCACCGACAGGTTCTCGGCCATGTGCCGGGATCGCGGGATCTTGACCTGCTCGAGGAAATTGGCGTTGGCCGTGGCGACCTCCCTCATCCGCTGCTGGTCCAGTTTGCGTTGCTGCGAGGCTTCCCAGAGCAGGCCCACCGTGCCGGCGGCAGCGGTGATCAGGATCTGGGGAAGGATGAACCGTCGGAAGAGTCCTCCCTTGCTCCGGGAAACGGCGGTCGGTCTGGAGGGCTTGTCGTTCAAATTCTGACTCAGAAGTGGTCAAAAATTAACCGTCTGTAAAGTTCATGGGCAGATCCTGGCAATTCTCTTGTCGTCCGTGGGAAGTTTGGTCACTCAGCGGCTCATGACGACTGTCTCACCCAAGCCCTTTGCTTTTTCCTCGATCGCCGCGCTGCTCACGGTCGGCAGCCTTTCCGCCCAGGACCTGCTCGACCCGCTGGTGGTCACCGCGACCCGGTCGGAGAACAGCCTTTCCAGCGTGCCCTACACCCTGGAGAGGCTCGACGCGGACTTCATCGAGGACAACACGCGCCGCACCCTGCCCGAGGCGCTTGAGTTCACGCCCGGCGTGCTCGTCCAGGCGACGGCCTACGGTCACGGCTCGCCCTTCATCCGCGGCTTCACCGGGCGGCAGAACCTGTTGCTCGTCGATGGCGTGCGGATCAACAACTCCACCTGGCGCGGGGGTCCGGTGCAGTACTGGAACACGATCGACTCTTACGCGATCGACAGCCTCGAGCTGGTCAAGAGCCAGGGCTCGGTGCTCTACGGGTCGGACGCGGTGGGCGGCACGCTCAACGCCTTCAGCCAGTCGTCGGATTTCCGCGACCAGCCGGAGGGCGTGTTCTTCAACGACGGCTCGATGTACTATGAATACCGGACCAACGGCGAGGGCTCGCACGTCGGACGGCTGGAGTCGAACTTCGGCGTCGGTGGCCGCTACGGCATCCACCTCGGGCTCACCGGCAAGGACTTCGGCGACATCGAGGACGACGCGGTCGGCCGCATGCGCAACACCGGCTACCCGGAGCAGGATGTCGATTTCCGCTTCGACATGGCGCTGAACCGGAACGTCACGCTCACGCTCGCCTATCAGTACGTGAACCAGGACGACGTCTGGCGCTGGCACCGCACGATCTACAATCCGGGCTGGTTCCACGGCAGCCACATCATCCCCAGCCAGACGGGCACGGGGTTCCTTTCGGAAATCTACGACCAGGAGCGTTCGCTCGCCTACCTCAAGCTGGCCGGCGTGAACGACGAGGCTGATGCGTTCATCGACGCGTGGTCGGTGACGCTGAGCTGGCAGAAGACCCAGGACTCGACCAGCCGCGTGCAGAACAACGGCGCGACCCGCAACTCCGGGATCGACCTGAACACCTACGGGCTCGACATCTCGCTGCAGTCCGAGGCCGGCCCCGGCACCTTGGTCTACGGCTTCGACTACTACGTCGACGAGGCGGACAGCCACGCGTTCCGCAACAACGTCTTCACCCCGACCGACCGTCCGGTGGCCGACGACTCGAGCTACCATCTTTTCGGCGCCTACACGCAGTACGAGTGGCGACCGGTCGAGCCGCTGACGGTGACCGGCGGCGTGCGCTACACCTACGCCGAGGCGGAGTGGGACCGCTACCGGGTGAACACCGCCGCGCCCGCCGACACCGGTGGCGGCAACGACTGGGACGACCTTTCCGCCAGCCTGCGCGCGAACTACGAGCTGAACGACTGCTGGTCGATCTACGGCGGCCTGTCCCAGGCGTTCCGCGCGCCGAACCTCAACGACCTCACCGGATCGACGATCTCGCAGTCGTTCATCGCGTCATTCGGTTCGCCGAATCTCGACCCCGAGAAATACCTCACCGCCGAACTCGGCACGCGCTACAGCACCGGAAACCTGTCGTTCTACCTCACCGGTTTCTACACCTGGACCCGGGACGGAATTGCGGGCGTGCGGCGCGACACCAACAACGACGGCATCCCGGACACCTCGGTTTCACAGAACGGCGACGACGGGTTCGTCTACGGGTTCGAGGCGGAGGGCGCGTGGAATTTCAGCCCGTGCTGGACGCTCTCGGCGATGGCCGGATGGAACGAGGGCAAGACCGACGTCAACGGCGTCGAGGAATGGATCTCCCGCCAGCTTCCGCTTTCCGGTTCGATCGCGCTGCGCTGGACGCATCCCGATGAATGGCTGTGGATCCAGGGTCGCCTCGTCGGGGCGGTGAAGGAGGACCGGATTTCCGCCGCGGACCAGCTTGCGGACAACACCCGGATCCCGACCAACGGCACTCCCGGTTATCTCGCCGCGATGATCCACGCCGGCTGCCGGCCGTGCGAGAACCTCGAGCTGACCTGCGGCATCGAGAACGTCTTCGACACCGACTACCGCATCCACGGCTCCGGGCAGAACAAGCCGGGCATCAACGGCATCCTCGGCGCCAAGGTGATCTGGTAGGAGACGCCTCCCAATCGCTTTCACGCGCATCCCCGGGTCGTGGCTCTGCGAGGGGTCACGGCCCGGTTTCTTTTTTGGAGTGCGGAGGCTTGCCTCCGCCTTCGAGCGACGGATGGGCCGGCGGCTCATGTGGTGGGGGTTCAAGGGAAAGCTGCTGGTGGAGTCACTCGAGATCTGAAGAGCAGACCCGCCAACGGCTGGCTCCCAAAGCGGGAGCAAGCTCCCGCACTCCAAATTCGGACGGCCTCACTGACCTTCCGTCCGCAGCGAGACGAGGTAGTCGATCATCGAGGTGAATTCCTCGACGGTGAGGTTGGCGGCGAGTCCCGGCGGCATCATCGACTGGGGCAGCTCCTGCTCGCTGGCGATGTCCTTGCGCGCGACCTTGGTGGCGGTGCCCGAGATGTCGCGGATCTCGACCACGCCGTCGGCCTCGCCGGTGATGAAGCCCATCATCGCCTGGCCATCCTTCATGGTCAGCAGCGTGGTGCGGAAGCCCTGGGCGACGACCGCGTTGGGATCCACGACCGACTCGATGAGGTAGTCGCGGGTGAACTTCGAGCCGGCCGAGCCGAGATAGGGTCCCTTCTGCTCGGCGGCGGGATCGACGGCGTGGCAGGCGATGCAGCCCTGCGCGGTGAAGAGCCGCTTGCCCGCCGCCGGATCGCCCTTGCCGGTCATCACCGCCTGCGTGACCGCCTCCGGCTTGAGCTCCGCCACCTTCCGTCCGTCGGCACCGGTCGAAGTCGTGGCCTTTTTCGCGGCCCCGGCGGCGGCGATCAGTTCGTCGTTGTCGAAGGAAAGCCCGACCTCGATCTGCTTCTCGAATCCGGGCAGCCCGAGGTCGGCCAGCGCGAGGAAGAAGCCGACCTCGCGCGGGTTCTCATCGACGAACCGGCGCACTTCCTGCTTCCAGCGGTCCTTGGCCAGCGGGCTGTTCAGCACGGTGAGCAGGGCCTTCCACGCGATGCGGCTGGCGGCGTCGCTCTGTTTCGCGGCGATCTGCCGGAGCTGCTTCACCTCGCCGCCCCGCTGGGTCTCGTTGATGAAATCCTCGATGTGCTTGTCCACTGCGGCGGGCGCGTCCTTCTCCGTGCTCCACTCGGCGAGCACCGCGAGCCGCGACGGCATCGCCAGCTTGTCGGGGGCCCGGCTCAGCGCCTTGTAGCATTCGACCCGGCGAGGGAAGGGGCGCTTCGGATCACTCGCGGCCTCGATCAGCAAGGTCACCTGGTTCGGGTCGGGCCGGCTCACACCCAGCGCCGCCATGACCGGATCGAGCCCGGCGAGATCGAGGTTCGAGACCGGGATGCGGTTGGTCGCGAGCAGATCGAGGAAGGCGCCCTGACGATCCCCGGCGATCTGACCGTATGCCTTTTCGAGGGCGGAGCGGATCTTCGGCGTTTCCGCCCACTCGACCGGCGAAAAATAGGGTCCACGATCATCGGGACGCGTGCCCCACCACGATTTCAGGTCCCAGGGTTTCTCATCGAAATACAGGCGTGCCAGCGCGCCGAGCACGTCGAAGCGCATGTCGGCATCGTCGCTGCGACCGACCAGCGACAGCATCGCCTCGACCGCCTCCGGCTGATGGATGCGTTCGAGCGAGCGCAGGGCGAGCTGACGGGTCGCGGCATCCTCCGCGCCCTTGGCCAGGGCGGGGACGTCCGCCAGTGAGCTCATCGCCGCCACCGCGGTGTGGCGCAGGCGGGGGGAGATGCCCTGCTCCTTCCAGTCCTTCGAGGCGGCGAGAATGGCGGCGGTCGCGCCCGGGGCCCGCAGGCGTTCGAGTCCGATCAAGGCCTGCAGCACGATCCGGGGTTCCTCGTCGGCGAGCGCCTTGAGATAGGGTTCCGCGGGCACGCCTTTGAGTTCGCTGCGGCGGTCGGTCATCGCGCGCAGCGCGAACTCGCGGATCGACGCGTCGCCGACCAACTCGGCGATCGGCCGGGTGCTGTCGGTCCCGTAGAGCTGCTTGAAGGTGAAGAGCGCCGCGACGCGTGCCTCGATCTGCCGGGCGCCGTCTTCGCAGATGGCGAAGATTTCCCGGGCGAAGGCCGGCTTGCGGCCGCGCTCGAGGATCTCGCGCTGGGCTTCGAGTCGCTGGACGCCCGAGGGCGAGGCGACCAGTTCGACCAGCCGGGCGTCGTCCGCCCTGGTCACGTCCTCGTATTTCGCCGGCGTGCCGCCCTCGGGCACGACCTGCTGGATCATCCCGACCGGCTTGCCCTTGCCGGCGAAGTTGAACTTTCCGCCGCGCCAATCGGCGAGGTAGAGGCGCGAATTGCCGTCGACGTCGATGTCGATCGCCCGCGGCAGTTGGTGGAAGACCTCCTGTCCGGTCTCGAAGCTGGAGCCGACGCGCTTACTAGGATGGTAGTAGACGTTTCCGGTCGTCCAGTCGCAGGTGTAGAGCATGTCGCCGAAGCCGTCGGGGAAGTCCGGCTCGTCGAGCCAGAGGGCGCCGGTGCCCGAGCCGCCGCCGTAGTCGGCCAGCGGCGCGACGGCTTCGTCGGCGAAATGCTGATAGAGCCGCGGGTAGCCGTGGTCGCCGAGGGCGGTGTAGTGGTGCAACCGGGTGTTCCAGCCCTTGCCGTCATTGGTGTTGTCGCGGCTGAAGAGGTCGAGGGTCGGCGAGATCGCGGTGTCGCAGATGTTGCGGACCATCAGCGCGTAGGGCTCCATTTCCGAGCCGTCCGGCCGCACCCGGACCACGCCGCCGCCGTGCAGCGTGTAGCGGGTGCCGTCGGTTCCGACCGCGTCGGCCATGCCGAAATCGCCGACCGAGACATAGAGCCAGCCGTCGATGCCCATGCGCACCCCGTTGGTCGTGTGGTCGGCCCCGCGCGGGTGCTCGATGCCGCCGCCGAAGCCCTTGACGAGCTGTTTTTTCTCGTCGGCCACACCGTCGCCGTCGGTGTCGCGGAAGGCGCTCAGGTAGGGCGGGTGGATCAGGTAGAGCGTGTCGCCGACGATATGGCCGCCGCGCGGACTGTCGACGTCGGGGACGAAGTGGACGAAGTCGTCGGCCACGCCATCGCCGTCGGTGTCGCGGCAGCGGATGATGCGGCCCATGCCCTCCTGCTTGCCGAGCGAGCCGTTCTGGTCGGAGGAAACGTAGACGTCGCCGTTCGGCGCGACCGTGATGGCCGCCGGATAGTCGGCGTTCGGCGGCCCGGCGAACTCGTGGATGGTGAAGCCTTCCGGCAGCGCGAACGCGGGAACGGCGAGGGCGGCGAAGGTGAGGGTCGAGCGGAGCATCATGGCTGTGGGCGGCTCAATACGCGGGGAAGCGGCGGATTTCTCGCGGATTTTTCATCGTGCGGGCCGCTTGCGTGTTGATCGTGAATCGATTAGAAGTCTTTCCATGAACGAAGGACGGTGGATAGCCGCGGACCCCCGGGTCATGACCGGCATGCCCTGCATCCGTGGCACCCGGATTACCGTCGCCAACATCGTTAGGCAAATCGCGGCCGGACGGAGCGTCGAGGCCTTGTGTCAGGATTATCCGGCTCTGACACCCGATGCGATCCGGGCGGCTCTTGAGTTCGCGGCCGAGCTTTCCTCCCAGGAGTCTTACGAGATCGCTTCGTGACGATCGTTCTCGATGAGAATCTTCCTCCGAGGTGGCGTGAGTGCCTTGAGGATCATGCCCACGCAGTCCTTCATTGGTCCGAAATCGGAAACCCGGGTGATGCCGACGACCTGATCCTTGAGGCAGCACTCCAGCGAAACGCCCTGATTCTCACGCAAGACCTGGATTTCACCCGGCTTCTGGCTCTTCGAGGAACGCAATTGCCCAGCGTGATCCAATTGCGAGTGGCCTGCCCGCTCCCTGAGACGGTTGGTGCGGAAGTGATCAAGGTACTGGACAAGCACGCCGACCAGTTGGCCGAGGGATGCCTCATCAGTCTGAATGCAGCGACGCACCGGATCCGGTTGCTGCCGCTCAAGCGGGGAGACGAGCAATAATCCCTTGCCGCCGCCTGCGATTCCGCGGAAACCCGTCCCCGTGATCCGCAAGGCCTTCCTCCTCGGCGCCGGTCTCGGGACGCGGCTGCGGCCGCTCACCGACCTGCTGCCGAAGCCGCTGGTTCCGCTCTTCCACCGACCACTGATCGAGTGGGCGATGGACGCCTGCGCCGCGGCGGGCATCCGGGAGTTTGCGATCAACACGCACCATTTGCCGGAGCGATGGAGGATGGAGGATGGAGGATGGTCGATGGAGGGTGGATCAGCATTCTCCGGGGAGAACGGCGTGGCCTCGATCGACGGGAGTTGGAGAGGGATGCCGGTGAGCTTGTTTCATGAGCCCGAACTGCTGGAAACCGGCGGCGGGATCCGCAACATCAGCTCATGGATCGGCGACGATCCGGTGCTGCTACACAACGGCGACATCTATTCCTCGATGGACCTGCCGCGTCTGATCGCCGCGCATGAGGCCTCGACGAACGCGGTCACGCTGGCGCTGCGATCGGAGGGTGTGGCGAGGCACATCGCGCTCGACGGCGACCGCGTGATCGACATCCGTGAAATGCTCGGACGCGCGCCGGGGACTCACGTGTTCTCCGGGATCTACGTTTTCTCCACAGAACTGCTCGGACTGATTCCGGCCGGCGGGAAGGTCTCGGTGATCCCGGCTTTCCTCGAACTCGCGAAGCAGGGGCGGCTCGGCGCGGTGACGCTCGACGATGGCGAATGGTTCGACCTCGGCGATGTGCCCAGCTACCTCGCGGCCCATCGCGACCTGACCCTCGCTGATCCGGTCCACGAACGAGCGGAGATTTCTCCGCAGGCGGAGGTCGTCGAGTCGATCGTCGGTCCCGGTGCCGTGGTCGAAGCCGGAGCGCGCATCGAGCGATCGGTGATCTGGCCCGGAGCGACCGTCGGGGCGGATGAAAGGATCGCCGACGCCGTGGTGACGACCGCTGGAACGGTTGCCGGATGATTGGTGACCGTCGTTCGATTTGATGTATCTTCGCCCCAAGAGTGGACATGAATGCAGAAACATCAGCCGGATCCGAAAGTGTGTCGTGGATTCTCCGTCACGAGGACGAGGCCGTGAAGGAGCGCAGCAACTGCGGGCACCGCTACCGGCTGTTGAGCGCGGGCGACGAAGGTCTCGCGGCGTGGGCGCATGCGGTCGAGATCGACGGGGCCAAGGCGCACTACCACAAGCGCAGCACGGAACTCTACTACGTGCTCGACGGCGAGGGCGAGGTGATCCTCGACGGGGAGAGGCAGGGCGTCCGGCCCGGGACCATGATCCACATCCCGCCGGGCGTGGTGCACGAGGCGATCGGAAGGATGCGCGTGCTGGTGATCGGGATTCCCGACATCGACGATGACGACGTGTATCCGGTTTAGTCGGGCCCGGGTTGGCGGGTAAGGTCGGGAGCTTGACGGCGGACCGGTTGGAATTTCAGGCTGAGCGTGCAGTGAATGGTTATCAGCATGGGCAATCAGTGGCATTCTGTGGCGTGAGGAACGCCGACGAAGGGGTTACGCAAGGGTGTTCGTTGAGCCGGCGCCGGTGGCTTCAACTCGCCGGTGCCAGCCTGCCCTTCCTCGGGTCGGACTCGCTCTTCGCGGGCGAGAGCACCGGAAGATGGGATGACGAATCGATCCAGGAGTATTCGCTCAAGCTGATCAACTGGCTGCGCGACAACTTCGATTCCCGCGCCCGGTTGCTTGCCCAGCATACCGGTGAAGCCTTCGATCCGAAGTATGACTATCTGGCTCCGACGGAGGATCGAAGAAAGCTCCGGATGCTCGAGAAGTTCGAGGAGCAAAGGCTTTCACGGCGGGCGGCGGAGGAGCACATCGGCAGGAGTCTGGTGGAGCTGGAGCGGGTGCGGGCGGCGCTGGCCCGCGCCGAGGAGAAGGCGGCGAAGACGTGGAAGGCCGCATCGGAAACGGTCGGGATCCGTGACGGGCGAGTCTATGATACCGCCATCTCGGCCGGACGGCTGGCGGTGATCCTCGACAGCAGTCGCAGCATGACGCCCTACCTCAAGGCCCTGCGCGACGAGATCGCCCGTGATTTCCCGGACGCCTATTTCGTCGAGGTCAACGGCTGCCATCTCGACCGGCATGACTCGGTGCCGTGGTTCTACGCCGCTCCCGTCAGCGGGGTGAATCCGTTCACACCCGACCGACACATTCCGCGAGTGCCCCAGTGGGATGATGATCCGTATTCCCGATTCATCGGGTGGACGCGGGCGCTGCCCAGCGCGGTGACGGCCATGGCGGATCTGATGCACGCCGATGCGATCTACTGGTTCTGCGACTTCGACGATGATGACGATGACGAGGTGATCAAGAGCCTGGCCCGCAATCTTCTCGCGAAGAAGATCAAGCTCTACGTCCACACCGTCGACGAGCGGCCGCCTTCGCTGATCTCACTGCTTGCCGAGAAGTCCGGCGGCGAGGTGATCAGGAAGAAGCTGTGATTTTCATTTTTTTCGAGGGGGCGGGCGTCCGGCCGTCGTTACGGGGGTGACATGAAGATCATTCCCATCCTTTTCCTCGCCCTCGCCGGGCTGGTTCCCGCCCAGGACAAGTCCCTCGACATCGCCACCGTGGACATGCAGGCGCTGTTCAAGGACTACCACCGCACGAACGA
>CALGOH010000083.1 GCA_937957985.1 uncultured Verrucomicrobiae bacterium
ACAGAACCGGACTTCAGAACCATGGGTGACCAAGATTACAACCAATTGATGCAGTGGGACTTATAGCCGGACACTCGTGAAATCTATTCGGGTAACGCTAGATAAGCGAAATGGCGTGAAATCACTTCCGTTGGCTCCATGAAGTTTATTATGGTCATGCTGTTGTTTGCACTTGCAGCTTGTCGGAGCAAACTTGAGGTTGACGATCGATTGGGTTTCTTGATCGATCAAATGACCTCGCGAGAGTGGGAGCGATCTTTTGCCACAGAAAGCCCGGATTGGAAAGGGGAGTCTTGGGGCATGTATAAAGCTAGGTTCTCAATAGATGGTAATGTGTTGAGATGCAACACAGATCGCCTTGGCGAAATTCAGGAAGTCCGATATGATGTCGATTCAAATTCTGCCAGGGCAGTTCTTGATTCGGGCGTCGAAGTTGTGCTGACGAGTGGGCAGGTCTCATTAGTGAGGCGTGGTGAGCGCTCGGAGACCTTCAGTATGATTGTGTTTGGCGATGGAGTGGAATAGAAGCTATCCCAAAACCTCTCTCATGAGGAGCAGGGCACACATTAGATTCACAAAGCCTTGGATGGGGTCCGTGCAATTCGCATTTGTTACGGTGTTCATGGTAGTGTCAGGCGGAATGGTCCTGTCGTTTCCTTGGGTTTCCTGAATCCGTGCCTTTCGGTGCTCCATTCGGCGGCGCGTCGCATGGTGTCGGGGATGGGATGTGGTTGCCGGTGAGGCTCGTATTCAGGTGGCTGGAGAAGGCTTCAGCCCTCTTGTCAAAGCCCTTTCCGATGGTATTCTCCCGCCATGAATGACCGACTCCAGATCGACCCGGCAATCTGCCATGGGAAGCCCGTCATCAAGGGCACCCGGGTGCTTGTCTCGACTCTCCTGGGCGCGCTGTCCGCCGGAGATTCCATCGAGGACCTACTCAGTGACTACCCGAATGTATCGAGGGAGGATATTGAGGGTGCGCTCGAATTTGCGAGTCGGCTTTCGGACTACCAAGAGGCTCCTTATGAGGCCGCGTCATGAGGTTTTTCCTCGACGAAAATTTTCCCAAGGCCGCGGCGGGGGCGCTGGCCGATCGCGGTCACGAAACCTTCGATCTCCGAGGCACTCCGAAAGAGGGCATTCCTGATGCCGCCATCTTCGCCGAGGCTCAGGCCCGAAAGGCACTCTTCCTGACGACTGACCGGGACTTCTTTCATACGATCCCCCACCTCTTCAGCAGCCATTTTGGGGTCATCGTGGTGGCTCTCAGGCAGCCCAGTCGAGCTGCCATCCTCAGCAAACTGTCGTGGGCCTTGGATCGTTTTGCTGTCACCGACTTGGTCAATCGCGTTCTTCTTTTGCGGGATCGAACGTGGATTGCGGTTCCACCTTTCGAATCTGGACCATGATTCGTCGCAACGCTGCAGCCAGCCGACAAGGCCTACGGAGGACAGGTCGCCTAGTGCCGGCTTCGGGAATCCAGAGTTCGCAGCACTGTTGGCAATCAGGCGAATCCCCGAACTCCTTGCTCTACTACGGCTACCGCTACTACGATCCGGCGACGGGCAGGTGGCCATCCAGGGATCCCATCGGGGAAAGGGGCGGTGTGAACCTATATAGCTTCTGCCACAACGAGCCGATTTCTTGGATAGACGATCTAGGTCATTCACCGATGTCAGGATGGGGATCGGGAGGCTCGCTCAATCCAGATTGGAATCATGATTTTCCTGATGGTAAGATCCGTGACCCAGAAGAAGAGCGGAAACAGCGCGAGCTTAGGGAACGAAGAGAATACGAATTGGGTATCCGTAAGGCAGTGGATTTCGAATGCTGCACCGAGGGAAAGGTTCGCGAGGGCAAAAATTCTCTAGAGGAGCAGTATGAAAAGATAAGATCAACTCTTCGGGCTACTGGAGTGAACCGCAAGCGCTTTATGCCGTATCTTCGTGACGGTGAAGCGAGCTGCTTCAATCAAAATCACACAGTAATTAACGGTCTAACTGTTCCGCCATGCTGGGAATGCAAAATGGAGAATAGACGGAAACCTCGGTTAAAGCTAGGAGGTGACCACTGGTGGGTTACCTGCGTTTCTTATGATCGGAATGGGGGCTCAAAGGAGATCATTTTTGACGCCTACTTTGACCGAAAGGGCGCCCAAGACCCTTCGATCGTTAGAGATATTTACCCGGTGGAGTACCCTGTTTCGGATCAAAACTTCAATAAAACATTCCCAGCGCATGATATTGAGAACCCATGGGGGTGGGATGATTATGTGTCCTAGGATGCTTTCTGTGTGTGTTGCTACGCTGATGTGCTTTGGTCAGGGTTGTAAAAGCAATACTGAGGTATCGGACTACGCAGACGCAAGTCGTGAGGCGAATAGGATCGCCCGCGCGGCTGAGCGTTTCAGGGCTTCGAATAACCTCGATCCTGAATCGTGGGCGGATCTCCGACTCGATCCAGTTCGTGACAATGTGCAAACGACTAAGTGGGAGCTTCTTCCTGCTGATAGCCAAGTGTTTGCTCGGATGCGTTGCTCAGTGAAGGTCGGTGAGCGCGAAGTAATTATCGAAGTTAGGCGCGCAGATTTTGAAGTGTTATGGACAGATGTAGCGCCATAATCGCCGTAATAGTTGGGTCTGCGCTAATACTTTCACGACGCGTGTAATAGTTGCCTATTCGAGGAGATCGGTTATCACGATGTATCGCGACATGTCTGTCAACTCATCCTCGGTTGCGCTCGTAAAATTTATATAGCTCCGGATCACCCCGTCTGGAAACTCGATTACGATTGCGTTGGGAGCAAGCACATCTACTCCCCTTTCGTGAATGGCATTTCTATGAACAAACACCTTACTGCGATCTACCTCGCCAAGGGCTTGGGAGAGCTCTTCGAAGGAAAGAAGACAATGATCAATCAAAGCCGTTTTACCGCCTATTTGTCTGTCAACTTCTCTAAGAAGTCGCCCTTCAATCTGCTGGTGTAGCGCAAGTGACTGAGTTCGCTTCTGCTTATTGGAACTGCAGCAACCGAGCACTAAGAGCAAGACGCAAAATACGATTCTCTTCATTGTTTGCCAAGCCGAGGCGACACAAGAGTCACCGTTTCATTTGCCCTTCCCTCCGGATGTTCCCGATGGAAACGGGCATCCCCCATATGGGTAAATATCAATGTCGTGCAGTGGGGAAACTTCGGCATCTTGTCTGGGGTCGGTCCCAAAATTCTTACTTTTGGCGCTGCATTTCTTGTGTCCCATACGGTGTCGGACTCCATTGGGTAGGTCCTGCCGGCAATGATCCAGAATCACCCCGCGTTTTTCGCACGGTTGATCGATCCCGTCCAGCATGCAGATGCGGTGCAACGGGGTGGTTGCCAGCCGGTCCGGGGACCACCACACTCCCCCCATGACCGACTCCCGAGACCGCGGCACGCAGCCGGTGGATGCCCTGATGGAGCGCTGGGGCCTCTCGAACCATGACATGGTGGACGCCTCACCCGAGCAGCTCACCCACAAACACGTCCAGCGCGCCCGCAAGGGCCGGGTGCTGACGCTTGCGATGATGCAGAAGGTGACCCGCACGCTGAACATCGCCGTCTGGTATCGGCTGACGAAGGACGAGCGGGAGACCTACTTCGAATACCTGCACAAGCACCTCTTCAACTACGCCAAGGGCCACGATCCGGCCTTCGAGGATCCGAACGCTCCGCTGACGGCCAAGGTGCTGGCGCGGGGGGGAAAGATCGTCAGCCGGGAACCCTGACGGGGCACGGATTTCACTGGCCGCGGCGGCCCTCCTTCGATAATTCCCCGGATATCCGGTTCTTCAAATCCACCGTTTCCAGCCATGCGTGCCCTGCTTCTTCTCCTTCCCGCCTTCCTTGCCAGTTGCGGCCCCACGATTTCCCAGCGCGAGGTGCTTGGCCGCGCCCGGGCCGAGGTCGCCCTGCGCGAACCCTGGGCCGACTCGGCCCTGATTCTCGTGAAGGATCGCCCGTCATTCGCCTGGTCGACCTGGAAGATCCGTGCCGGGGAGATGGATGACTCGAGCTATCCGGACTATCGCGGGCTCGACTTCGTTCCCGGCACGGAGCGTGAACTGCAGTTCGCCCGCAACGGCTGCCTGGTCCAGTACGATCACCGGATCACGGGCTGCAACAGCCGCTACCAGATGGCCCCCGCCGCGGTTCCTTCCGGGAAATAGGCAGACGCCGCCCTAACCTGCGGGCGACGTCCGGAGAGGATGCCTGAGTCCTGTTCCGCGGCTCAGAGTTCCTTGAGCTTCAGCTTGCGCCAGGCGACCTGGAACGGACCCTGGCCCTTCCCGATGCTGTGGACCTGCAGGCCGATGAAGCCCTTCGGGTGGCTCTTGAACTTCTTCTCATCGACGAGGTCGGAGATCATCTCGCCGTTGATCCACACCTGGATGCGAGGACCCTTCGCAACCACGCGATAGGCGTTCCACTCGCCGTCCTTGAAGTGCTTGTGGGGCACCAGCTTGTCCTTGGGCGTCATCCATCCGTCGATCGCCTCGCCGTAGAGGTAGCCGGCCTCGGCCCCGTTCTTGCCGCTGGCCTCGATCTCGACCTGCGGACCATTCACCCGGCCCTTCGGGCCGTTGTGGGTCTTCGAGCGGATCTGGACGCCCGAATTCAGCGCGTCGTCGACCTTCACCTCGAAGGTGAACTCGAAGTCGCCGTATTCCTGGTCCGAGCAGAGGAAGCTGTTCGGGCTGCCCTCGGCGGTGGTGCCGACGATGGTGTCGCCCTTGACCTCGTAGGTGGCCGTCCCGTTGCGCTGGGTCCAGCCGTCGAGGTTCTTGCCATTGAAAAGATCCACCCAGCCGTCCTCCGCCAGGGCGGGGAGGGCGAGAGCGGCCGCCAGAAAGAGCGCGTGTTGCTTCATCGCCGACCGATACGTCGCCCAGAACCGGGATCTTCGGCCGGAATCGGGAAAATATCCTTGGTCGCTGGCCGCGTGCGTGCTCGGTTAGACGTTTCCATCCCCGAATCTCATGAATTGTCTCTCCCTGCTCGCCCCAGCCCTTGTCCTTTCCGTCTCGCCCATTTCCGCAGGCGTGATCTTCACCGATACATTCTCCGGCAGCGGCAGCCCCGGTGGCGAGTGGGTGACCGACACTTCGGGTGACAGCACCGCAAATGCCACGGTCAATGTGAGTGACGGTGCCCTGAATGTGAACACTGGCAACGTCAACGGACTGTCGGTCGCCCGTCACACCCTTGAATTGATCGGGACGGGAGCCCCGACCCTGACGCTGGCGTCCGACTGGACCGTGCAAGCGGAGATGACCATCGCGGGTCCGTCGGCCTTCCCCACGATCGCCGGCGGCGAGGGGGTGGGCGTCTCGTTCGGCATCCGAAACAACCTCCCCTCGACCAACGACCGGGCACAAATCAATTTCGTGATCCTCGATTTCGGCGGCGGCCCTGAATTCGCCGTCCGGGGCGCCCACGAGACTGCTGGCAGCGAGACCCAGCTCATCACCAATCTCGGTGCCGCCTCGTCCCCGCTCACCGCGACTGCTCGAATCGCCTACGACGCGGACACTGGTTCGATCTCCTTCGGCATGGATGCCGGTTCGGGATTCTTCGAACTGGTTTCGCCCGTCGATACCTCCGCATGGGCGCTTAGCGATTCCGATCCCCTGCTGTTTCAGTTCGAGATGGGATTGGTCAAGTTCGATTCCGATCCCGCCGACAGCACCTTTTCGATCGAGGATGGCGAGGCGACCGTCAACGAGTTCACGATCTTCGACGAGACGCTCGCCACCAACACCGTTCCCGAGCCTGACTCCCTGCTTCTTTCCCTTGCCGGTCTGACGGGCCTGATTGTCCGACGCCGGCGCTGCGCCTGACGCGGAGATTGGATCGACAAGCGGAAACCGGCCGGAGAAGTTTCCGCATGCCTCCGGACTCCCCCGGTTCCGAAGACCAAGATCCACCGCTGCTTGAGGCAAGCGCCGTGAGCAAGTCCTTCGGTGGCGTCCACGCGTTGGAGGCGGTCGATTTCGATCTGCGGGTCGGCGAAGTCCATGCGCTGATGGGTGAGAACGGCGCGGGGAAATCGACGCTGATGAAGATCCTCGCCGGGCTCCTCCAGCCCGACGCCGGCGAGGTCCGCCTGCGCGGCGGGGCGGTCCGTTTTTCCAACCCGCACGAGGCGATGCGCCACGGCATCGCGATGATCCACCAGGAGCTGATGCCGGTGCCGGAAATGACCGTGGCCGAGAACCTGCTGCTCGGCCGAGAGCCCCGCGGACGGATCCCCGGCACCATCGACCGCCGCGCGATGGAGACGGAGGCCCGGCGGCTGCTCGGGCTGCTCGACATGGACCTGCCGGTGTCGCGGCCGATGAAGACGCTGAGCGTCGCCGGCATGCAGACCGTGGAGATCGCCCGCGCGCTCGGGTCCGAGGCCTCGATCGTGATCATGGACGAGCCGACGGCCGCGATCTCCGACCGCGAGGTGGACGCGCTCTTCGCCGCGATCGACAAGCTCCGGGAGCGCGGCGTCGGCGTGATCTACATCACCCACAAGATGGACGAGGTCGCACGCATCGCCGACCGGATCACCGTGCTGCGCGACGGACGCCACGTCGCCACCCACCCGGCTTCCGAACTGGACGAGACCCGCCTGATCTCGCTGATGGTCGGCCGCAAGCTGACCCACGAGGACGGCGAGCCGCATGAGATCGCCGACGAGGTCGTGCTCGCCGTCGAGGGGCTCGAACGAACCGGCTGCTATCGCGGCGTCAGCTTCGAAGTCCGCAAGGGCGAGGTGCTCGGGCTGGCCGGGTTGATGGGCGCGGGTCGCAGCGAAGTGGCCTCCGCGATTTTCGGCCTGCAACCCGCCGACCGCGGCACGATCCGCATCGGCGGCCGGGCTGCACGCATCCGGCGTCCAGCCGACGCGATCCGCCTCGGCATCGGCATGGTCACCGAGGACCGCAAGGGCTATGGCATCGTGCCGGAAATGCCCGTCGCCCACAACGTGACGCTTGCCTCGCTGAAAAACTCCTGCCGCGGTCCGGTGATCTCGCCGCGACGCGAAACGGCCGCCTCCAGCGAGGCGATCGCACGGTTTGGCATCAAGTGCACACCCCGACAGAGAATCGGCCAGCTCAGCGGCGGCAACCAGCAGAAGGCGGTGATCGCCCGCACCATGCTCGCCGACCCGGAAATCGTCATCCTCGACGAACCAACCCGCGGCATCGACGTCGCCGCCAAGGCCGAGGTCCATCAGATCATCCGCAGACTGACGCGAAGGGGCGTCACGGTCATCCTCGTCTCCTCCGAACTGCCGGAACTGCTCGCGCTCAGCGACCGCATCCTGGTCATGCGCGAAGGCGAGATCAGCGCCCGCCTCGACCCGCGAAGCACCACTCAGGAAGAGATCCTCAAGCATGCCATTCCAGCGTGATGCCCGGGGAAATTGACAAAGTTAGCTAAGTAGACTAACTCGACTCCATGCAAGTGACCATCCACGAGGCGAAGACCCACCTTTCCAAGCTGATCCTGGCGGTCGAGCGGGGCGAGGAGGTGGTGATCGCTCGGCGGGACAAACCGGTGGTCCGGTTGGTGAAGGAGGAACCTCGGAATGCCCCGCGGCGCCTGGGAGCCTTGGCCCATGTCGATTTCCAGATCGACCGCTTCGAGGATCCGGCGCTCAACAAGCAGATCGAGGATGACTTCCACGCCGAGGTCGAAAGGAACTCCGATGAGGAATGAACGCCGTTCTGCTCGACACGGTGGTGGTGCTGCGCGCCCTTTTTCTTCCCGAGAAGCTGACGCCCCGGGCGGAGACGACGCTCAAGGACCCGGGCATCGGGCTGCACTTCTCACCCGCTTCACTGTGGGAGATCGGGATCAAGATGTCGTTGAGCGGCTTTGACGGCATCCGGTTGCCCGAGGATTGGGACAAGCGCATTCCCGCCGCCCTCTCCGACCTCCAGGCCGGCTCCCTCACCATCCGTGCCGAGGATTGTCGGCGGGTGCAGGATCTGCCATTCCATCACCGCGATCCCTTCGACCGGATGCTCATCGCCCAGAGCCTGGAGCGTGGGCTGGACATCATCAGCCCCGATCCCGGCTTCGACGCCTACGGAGTACGACGAATCTGGTAGTTTCCCCCTTCGACAAGTCATGTCATCCCACGCCCTCGCCCGCATCCCCGCCGACTGGCGCAGCCGCTTCGGTCTGCTGATCGCGCTGGTGCTCGCGGTCGTCATCCTGACCATCCTCCGCCCGCATTTCCTCAGCTCGGCGAACCTGCTCAACGTCGTCCGCCAGATCTCGATCAACGGCATGCTCGCCGTCGGCGTGACCTTCGTCCTGCTCACCGCCGGGGTCGATCTGTCGCTCGGCTCGGTGGTCGCGCTGGCCGGGGTCGTGGCCGCTCATTTCGCGCATCCCGGCGACTATCCGGTGCTCGTGCCCGTCGCCATCGGCATCCTCGCCGGCACCGCCTGCGGCGCGGTGAACGGCGGTGTGGTCACCCTCGGCAAGGTCGCTCCCTTCATCGCGACGCTGGGCATGATGACCGTCGCCCGCGGTCTCGCGCTGGTCGCCAGCGGCGGACGTCCCGTTTCCAACATGAGCGAGGAGATGAAGGCGCTGGACGGCGACCTCTTCGGCATTCCGGTGCCGGCGATCATGCTCGCGTGCGTCGCCTTCGCCGCCTGGTGGACGCTGAAATACACCCGCATCGGCCGCCACATCTACGCCGTCGGCGGCAACGAGAACGCCGCCCGCGCCGCCGGCATCCACGTCGGCCGGGTGAAGATGTTCGCCTACACGGTCTGCGGCGCGCTCACCGGCCTCGGCGGGGTGATGCTCGCCGCGCGCATCACCACCGGCCAACCGAACGCCGGCATCGCCTACGAACTCGACGCCATCGCCGCGGTGGTGATCGGCGGCACCAGCCTGTCGGGCGGCATCGGCACGATCGGCGGCACCATTCTCGGCGCCCTGCTGATGGGCGTGATCGGGAACGGACTCGACCTGATGAACGTCTCACCCTACTACCAACAGATCGTCAAGGGCGCCATCATCGTCGGCGCCGTCTGGCTCGACCGGAAACACGCGAAATGAAATCCCTGCTCAAAGCCCTCGCCGCGCTTGGAACCGCCACCCTTTTCGCCGGCTGCGATCCGAACGCCGGCGACACCCGCCCGGTCGTCGGCGTCTCGCTGCTCAACCTCGCCAACGAGTTCATCGTCAAGATCGAGTCCTCGCTCGAGGCCGAGGCCGAAGAACAAGGCGTCCGACTCATCATCAACGACGCCCAGCGCGACGCCGGCCGCCAGATCCAGCAGGTCGAGAATTTCATCGCCCAGGGCGTCGATGCCATCGTGCTCAACCCCTGCGAAGTGGAAGCCAGCTCGCCAGCCGTCGAAAAGACGAAGGCCGCCGGCATTCCCATCGTCAACGTCAACTCCGAGACCGCCGCTACCCCGGATGCCTTCGTCGGCTCGCGCGACGAGGAAAGTGCGCGCCTCGCGATGGCCTTCATCGCCGAAAAGATCGGCGGCCAGGGCGGCATCCTGATGATGCACGGCTACATGGGCCAGGCCGCTCAGATCAAGCGCAACGCCGGGGCCCGCGAGGTGCTCGCCCAGCACCCCGGCCTCAAGCTGCTCGCCGCCCAGACCGCCGAGTGGGACCGCGCCAAGGCGGTCACGCTGATGGAGAACTGGCTGCAGTCATACGGCGGCCAGATCGACGCCGTCTTCGCGCAGAACGACGAGATGGCGATGGGTGCCCTGCTCGCCATCGAGCGCGCGGGGAAGAAGGACGACATCCTCGTCGTCGGTGTCGATGCCATCGGCGACGCGCTCCAGGCGGTGAAGGACGGCCGTCTTGACGCCACCGTCTTCCAGGACGGCGATGGCCAGGCCCGCGCCGCTCTGCAGGCGGCCATCGCGCTGAGCAAGGGCGAGCCGGTCGAGAAGGAGACCTTCATCCCCTTCCAATTGGTGACGAAGGATAATGTCGGCGAGTTCCTGAAGTAGGGGCAGATGCCCGCCCCTTTGCCTCTTGGTCGCCGGCGATGGGAGCGCGTACTTCAGTCCGCCGAGTGGGGGCGCCGTAAGATGGGCGGACTGAAGTCCGCGCTCCATTGCGTCACGGAACCAGCACCTCAAGCTCCGGCACCTGCTGGAAGTGCGCGTCCCGCGTCATCACCGCGGCACCCACGCGGCGGGCACAACAGGCGATGACGAGATCCTGCAAAGACAGCACCTTGCCCTGACGATCAAGCTGCCAGGCAAGCTGCCAGACCTCATCCCACAGACATGCGGAAGTCGCGACCATCTGCGTGACGGCGAAGAAACGCTGCATGACCTCAAGCTGACTTGAGCCCTTGATCCCGCGCAGCACCTCCGCCTTCACCACACCGCAGCAGAAGACATCGTCCAGACCGTAGCGCCGACCGATCTCGGTCAGCGGATCCAGTCGGGCCCGGATCACTTCGATGTAGACATTCGAATCAATCAGGACGGGGCGTGCCATAGGCGTTCGGGTCTTCGGCCACTCGCAGTTTCATCGGGTCGTAATCCTCGTACACCGCATCCTTCCAAGCCTCGGCAGGCAAGCCCGAGCCCTCCTTCAACATCGCTTGCAATCGCGCCTTCCGGTCCAGCTCGTTCAAGGCGAAATGCACCGCGTCGGTTTTGGTCTCCAAGCCATACTTCTCCATGACCCGGGCCAACAAGGCCTCGTCGATGTGCATGGTCATCTTCATGCCATACACGGTATGGCAGCCATACCCGGTATGGCAAGGGTCTTTTTCCCCGACTCCTCGGGATTTTCCGAGATTTTGGAAATGCCCGACCGTCCGGCGCGTGTAAAGAACCGCCCCGGCGTGCGGCCCGGGCCGCCGGTTTCTCCATTTTGTCCTCATGCGCATTGCCCTTCTTCCAGTCGTCCTGATCCTCGGCGGTCTCGCCACCTCCGCCGACGCCACCCGCAGCCGCGAGTCCTTCGATCCCGGTTGGTCACTTGTGAAAGGTGATCCGGAGGGTGCCGAGAAGCCCGGCTTCGACCACTCCGCCTGGCGCCAGCTCGACCTGCCGCACGACTGGAGCATCGAGGGTCCCTTCGATCCCGACGCGCCCGCCGGCGCCCCGGGCGGCTACCTGCCCGCCGGCATCGGCTGGTACAGGAAAGCCTTCAAGGTGCCCTCCGATCTCGAAGGACGCCGCGTGTTCATCGAGTTCGACGGCATCTACATGAACGGCGAGGTTTGGATCAACGGCCACCGCCTCGGCAAGCGCCCCTACGGTTACATCGGAGTCGAATACGAGCTGACCCCGCACCTCGACTTCGGCGGCCGCAACGTGATCGCCGTGCGCGTCGATGACTCGCTGCAACCCTCGGCCCGCTGGTACGGGGGCGCGGGCATCTACCGCCACGTCTGGCTCACCCATACCGATCCGATACGTGTCGATCACTGGGGCACCTATGTCCGGACAACCGAAGTCGCGGAAGAAACAGCCACGGTCCTGATCGACACGGTCATCGACATGGGGGAGCCCGGCAGTCGGCGGCTCGGGGTCACCCAGGAAATTCTTTCCCCGGAAGGAGAAGTCGTGGCCACCACCACCGAGCGGCTTCTGGCGAAGGGAGGCGCGAAGACCACCGCCGCTCAGACGCTGTCGCTGCCGCGACCCAGGCTCTGGTCGCCCGACTCACCCCATCTTTTCACGATCCGCACGACCTTGAAGACCGCCAACGAGGTCCACGACGTCTACGAGTCCCCGCTCGGCGTGCGCACGCTGAGCTTCGATCGCGAGAAGGGACTCTTCCTCAACGGCGAGCCGATCATCATGCGCGGCATGTGCAACCACCAGGACCTCGGCCCGCTCGGCACCGCCCTGTGGGACGAGGCGCTGCGCCGCCGCCTGGAAATGCTCAAGGCCGCCGGCGTCAACGCCCTGCGCACCGCCCACTACCCGCACTCGCCCGAGTTCATGCGCATGGCCGATGAAATGGGCTTCCTCGTCGTCAACGAGACCTTCGACGAATGGCGGCGCGGCTGGCAGTTCGAGGACGGCCAGCTCGTCTCCAGCCGCAACGACCGCGGCAAGGCCCGCAACGGCTACAACCGTTACTTCACCGAGTGGCACGAACGCGACCTGATCGACCACCTCAAGCGCGACCGCAACCACCCCTCGGTCATCATGTGGAGCATCGCCAACGAGGTGCCGGAGGCACAGAAGCACGGCGAGTTGGAGACCGTGCGGAAGCTCGTCAAGATGGTCCACGAGTTCGAGCCGACGCGACCGGTCACCGCCGGCATCAACCACATCCATACCGCCAACGAGACCGGCTTCCTCGAACACCTCGACATCGTCGGCTACAACGGCGGCGGCGGCTCGTGCTTCCGCTACGAGGAGGACCACGAGCGTTTTCCCGACCGCATCATCTACGCCTCCGAGGTGCCCCACTCGCTGCAGACCCGCGGCGAGTACCGCACCCACACCAACTACCGCGAGAAGACCCACATCATCCCCAACCTCACCGAAGTCGAGGTCTTCCCCGAGACCGACGCCTGGTACGAGTCGTCCTACGACAACGCCGGGGTGCGCATCAACGCCCGCGACTCATGGCACCTCACCAAGACGCTGCCCTACGTCCTCGGTGAGTTCCGCTGGACCGGTTTCGACTACATCGGCGAGTCGGGCGGCTGGCCACGGGTGCTCGGAAACTTCGGCGTCATCGACCTCTGCAACCTCCCCAAGGACACCTACTACTTCTACCGTAGCCAGTGGACGGACGGGCCGATGATCCACATCCTCCCGCACTGGAACTGGCCGGGCAAGGAGGGGACCGTGATTCCCGTCCACGCCTACACCACCGGCGACGAGGCCGAACTTTTCCTCAATGGCGAATCGCTCGGCGTCCGCACCTTCGGCGAGGAGAATCCCTACCACCTCGAGTGGATGGTCCCCTACGCGCCGGGTGAGCTGAAGGCGATCGCCCGCAAGGACGGCAAGGAGATCGCCACCGCCAGCATCCGCACCGCCGGGGCTCCCGCGCAGTTCGCCTTCGAGACCGACCAGGTCGAGCTCGACCCGCGAAACCGCGAACTCGCCTACCTCACGATCCGCGTCGAGGACGCCGAGGGGAATTTCGATCCCAAGGGCGAGCGCTGGGTTTCGATCCGGATTCAGGGCCCGGCGCGCATCCTCGGTGTCCACAACGGTGACCCGCTGAGTCACCATCCCTTCCAGTCGCGCACGGTGAAGACCTTCAACGGATTCGCCCGCGTGATCCTCACCGCGACGACCGGCGAGGACGTGATCAAGAAGAACGAGGAGCGCGAACCGGGCGAGATCCTCGTCACCGCCAGCATCCGCGGCTTCGAGCCCCGCGAGCTGCGCCTCGTGCGCACCCACGAGGGCACCTCCGAATCCGTCTTCGCTCCCGACAACGCCGGCCCCGGCGCGACGGACGTCTACGACGAGGGCGTGCCGCCGGTGGATTGAAAACAACGGGGTGGAAAAAGATAGGGGTAGGGACGGCGCATTGGTTTGCGCCGCCCCTCCCTCCGAACCGTGCA
>CALGOH010000084.1 GCA_937957985.1 uncultured Verrucomicrobiae bacterium
TTGATCAAAATATTTCCAAAATTATCAACGCCTTTTGTGTACCCTTCGAAGTAGATTTGTAGATTATAGTTTCCGGGTGCTATGTCACCAATACCGTTGTTATTCAGCATGTTTTGCGTGCCGGACGTGATCTGCCAAAAGCGATTATTACCTGATTTCGAAGGGGCAGGGAATATCTGGATTTGGTGGGTGTTGGCGAAATTATCCACTGTCCAAAACATGTTCATGTGAGTGATCACCGAACCGTTGTCCTCAAATGTATTCAACTCAAAGCCGTTGACCGTGAAGGTTCCACCCTCTGGCAGGTCTCCGAACCCCGCGGACAGGTCAGGGTTTCCCGTAGACGTCGATCCCACATCATAGAAGGTCCCGCCGTTGGCCACGAAAAACGTGTTTCCGAAGAAGCCTGTGGCAGCGTAAGCCGATGGCATCAAAATGGAGACCGCAGTCCAAAGAGCGACTGTAAGCGAACGTTTCATAGGTTTGCAGTGAATTTCAGCTGGAAATGTCGAATCCGGCGGGGCGGTTTACAAGAAAATTTGCGGGCCTCTCATTTCGGATTAATCGACCTTTTCCGGGAGCAAACTGATCTCGGTGGAGCCCACGTCGTCGGGCAGTTCCGGTTCCTCGAAATCGACCGGCGGGCCGAAGATCCAGAAGCGGCGCTGGCGCTGCTTTTCCTGGTAGGCGAGGGCGCGTTCGTGGCCGCTGGGGAGTTCCTTCCATTCGTCCTGGCGGGCCTCGACGACCGGGACGCCGGGCTTGAAGGGCGAGGTGGCGAGGTCCGTCACCTTGCCGAAACCGCTGCCGATGCCCTCGCCCATTCTGCTCACGCCGGCCACGGTGCCATCCTTGATGGCGGTCATGGTGCCGCAGGAACTCAGGACGAGGACGAGCGGAATCCAGCTTGAAAAACGAAGCGTCATGGGCGGATTCGGGAACGGAGGGCGGGAGGAAACCCCGGAGACTGCCAAGAGCATAAAATGCTTGGTCGGCGAGTCAATGCGTCAGTGGCGCGGGCGGAGGATCAGGAAGTTGCGGACCGGCTTGTTCCACAGCGGTCGGGTCAGGGTTCCGCCGCCGGGGATCGCGTCGGAAACCCAGATTTCCGAGGACCGGCCGCCGTCGAGGTTGAGGGCGGTTTCGATGGTCACGCCGCCGATGGAAGCGCCGTGGAGCGCCCGGGCCAGGTCGGCGAGCGAGCAGCCGCCGGTGCGGGCGATGATCCAGCCGTGGCGGCCGTCGGTGGCGACGAAGGTGCGGGCGGACGAGGCTTTCCGGCTGAGACCGGCGACGGGTCGGTCGTTTTCGACCAGGAAAGGTCCGGCCTGCAGTGCCTGGGTGCCGCCGGAGAACCGATCGCGGCGGATGAGTTTCGGGCGTTCCTGCTTTTCGACGTAGAAGCCGGAGCCGAGCGACGAGGCGCGGTTGATCCCGCCGGTGGAATTTCCCGAGGCGGTGACCCGGCCGAGCGGGGCGCCTTCGGGGGTGAAGAAGCCGCCGTTGACCGCGGCGAGACCGCCGAGGGCGCGTCCGGCGGCCCGGGCGTCGGGCCAGCGGGAGCCGGGGCCGCCCGGTTGGTCGGCGACGACGAGCTGGTGGCTGCGGGAGTCGAAGGCGACGGCTTCGACAGAGATGCCGGCGAGGGTGGTCTTGGAAAACCGGGAGGCGCGGACGGGAGATTCGGGCCGGGGAGGTTCCGGCGGAGGAGGTGGGTTTTGCGCGACCGGGGTCGCGCGGTCCTTTCGCCCGGGCTCCGCGGTGCCGATTTCATCATCGGCGCTCCTTTGCTGGGGGGCGCAGGCGGCGAGGAGGAGGGCGAGCAGCGGGAGGAGGCGGATCATGCGAACGCGGCGTGGAAGTGCGGGAGGTAGGCCTCCGCGAAGTCAGCGACGCTGACGGGGCGGTCCGCCTCCTGTTCGACGCAGGTCATGCTCACGCCGTCGATGCCGCAGGGGGTGATGGCGAAGAAAGGCAGCAGGCATTCGCGGGTGATGTTGATGGCGAAACCGTGGCGGGTGATCCATTTCGAGACGCCGACGCCGATGGAGGCGAGCTTGCGGTTTTCGATCCACACGCCGGTCATGGATTCGCGGCGACCGGCATCGATGCCGAAGTCGCGGCAGGTGAGGATGAGCGATTCCTCGATCCGGCGGAGGTGGTCGTGGAGATCCTTGCCGCGCCGGCGGAGGTCGAGGATGGGATAGCCGACGAGCTGGCCGGGGCCGTGGTAGGTGGCCTGGCCGCCGCGGTTGATCTCGAAGACGGGGGCGGGGAGCTTGTCGCGTTCGCGGAGCGAGCTTTGGTCGCGGCGGCGGCCGATGGTGTAGACGGGCTGGTGCTCGAGGAGGAAGAGGGTTTCCGGGCCGGTGGCGTCGAGGATGGAGGCCGCGGTGCGTTCCTGGAGATCGAGGCCCTCGGCGTAGGGGAGCGGGGCGGTGAGTTGGCGGATCTGCATGGGCGGGGCGAGTGCCGAGTAAAAAGTGGAAAGTAAAAAGTGCTCCGGGGCGGTCGGTGAGTTTGAGGCGGGATGCGGGGGGGAAAGCAGGGCGGAAGACGCATGGGCCGGGCCTTCAGCCCTCGGGATTCGAGGTGGGGCCCATTCCTGGGGCTTCACCCCAGGCTGGTATCTGTCGGGCCTTTGGCCCTGTGGGAGAGGGATGGCCGGGTCTTGGGCTTCGGCGGACCTTGGACCTTGGAACTTGGAACTTAAATGGGATGGCGGTCGAGGGCTCTGGCCTTGAGGGGATCGGAGGCCTGGAGGTGGGCGAGGCCGATGGCGAGGGCGTCGGCGGCGTCGTGGGGCGGGGTTTCGGCGAGGCCTAGCAGCGCACGGATCATGAAGGCGACCTGCGCCTTGTCGGCTTTGCCGTTGCCGACGACCGCCTGCTTCACCTTGCTCGGCGCGTATTCGTAGATGGGCAGCCCGGCATCGGCGGCGGCGATCAGGGTCGCGGCGCGCGCGGCTCCCATGCTGATCGCGGTGCGGTGCGACTGGACGTAGATGATGCCTTCCACGGCGACCTCGTCGGGCTCGTGGGTCCGGATGACGTTGGCGATGTGGGTGCGGACCGCGGCCAGCGCACCGGACTGGGAGAGTTGCTGCGGAATGCGGATGACCTCGTAGGCGATGACCTTCGCCTGCCGGTGGTCGCCCTCGACGACCGCGTAGCCGGTGTTGCGGATGGCGGGGTCGATGGAGAGGACGCGCACGGCTGAAGTTCCAAGTGAGAAGTTCCAAGTGCCAGGCCTCGAACCCGAGCGATCCCGGCGATTTGCGACTCAGTGATGAAGCGAGGTGTCGTTTCCCGGATCGTAAGTCTTCCAGTTCGTGGTCCGGAGAATACGGAGGCTGAGCCAGGAGAGGAGGATGAAGAACGCGAGCCCGCCGGTAAAGCTTCCGAGCAGGACGCCGAGCGCACCCTCGGGTCTATCGCCGGGCGGTGTTTGCCACAAGCGCCACAGCCCGTAGCCGGAAATGGTCGCGAAGCCGAGCGGGACGGTGGAGAGGACGCCGGTGAAGCAACCGAGTGGTGAGCCTCGCGTGGCGTGTCCGTCCATGGCCTCAGCGTCGGCGCTTTTTGCCGCCGCCCTTGCGCTTCTTGCGAACGGGCTTGTGGTCTTCGTCGAGCAGGGCGGTGTAGATGTAGTCGAAGCCGTCCAGCTTACGGCGCGGGATGGTCTTGTCGACGAAGACCTCGACGGACTTGGCGAAGTCGAGTTCGTCGGCGGTGAGCAGGGTGAAGGCGTCGCCGGTGGCCTCGGCGCGGCCGGTGCGGCCGATGCGGTGGACGTAGTCCTCGGCGTTCTCGGGAACGCGGTAGTTGATGACGTGCGAGACGTCGGAGATGTCGATGCCGCGCGCCGCGACGTCGGTGGCGACCAGCACCTCGTACTTGCCCTCCTTGAAGCCGGCCAGCGCCTTCATGCGGTCGGCCTGGGCGATGTCGGAATGCATGGCGATGACCTTCGGGTGGCCCTTGTCGGCGAGCATCCGGCAGACCTGGTCGGCCTCCTTGCGGGTGCGGGTGAAGATCATCACCGAATGGTAGTCGGTCTGGTCGAGCAGGGCGATGAGCAGTTCGTCGCGCTGGTCCATGGAGACCGGGTAGAAGGCGTGGTTGACGCTGTCGGGCACCGAGCGGCGGGCGATCTCGACCTCGACGGGATCGGTGAGGCACCACTGGGCGAAGGTCTGGATCGCCGGCGGCATGGTGGCGGAGAAGAACAGCGTCTGCCGGCCCTCCCACGGGCAGAGATTCACGATCTTGCGCACCTGCGGGAGGAAGCCCATGTCGAGCATGCGGTCGACCTCGTCGAGGATGAGTGTCTGGATCTCGCCGAAGCGCATGGTGCCGCGGTAGAAGTGGTCGACGAGGCGGCCGGGGGTGGCGACGACGATGTCGGCGTTGGCGAGCTGGTCGGTCTGGGTGCCGTAGCCGACGCCGCCGTAAAGGAGGGCGACCTTGGTGCCGGCGTGCTTGCCGTATTTCTCGAACTGCTCGGCGACCTGGTGGGCGAGCTCGCGGGTCGGCTCGAGGACGAGGATGCGCGGTTTGCCGGTGGGTTCGATCTTCGAAAGGGTCGGCAGGGCGAAGGCGGCGGTCTTGCCGGTGCCGGTCTGCGACGCGCCGATCACGTCCCGGCCTTCCAGCACCAGCGGTATCGCCTGGGCCTGAATGGGGGTCGGGTTTTCGTAGCCCGACTCGCGGACGGCCTGAAGGACGGTCTCTGCCAGACCCAGTGAATCAAATCCCATGCGCGCGAGGCGTAGTCCGCCCCTAGGTTGCGGTCAAGGGTGGTCTTGCTCGGGAAATCCCGGTCAGTTGGGGATGCGGGCGGGCGGCGAGTGGATGAGAAGGCACTCCTCGAGCAGCGGCTGGATCTCCTGGAGCAGCGGTTCGCCGTCGGCGAGCGGGCCGGCGAACCGGGATTCGATGCGGTGCAGCGCGTAGTCGAGATCGCTGCCCGCCAGCGGATCGGGCCGGCCGCGGACGAGTGCGACGAGGAAGGAGAACTCGCCGGGGCGGATCATGGCGCGGAGCTTCTTCGAGAAGGTTCTCTCGCAGGCATCGTCGGGTGGATCGTCGGCGAGGATCGAGGCGATGCGGCCGCCGGTGCCCAGGACCTTGCGGGGATCGGCGTGGCGGCCGGGATCGGTGCTGGCGAAGGAGACGGGGCCGAACGTGCGGCGATCGAGGAGGTGGATTTCCTCGATGCGGAAGCGCCGCATCCTTTCATCGACCGTTTCCTCGTAGCTGCGGCTGCTGAAAAGCGCGTCGAGGCGCCACATGGCGCGGTGCCAGAGCCCGGGCGGGTCGAAGGGTCCGCCGGTGTGCTCGGCGAGGGTGCGGCGGAAGGCGGCGCGGATGAGGGTCTCGAAGTCATCGGGATTCGGCAGCGCCGCGCCGCTGCCGACCAGGGGACGCAGGGCCTCGGCGAGTTCACGGTCGAAGTAGTCGCGGGTGCCCTGGCGCGACGGCTCGGGCAGCGGGCTGAGGTCGGGACGGGACGGCGGGATTTCGCGGCGTTCGGCCGGCTCGGTGGCGAGCGGTTCGCGAAGCACGGGGCGGGGGCGGGCTTTCGCCGGGAGCGGGGCGGAGGCGGCCGGCATGCCAGGAAGCGGCCGTGACCGCGCGGGGCCGCCGACCGGCACGCCGAGGGGGAGCGGGGGGAGGGCGAGCGAACTCATGATCGGGTGGGGAAGCTGTCGGCGATCTCGCGGGCCGAGGCGGCGAGCCGCTCGAAGGCCCGGTGGAGGCGGTCGGCATCGGCGCGCTCGGAGAGTTCCTCGCGGATCCAGGCGCGCATGCGGTCGAGCTCTTCGCGGAGCTGGCCGATCAGATGGCTTTCGCGGTCGCGGAGCTGGTCGAACAACTGCTGCTGCCAGCGCTCGAAACCGGGGCGGAGCTGCGCATCGACGGCGCGGCGCGCTTCCTCGGCGACATCCTCGCGGCTGCGGGCCACGCTCTCGATCCGGCGGGCGAGCTTCTGGGTTACCTCCTGCTGGCGGAGCCGCTCGGCATCGAAGGCGTCGCGCAGCGTCACGCTGGCCTCGCGGCACTCGCGGCGGAGCGATTCGAGGTCGCGCGACCAGGTGGCGTCGGCGGACTCGACCGGCATCGGCTGGAGCCGCGATTCGAGGCGCTCGAGGCGTTGTTCGACGGACTGCATCTGCCGGCCGACAAGGATTTCCCGGATTCTTTCGACCTGCCGGGACGGGTGGGGGGTGGGGGGTGCGGGTGGCATGGGTGAATGCGCACGGGATGAACCCTGCAAACCTACGAAGCATCCGGTTTCGGGGAAAGAGGAAGATCGCTGGTTCGCATGTCCGAAAGGTCAGGGACTGATGACAAAATCCGGTCCCGGGTGAGTCGGCGGGAGACAAGCCCGCGGTTCCGTGTTATGTGCCATCCTGATGGCCAGAAAGGTGGACACGGAGGACGACAACGAGGACGACGACAAGGCGGCCGACGAGGAGCGCAACAAGGTGCTGAAGGACGCCTACGAGAAGACGCGCAAGAGCCTGATCGCGCGCCTCGACAACTGGGAGGACCAGCGGACCTGGGACGAATTCTACCAGACCTACTGGCGCCTGATCTACGCCGTCGCGATCAAGGCGGGCCTGCGTCCGGAAGAGGCGCACGACTGCGTGCAGGAAACGATTCTCTCGATCGCCAAGCAGTCGAAGAAGAAGCTCTACGATCCGAACCAGGGTTCCTTCAAGACCTGGCTGATGAACATGACGCGGTGGCGGATCAACGACCAGTTCCGCAAGCGCAAGAAGGACACCGCCATGGCGGGCGGCGACTGGATGGACGACCGCAAGACGGCGGTGATCGACCGCTTCGAGGATCCGAAGGGGGACCTGCTCGAGCGCTTGTGGGACGTGGAGTGGAAGAAGAACATCGCCGACGCGGCGCTGGCGCGGGTGAAGGCCCAGGTCTCGCCGAAGCAGTACCAGATCTTCGACTACTACGTGGTCAAGCAGTGGGAGGCCAAGAAGGTGCAGAAGCGCCTCAATGTCAGCATGGCCCAAGTCTATCTGGCCAAGCACCGCGTCGGGGCTGTATTGAAAAGGGAGTTAGCCCGCCTCGAAGAGAATGCCGACGACCAGAGTCCGTCCTGACCCCCAGATTCCGGACCACGAGGTCCTGCGCCGGATCGGTGGCGGCGCCTATGGCGAGGTCTGGCTGGCGCGCGGGGTGACCGGAGCCCTGCGGGCCGTCAAGGTGCTGTGGCGGGAGGATTTCGAGGACGAGAAATCTTTCGAGCGCGAGTTCGAGGGCATCCTCAAGTACGAGCCGATCTCGCGCGACCATCCGGGGCTGGTGAACGTGCTGCATGTCGGCCGCAGCCTCGATGGTCCGGCGTTCTACTACTACGTGATGGAGCTGGGCGACGACGTCGTCAGCGGTGGGGACATCAATCCGATCGAGTACGAGGCGCGGACGCTGCGGTCGGACGTCCAGCGGGCCGGCGGCAAGCCCCTCGACACCGGGTTCTGCATCGAGGTCGGCGAGCGCCTGGCCGAGGCGCTGCACCATCTTCACGAGCGGGGTCTCGCGCACCGCGACGTGAAGCCCTCGAACGTGATCTTCGTCAACGGCAAGGCCAAGCTGGCGGACATCGGGCTGGTCGCGGCGCGGGGCCAGCGGACCTTCGTCGGCACCGAGGGCTTCGTGCCGCCGGAGGGGCCGGGTTCGGCACAGGCCGACGTCTACTCGCTGGGCAAGGTGCTCTACGAGGTGGCGACGGGAAAGGACCGGCTCGATTTCCCGGAGCTGCCGGATGAGATCCCGACGGGCACGGACCGGCGCCAGTGGCTGGCCCTGAACCAGATCATCTGCGAGGTCTGCGAGCCGCACGTGTCGCGGCGGACGATCCGCACCGCCGGCGAGCTGGCGGAGGCGATGAAGCTGCTGCGCACCGGGCGTCGCCGGCGCCGCCGGAAGCCGGTGGGCGGCATCCTGCTCGCCCTGCTGCTGGGCGGCGGTCTCGCGTGGGCGGGCTGGGAGGCCGCCCACCGCGGACCATGGGCCGAGAAGCTCGGCCTGGCGCCGCCGGTGATCAGGCCGGAGCCTCCGCGCAAGGCCTTCCTCAAGGTCACCAGCACGCCGGATGGCGCCGATGTGATCGAGGTCGTCGATGGTGCTTCCGGGGCGGGCGAGTTGATCGGCCGGACGCCGACCGACGTGCTTGACTGCGTCGTCGGCGAAGAGGTCTCGCTGCGCATCCTGCGGGACGGCTACCGGCCGTACGAGGTGACCGTCGAGGTGCCGCCCTCCGCCGCCGAGGAACCGCTCGTCGTTTCCGCGGCACTGAAGGTCTATGCGCCGCCCGCGCTCAACGAGCCTTGGAACGACCAGCTCGGTGAGGACTATCGTCCGCTCGGCGAGGCGCACGAGAGCGTGAGGCCGGTGAGCGAGAAGGCATGGAACGCCTACCTCGCCGCCACCGAACGGCCCGCGAATGTGGGCCAGATCATCGAGATCGACGACGCGGGCCGCAAGCGGCGGGTGGTGGTGACCAGCGAGGGCGAGGCGATGGCCTACTGCGTGTGGCTGGTGCGGACGGGGATCGAGCTTGGATACCTGACCGAGGACCACGAAGCCGTGCCGCGGTTCGTGGACGACTTTCCGAAAAACCAGCTCAGCGGCCCCGCTCGCAAGCAGGGATGGAAGCCTTTCCGCGTGTTCGTCCAGCGGATCCCGTACGGCCGCATCATGGTGAGCAGCGAGCCGGTCGGAGCGGAGATTTATCTCGACGGCGTGATGCAGGGCTCGACGGACGGACCGCTGTTGCTCGAGCAGATCCGGCCGGGCGAGGTGGAGTTGATGGCCTCGCTGGAGGGCTACAAGTCCGAGACGCGCCGATTCGAGCTCAAGCCGCTGCAGACGCGGGAGATCTCGCTGAAGCTCCAGCCGAACATGAGCGCCGTTCCCGACCAGCCCTGGGAGAATTCGCTGGGGATGCGCCTGGTGCCGGCCGGCGAGGGCTGGATGGCCTCGGTGTGGGAGACCCGGCGTTCCGACTTCCGCGCCTATGCCGAGGCGATGGGCCAGCGGATGCCGCCGCCGGCGGACTGGCCCTTCGAGGCCGATCCCGCGGGCGACGACCAGCACCCGGTGGTGTCGGTGTCGCGGACGGAGGCCCGGGCGTTCTGCGATTGGCTGACCGAAAAGGAGCTGTCGGAGGAACGGCTGACCCGCTCGCTCGAGTATCGCCTGCCGACGGACCTCGAGTGGTCGTTCCTCGCCGGGGTGAAGGAAATCAAGGGGACCTCGCCCGCGAAGCGGGACAAGGACAAGGTGAAGCGGTTCTTCTGGGGCCAGATCTGGCCGCCCCCGGCGGGTGCCGGCAATCTCGGCGACGTGCCCGGGTTTGCGGACGGCTTCGCCGCGACCTCGCCGGTCGGCAGCTTTACCCAGAATCAGCTCGGGATCTTCGACCTGTGCGGCAATGCGCAGGAGTGGGTTTCGGATTCCTACAGCCGGCTCACCGATGAAAACGGCCTGCTCCGCGGTGGCGGCTGGCGGAGCTATCAGGAGAAGGATCTCTACATCGGTTCCCGCAACCCGCAGCCTCCTGATGCGGTCGATCCGACCTACGGCTTCCGCGTGGTGCTGGCCAAGAAACCGACGGAACCGGAGGACGATCCCGAGGCCGACGCGGAGGAAGACTCAACCGAAGAAGACGATGGTCCAGATCCAGATTGATTACGAAGGGGAACTCCACTGCAGGGCGGTCCACGGTCCCTCGGGATCGGAGATCGCGACCGATGCCCCGGTCGACAACAACGGCCGCGGCGAGGCCTTTTCGCCGACCGACCTGGTGGCGACCGCGCTCGGCGCCTGCATGGCGACGGTGATGGGCATCGCCGCGCGGCGAAAGGAGATCCCGCTCGAGGGCACGAGGATCACGGTGCGCAAGATCATGTCGGCCGACACCCCGCGGCGCATCGCCCGGCTCGAGCTCGATCTCGTCGTGCCGCTGCCGCCGGATCATCCGGAGCGGGCGTTCCTCGAGGCCACCGGCCGGGGCTGCCCGGTCCATCACAGCATCCATCCCGACATCGAGGTCGAGATGAACTGGAACTGGGCGGGGTAGGCGGACCGAAAACCGCCTCCGGTTTCCCGGAGACGGCTTCGCACGGCAACATGACGACTGAAAGGCGGGTGGGCGCTCAGAAGCGCCACACGAGATCGAGCGTGAGGCGGCTTTCGATCACGCTGTTCTCCTCGCTGGTGAGGGGGAACTCGTAGGCCACGCCGGTCTGGATCCGATCGGTGATCTTCGAGCGGAAGCCGACCGCGGCGGTCACCAGATGCCGGTTGTTGTCGGCGTTGGCCGCCCCGATGTTGAAGAAGTCGCTGCCCTCGAATTCGGCGATCACCGGCACCACGCCGCCGGCCTGGCCGTTGAAGGCGCGACGGCCGTCGCCGGCATCGATCACCGAGAACCAGTTCAGCTCGACCAGGGGGATGAACCAGGGTGTCACCTCGTAGCTGACGTGGGTGCTCAGGAAGCCGGTGGTCGACTGCTGGCCGGAAAACGGCAGGCTCACCCCGGCGCCGCCGGCGAACTGCCAATCATCGAGCGTCTTCACGCCGGAGAGGATGAGGTTCACCGCCCCGTCCCCGGCTCCCTGGAAGACGTCCGAGTTCCCGGTGGGAAACTCGAAGGTCATCGATCCGCTGAGCGCGTGCCCCGCCTCGGGATCGAGGATGAAGGCATACTTGAGTCCGCCCCCGAGGTTGGCGAAACCGGACTGGTCGGACAGCGTCGCATCGGGATTGAAGTCGATGTAGCCATCCTTGGTGGCGACGATCGAAAGCCGGTCCGTGAGCGCGTATTCGAACTGCAGCGCGTAGACCTGGACGTCTCCCCCCACCGGCAGGTTGCCCGCGGTCGTGTTCACGAAGTCGGGCAGGGCATGGTAGGCGAAGATCGGCCGGATGTTGGTCGACGGCACCGCGAGGTCGAAGAGCGTCGGATTGGTCATCGGTCGCCTCAGATCGTAGACCCAGTCGCCGCCGTTGGAGGCGGGCACCGGTGAGGTTTCGATGCTGCCGGCGAAGGCCGGGTAGGCGAGGGCGAGTGCGGCAAGGGATGGAAGGGTGTGTTTCATGTCAGGAGTTGGTTGAGTTTCAGGGTCTCTGCGACCGCGCGGAACAAAGGCGCGAATTGACGGAGACCCAATTGGAATCGGCCCCTCGATTTTCCAATTAGGCGAAAAGAAACACACGAAACAAAATACGCTGGTAAGATCGGGGAGACGGAGGTGGCGAGTCGGCAACGCCAGGCTGTAAATCGTGCGGTCGGCTCGGCCCCCGGATCCGCCGACGGCCCCTGCCTGAAAAACCACTTGCAGTCAGGCACCGGACGGTGGACTCTCCGGCGCGAAAGATTACAATCTTAGGTAAATCAATAATGTAATGATTCCCGAGCATGCTCCCCTCACCCCGCAAGAGCGGTCGGCGCTGGACGCGCTGCTGGCCGGTCTGACGCCGGGCCAGCGCCTGTGGCTGGGTGGTTTCCTGTCGGCGGAGACGTCGGTGCCCGCCCCCGCCACACCGGCTCAGGCCGAGCCGCTGTTGGTCTTGTACGGCACCGAATCGGGCAATGCCGAAGGCCTGGCCGACATGAGCGCCAAGCAGGCGAAGAAGCGCGGGTTCAAGCCGAGCGTGAAGAACATGGCCGACCTCGCCCCGGCGGATCTGGCCAAGGCCGGCAAGCTGCTGGTGATCGTGAGCACCTGGGGCGACGGCGATCCGCCGGAGACGGCCACGGATTTCTACAACGGCCTGATGAACGAGGCGGTGGATCTCTCCGGCGTCGAGTTCTCGGTCTGCGCGCTCGGGGACACCTCGTACGAGCAGTTCTGCAAGACGGGCAAGGAGATCGACGCCCGGCTCGAGAAGCTCGGCGCGAAGAGGATCCTCGCCCGGCAGGACTGCGATGTTGATTTCGAGGAGGACCACGCATCGTGGCTCGACGCCTCATTGAAGGCGCTCGGGACCGCTCCGGCGGCCGCCGGTGAAGCTCCGATGATCGTGATCCCCTCCGGTCCGTCCGTCTTCGGAAAGAAGAATCCGTTCGGCTCCGAGTTGCTGGAGAAGGTGCTGCTCAACGGCGAGGGGTCGAAGAAGGAGACCTGGCACTACGAGTTGTCGCTGGAGGGATCGGGCCTCGGCTACCTTCCCGGCGACACGTTGGCGGTCGTGCCGGTGAATGCCCCCGACATGGTCGAGGAGTTGCTCAAGGCGGCCAATCTGCGGGGCACGGAGAAGGTCGAGATCAAGGGCGAGGGCGGGAAGGTGCTGGCCGACGCCCTGCGGGAGGACCTCGAGATCACCACGCTTTCCAAGGCGATCCTCAAGAAGCTGAACGCCGTGGCAAAGTCCCCGAAGCTCGAGAAGCTGCTCGACGACGGATCGAAGGACGCGCTGAGGGACTACCTCTGGGGTCGGTGGGTGGCGGATGCGCTCCGGGACTTCCTGCCCAAGGGCATTTCCGCCACCGATCTGGTGGGCCTCCTGCGCAAGCTCCCGCCGCGCCTCTACTCGATCGCATCGAGTCCGCTGGCCCATCCCGACGAGGTGCATCTCACCATCGCCTCGGTGCGCTACGAGGCCCACGGCCTGGCGAGGAAAGGGGTGGCCTCCACCTATCTTTCCGACCTCGTCGAAACCGGCCAGCCGGTGAAGGTCTACACGCACGAGAACAAGAACTTCCGGCTGCCGCACTCGGACGACACCCCGATCATCATGATCGGCCCGGGCACCGGCATCGCGCCCTTCCGTTCCTTCGTCGAGCACCGCGCCGAGACCGGAGCCAGGGGCGAGTCGTGGCTGATCTTCGGCGACCAGCGGTATTCCTACGACTTCCTCTATCAGCTCGAGTGGCAGGATCACCTGAAGAGCGGCGCGCTGAGCCGTCTGGATGTCGCCTTTTCCCGCGACCAGCCGGAGAAGGTTTATGTCCAGGACCGCATCCGCGAGAACGCGAAGGAGCTCTACTCGTGGCTCGAGCGGGGCGCGCACTTCTACGTCTGCGGCGACGCCTCACGCATGGCCCACGACGTCCACGAGGCCTTGGTCGAGGTCGTGGAAACGGCGGGCGGCAGGAGCCGCAAGGATGCCGAGGCCTACGTCGATGGTCTCAGGAAGACCAAGCGCTACCAGCGGGACGTGTATTGAACTCGAAACTTTGAACTCCAAACTTCAAGAGGACATGTCTGACGAGAAACTATCGGCGAACGAGGGGATCAAGACCCGTTCTAACTACCTGCGCGGGACGATCGCGGAGGGTCTGCGCGACCTTTCGACCGGCTCGCTGAGCGAGGACGACCAGCAGTTGCTGAAATTCCACGGCACCTACCAGCAGGACGACCGCGACCTGCGGGCGAACCGCCGCAAGCACAAGCTGGAGAAGGCGTTCTCGTTCATGATCCGGATCCGCGTGCCCGGCGGCGTGGCGACGCCCAAGCAGTGGCTGGAGACCGACCGCATGGCCGACCAGTTCGCCAACGGCACGATCAAGCTGACCACCCGCCAGGCCTTCCAGCTTCACGGAATCATCAAGTCGAACCTCAAGCGCACGATCAAGGAGATCAACGACACCGCGATGGACACGATCGCCGCCTGCGGCGACGTGAACCGCAACGTCATGTGCAATCCGAACCCGCATCTTTCGGCGGTGCACGACGAGGTGCTGCGGGCGGCGCAGGAGATTTCGGATCACCTCACCCCGCGGACCCGCGCCTACCACGAGATCTGGCTCGACGGGGAGAAGATCGAGACCTCGGAGGAGGAGGTCGAGCCGATCTACGGCAAGACCTACCTGCCGCGGAAGTTCAAGATCACCATCGCCGTGCCGCCGAGCAACGACGTCGACATCTACGCCAACGACCTTTCCTTCATCGCCATCGTCGAGGACGGCGAACTGGTCGGCTACAACGTGGCGGTCGGCGGCGGTCTCGGCATGACCCACGGCAACGAGGCGACCTTCCCGCGCCTGGCCGACGTGATCGGCTTCTGCAAGTCGGACCAGGTCGTCGACGTGGCCGAGAAGGTGGTGCTGGTGCAGCGCGACTACGGCGACCGCGAGGACCGCAAGCACGCGCGGCTGAAATACACGATCGAGGACCGCGGCGTGGACTGGTTCAAGGCGGAGCTGGAGAAGTATCTGGGCTACGAACTCGGGGTCGTCCGCGACTTCGAGTTCACCGACAACGGCGACCGCTACGGCTGGATCGAGGACGAACGCGGGAACTTCCACTACACGCTCTTCGTCCAGGGCGGGCGGGTGCTCGACACGCCCGGTTACCCGATGCGCGAGGGCCTGCGCGAGATTGCGAAGGTCCATGCGGGCGATTTCCGCCTGACCGCGAACCAGAACCTCATCATCGCCAATGTCGCCGTGGAGAGGCGGCCGGAGATCGAGGCGCTGCTCGAGAAGTACGGCATGCACCGTAGCCACGAGCGCAGCGCGCTGAGGCTGGCGTCCATCGCCTGCGTCGCCCTGCCCACCTGCGGGCTGGCGCTGGCGGAGGCGGAGCGCTACCTGCCCGACGTCATCACCGACCTCGAGGAGAAGCTCGAGGACCTGGGACTGCGTCACGACGCGATCACCATCCGCATGACCGGCTGCCCGAACGGCTGCGGCCGTCCCTTCATCGCCGAGATCGGCTTCGTCGGCCGCGGCCCGAACCGCTACAACCTCTACCTCGGCGGCGGCCACGCCGGCCAGCGCCTGAGCAAGCTCTACCGCCAGGACCTCGACGCCGCCGACATCCGCGCGACGCTCGATCCGGTCCTCGAGCGCTATGCGAAGGAGCGGAACGACGACGAGCGCTTCGGCGACTTCGTGATCCGCGCGGGGATCGTCAACGAGACGGTCCAGGGTGCGGATTTTCACCACAACATCAAGGAGGAGGCGCTGGCGAAGTGACCATGGAGACCACCGCGGACATGGCGGCCGGACTTTCGGCCGAAATGGAGGGGCTCAACGCCGGCGAACGGCTCCAGTTGCTTGCCGATCGTTTCGGCGGCCGCCTGCTGGCCTCGACCAGCTTCGGCATCCAGTCCGCGGTGATGCTCGATCTCCTCTCCCGCCATGCGCCGGAAGTGCCGGTCGTCTTCATCGACACCGGCTACCTGTTTCCCGAGACCTATCGCTACGCCGAGCAGCTCGTCGAGCGCTTCGGCACCGACCTGCGGATCTACCAGCCCCGCTTGAGCTCGGCGCGGATGGAGGCGCTCCATGGAAAGCTCTGGGAGCAGGGCGGCGAGGCGCTCGAGGAGTACGGCCTGATCACCAAGATCGAGCCGATGAACCGGGCGCTCGGTGAACTCGGGGCCGACGTCTGGATCAGCGGCGTGCGCCGGAGCCATTCGAGCACGCGCATCGACCGGGCCTTCGCCGAGCGGCAGAAGCGCACCCTGAAGGTGTATCCGATCCTCGACTGGGCCGACGCGCAGGTTTCGTCCTACATGCACGATCGCGGCTTGCCCCCGCATCCGCTTGCGGCGCAGGGTTACGTGACCATGGGCGACTGGCACAGCACGCGACCGGCAGAACCCGAGACGGGCGCCGAGGCGACCCGCTTCAACGGCGAGAAATACGAGTGCGGCCTGCACCTCGAGTCGCTCAACAACGATTTCCAGATCTAACGACAACCCCAACGAACCATGCCCATCGCACAGAACATGGTTGCCACCGTCGGCAACACCCCGCTCATCAAACTCAACAAGGTCGGTGCGGATCTCGGAGCCGAGATCTGCGTCAAGGCCGAGTTCTTCAACCCGCTCTTCAGCGTCAAGGACCGCATCGGCAAGGCCATGATCGAGGCCGCCGAGAAGGACGGATCGCTGAAGCCCGGCGGCCTGATCATCGAGCCGACCTCCGGCAACACCGGCATCGCGCTGGCCTTCGTCGCCCGCGCGAAGGGCTACCGCTGCATCCTCACGATGCCCGAGAGCATGTCGATCGAGCGCCGCGTCCTGCTCCGCCTGCTCGGCGCCGAGATCGTCCTCACGCCGCGTGCCAAGGGCATGGGCGGCGCGATCGCCAAGGCCAAGCAACTCATCGAGGAGAACCCGGGTTCGTTCGGTCCGGGTCAGTTCGACAACCCCGCCAATCCGCAGGTCCACCGCGAAACCACCGCCGAGGAGATCTGGCGCGACACCGAGGGCGAGATCGCCGCCTTCGTCGCCGGCGTCGGCACGGGCGGCACCATCACCGGCGTCGGCGAGGTGCTCAAGTCGCGCTGCGACATCAAGGTCATCGCCGTCGAACCCAGCGCCAGCCCGGTGATTTCCGGCGGTGATCCGGGTCCGCACATGATCCAGGGCATCGGTGCCGGGTTCATTCCGGGAAACCTCAACGTCGAGATCATCGACGAGACCATCCAGGTCAGCAACGAGGACGCCTTCGCGACCGCGCAGAGGCTTGCGCAGGAGGAGGGACTGCCGGCGGGCATCTCGACCGGGGCCAACGTCTGGGCTGCGATGCAGGTGGCGGCGCGGCCGGAGTTCGCCGGCAAGCGCATCGTCACGGTCGGCTGCTCGTCGACCGAGCGCTACCTGTCCACGCCGCTCGCCGAGAGCATCCGCGAGGAGGTCGGCCAGCTCCCGGTGGCGGAGATCTGAGGTGTGGCGCAAAGCTGCGCTTTGCGAACCGGTCCCCATGGCACCGCCATGGGGAGGCCCGTGCATGACAAGCCATGAAGCGGAGTTCGACCTGCCCCAAATGCGGTGGCGCCGAGATCATCGCTGATGCGAAGGTGTTGGACCGGAATTACCAACCCTACGAAGACGAGCTGACGGTGGCCGCGGACCGCAAACCCGATGCGCTGCTCTTCAAGGGCCGCCGGAAAAGCACGCTCTCCGCTTGGATCTGCGCCGATTCCGGCTTCACCGAGTTCTACGCGGATGAGCCCGGAAACCTCCGGAATTGATTCACCATCAGCGAAGTCCCCGGCTATGGGTAGCCCGTCCCTTCGGGACATCCGTTCGTGCGGCTTGGGGAAGTGTCATTCCGGCCAAGCCGCTTGCTCTGTCGGGCGGAGGGCTCGTTGTTCGGGCTGTCTGCTAGAAAAGATTGCCCGTATCCTGCTCCGGCTTGACCCGTCGCGAGCGGTGGTGTGCCTTGATAGCGCGATGGTTGGTTTCAGCGGGTTTCAGCGGGTTTCAGCGGGTTTGATGGCAGTGATGGTGGGGCTGTCGGGCGGCATGGCCCGGGCAGTGGAGGCTCCGGTGCTTACGCCTCAGGTGGCCGATTCGCCGACCGCGCTGGATGTCGGGGTGGACAGTCCCGAGACCGGCGTGGTGCTCCGCTACACGCTCGATGGTCGCGATCCCGAGGTGTTTGATCCGGTCGTGGAAGCGGGAGGAACCCTCACGGTCGCCCGCTCTGCGGTGGTCAAGGCGAGGGCATGGCTTGGGGGAGCGGCCAGCGAGGTCACGACGGGGGATTATCGGATCACCGGCGCGGTGGCGTCGGGCTACCAGCATGGACTGGCATTGAGCGTGGGAGGGAAGGTCTGGTCGTGGGGCAGGCGCGACAACGGAAGGCTCGGCAACGGCTCGTTCGCCACGGGCAACCAGCCGGTTCCCGCTCCGGCGCTTGCGCCGGATGGCGTCTCGAACCTTGGCGGGGTCGCGGATATCGCGGCCGGCCACTATCATTCGCTGACGCTCGGTGCCGATGGGCGGGTGCGGACCTTCGGCTACAATCTGTATGGTGCGCTCGGCGACGGCACCTGGACGAGCGCCGCGTTGCCGGTCGAGGTACTCGAAGGTCCCGGGGCACCGCTGGCGGATGTCGAGGCGATCGCCGGCGGACAGGACTTCTCACTGGCACTCGATGCCGGGGGCGGGGTGCTGGCCTGGGGTTCGAATGGCAGCGCGCGCACCGGCCAGGGACTCACCTGGGGCAGCACCTACTTCGCCCTTCCGGTGCTTCGTGGCGACGACCCGGCGTTTCCTCCCCTGGACGGAATCCGGGGCATCGCGGCCGGCATGGGCTTCGGCATGGCCCGCGAGCCCAATGCCTTGGAAGAGCCGGCGGGAGAGGGGCGGGTCGGGGCCTGGGAGGCCAACTCGCAGGGCCAGCTCGGCCAGGGCAACACGATCCAGTTGACGCGGGCCGCGTTGATGCGCTTCGCGGACGGGACGCCGGTCGATCACGTGATCGCCATGGCCGGTGGAGAGCAGCACGCCGCAGTGGTCCGCTGGGATCCCGATGACGCCGCGCAGCAGGGAACGGTCTGGTGCTGCGGCAATCGCTACTACGGTCGCCTGGGGAATGGCGCCGGCGGCTATGGCCAGCAGACCTCGCCGGTGCAGGTCGTGCGCCTCGATGATGGCCAGCCGCTGACCGGCATCGTCGGGGTCGCGATCGGCGCCGCCCATACGCTGGCCGTCGACCTCAACGGCGGAGTCTGGGCATGGGGCGCGAACGACTACGGCCAACTCGGCCAGGGCGACACCACCGACCGTGCGGCGGCGGTGCGGGTGAAGAGCCGGGAGGACGACGAATTGCTCGAGGACATCGTTGCGGTCGCCGCCGGAGGGCTCGGGGTCCAGGGAGCGAGCATGGCGCTGGCCGCCGACGGGACCATCTGGGTGTGGGGACGCAACGACCAGGGGCAGCTCGGCACCGGCTACACCAACTACTGGGTCGGTCTTCGCCTCCCGGTCGAGCATGACGAGAACATCATCGATGAAGGCGCGCCCTCGGTCTCGCTGTCCGGCACCGTCGTCGATCCGGTCGAGGCCGGGGAGATCCTGCTGGCGGCATCGCCGTCGCACAGCGGCCCCTTCGGCGCGGCTCACATCGCGCGCGTTGATTTCCATGTGAATGGAAGCTTCGCCGGTTCGGCGACCGGCTCTCCGTGGCAGCTCTCCGTTGATTCGCTGCCTGCCGGGACCGGGAACGCCGTCGCGGTGGTGACCGACCACGACGGGGTGCAGGCGATGTCGTCGCCATGGAGCTTCGAGATCGAACTGGACCCGCTGCTTGATGCCGACGGCGACGGGCTGAGCAACGGCGCGGAGATCAATGACTATCTGACCGATCCCCTGAATCCCGACACCGATGGAGACGGGATGGAGGATGGCTACGAGAATTGGCACGGCTTCTCACCGCTGTCGCTGGAACTGGGAACCAGCAAGGCATCGACCGCTGACTTCGACGGCGACGGGATGTCGAACAAGGACGAGCATGATGTTGGCAGGGTGGCCCTCATGGCGAACGAGAGTTTCGCGCCGCTCGATTTCATCTTCACCCATGAGTTGCGGTGGTTTGGGCGCAGCGACTTCTGGTACACCGTCGAGGTTTCCACCGACCTCCAGCAGTGGCAGGCATTCGAGTATGGATTCATCGGGACCAACCACGAACTTGTGGTCGATATCGACCAGTGGTTGGGTGGTCTTCCAAGTCCGAGTGGCTTCTTCCGCCTTCGGTACGGTCCAGCCACCCTGTACGATGCGGATGGCGACGGTCTGTCCGCCGCAGTAGAACTCGCAATCGGCACGGACCCGACGAGAGCCGACACCTCGGGCGATGGGATCTCTGATGGATGGGCAGTTGCCCATGGCCTCGACCCCTTGGCAGACAACGCCGACGGCCTATTCCAGGGAGGGCCGACCACCAATCTGGAGGCGTTCCAGGCCGGGGTGCAGGCGGCGGTCGGTGCCGACATGGACGATTTCGATGGCGACGGCATCATCAATGAAGAGGATGCGGATCCTCGCGACTCGGACGTCACCTGGCCACCAGCGGTCGCGAGTGCCTATGCCCTCATCGATATTGAAGCGCCGCTTGCAGAGGGTCCCGGACTTGAACTGAACGACAAAGGTGAGGTGCTATTCGAAAACGGGATCTGGGCATCAGGGGCATGGGAACCGAGGGAGGGCTTCGAACCGATTGTGGAAACTTACCAGGGAGAAGAAATGACGATCACCTGGTCGTCCTGGAAGCACTTCAACACCGGGCGGGATTTGCTGGGTCTGGGTGAAGGCACCGACCTATGGGGCTCCTCAAGTCTCACGGTGCGATCGTTGTTCGGTAGCCCCCCGGACTATCTGGGAACTTTGGACGATGGCTCTTACCCCGATCCTTTCGGAATCGAGCCGCGTGGGATCGATGAAGCAGGCAGATCCTTCTGTGTCTATTCGCAGATCGTGGCCTGGCACCTCGGCGGCGGATCGGAAACCTTTTCCCGTCTTCTCATGATCGAACCCGCAAGCCAGTTGGGTGTTGAATACGCGGCGAGAGATGATTGGTATCCCCTGCCTTTCGAAGACCCCGAAAGGTTCGATGTGAGTCGAAATGGCTGGGTGACGCTGAATACCGCGGAAGATCTGGATGATGAACAGACACCGTTCCGCCCCGAACTCTGGAACCACGAAGGACAGCGTGTGGCGCTGCCTGAGGAACTGGCGGGCCTTTGCACGCAGCTTTCGATCACTGAACTCGTCAATGGAGCGACCGTGATGTGCGCCAAAGCAGACGGGGCGCTGGCCCGGGTGCTCGTGGGGCAGACCTCGGGTCAGGGGGGCGGTCCTGCGATGGACCTTGCCGACAAGCTCTCGCAGCATGGAATCATTCGTTTTGCACCGGATGGGACGGGCATGACGGCAGACAACCGGATCTGGAGGAACGGCATTCTGCATCCGCTGGGCGACCTTAGCCCGTTGATCGCCGACTTGATCGCCCAGGGAAGGCAAATCTTCCCGATCGACTCGAACATCGATGGTGCCTGGCTGGTCGAGGTGCGCGATCCCTCGCAGGCTTCTCCGGGCCTGACGAAGCTCCTCCTGCCTGTGGAGGTAGCCCCCGAGGTGCTGGCCGTGAATTCAGATTTCGACGAGGGCCGGATCGGAGCTGTTGGGCCACAGGACACGGGAGCGAATGAAGATCGGCAGAACACCAGTCTGATCGCCGAGCGCGATAGCGTCGATGGCCGGATCAAGGCGGGAGATGTAGTGACCGACGATTTGCACGACGGTTGGTTCGGCGTCCCGCCCGACACGCTCCCCTCCGACTTTTTCGATGGGGCGACCGTGACGATCAAAAAGATCGAGAAAAACGATCCGGAAACCGGCGAACCCGAAAAGGGCCAGGTCCGTTTCTACGCCACGTGGGCTGACAACAGCGAGATGATGATTGAACCGTACAGCATCTTGGGGAGCATCGCCGGAACGCACCCGCCGCCAACCAATCTTGTCGGCATCGTGTATGGCGGGAGCGCCGCGGTGCCCGCCGGGGCGGAGTTCTGGATGGAGGGAACCCAGCCGGGGAAGATCACGCTCGAATGGCGTTTGCAGAAAGGCTCCATCGACGTCCGCCATGAACAAACGTTCCTTGTATGCAGCCAATGGTCGCGGGAAGAATGGCAGGCGGTGGTTCGGGACGAGCTTTACCTGGATGGTCTCGCATCAGTGGGCGGACTCGCGGTCAACGGCTGGAATCCGGGCGTTGTGGATATCGACAACTACGTGGTGGGCAACGGCTTCTTGAACAACCGGGCCTACCTGTATTCGGTATACGAGTATTACGCCAAATTGCACGACGACGAACCGGACCAGTGCCTTTGGGCGGGGCGCGCGAAATTGGCCGGCGCTCCGGTCTACGCGGGATTGAGCGACGCGCAGAACGGCCGCTCGGGTCTGGCGATCGGCTCGTTCGGAATCATCGATGATCCGATCCTCGCGGAGATCCAGGATCTTCTCATCGAAGCCAATATCAATATCTTCGAGGACTTGGCTTACCAGTTCGTCGCTTATCGAAGTAGCGGGATTTGTGCGCTGGAACACCTTAATGAGGAGGGTGTCATCCCAAACGAGATTTTCGCAGGATGGTGGAGCATTCACGATGGCTTCGACGACAACGATTTTTCGGCAGTCGCCGATGGGAATCAGCAGCTTCTCCGCCGTGAGCAAGAGGAAATCCTCAAGGAAACTTACGAAGCCCTTGATGAGGCAGAAGCTCTGTTTGGAACCGTGTCCGTTTCTTGGTTGTTTTCATTGCTGACGGACAATCCGGTTCCAGGAGGGCCTTCGTTCCAAGCCGTCGTGCCGGACGGAAACATCGCCGTGTTCGCTGACCGCTGGCAATGGATCACTGACCCAAACGTGGGGATGTGGAAACTCTGGACGGGAACGGACAAGCCCAGCCGCCGCGCTTGGGCTGGGCTTCCGCTCCGGACGAGAGCTGATCAATTCAACATTGTGGCGCCCCTCCGGTGATCATGCGGGTTCCATTGACGGTGTGCCTGATCTGGCTCTTCCATCTTGCGGAGGGCGTCCTGGCGCAGAGAAGCCCCTCCGATAACCTAGTAGAGCTTGATTTCACGCGCTCCCACGACTTGGAGAGCGTCCTTGACGCCGGGTTGGCTGTCAGGGAATTCCCTGATTCCCAGGGCCGGACATTTATGCTGAGCCCTCAGGAGGTTCTTTTACACCTCCCGGGGGGCTTGAGCATTCAGCAGAGGATCACCCATGGGTCGATGGATGCGGATGAAAAAGGAAACCTTTCAAGTCTGAATCTGTATGGAGACCTCATGCCGATCGAGGAGGCTTTCAGAACGGCCAAGAGGGTCCATTTCGCACTCGGGAAACCGACGACAAACCTCGAAAAATGGTTCGTGGAGAACCAAGGCAAGGGAGAGGTAAGGGAGGGAGAGTCGTTTCCATTTGGAGACAACACGGGGCGTTACCCCTCCCTCCACTTCACGATTCGGAGCAGCATGAACACCGCCTACCCGTGGGCGTTTTCCTTTTCGATGGGGTGGAACCTTCTTCCGCGAAATAAGGATCGCGACGAGTCGTGGGCGGCCTCGAACAACCCGCGCCCACCCGAGGGGTTCGAGAACCTCTCGTTGAATCCGCCCAGCGGACGGATCTACGATGGGAAAGACGCCTACCGTCACTTGGTGGGTCGGCAGGAAGAGGTTGATCGGATCCACGGGCAGGTCCGGGGACCGGACGGCCGGTTGATCGAACCTCCGAGTGTTCCCGAGCCGGAGGAAAGGTCTGAGTTGCCGGGTCTGGACAGTGATACGGAGAACCCGGGGCTTTTCCCTTCTTTATGGATCATCGGCGGGGTTCTTCTGCTCGGTGTGGTGGTCATCCTCGTTCGAGCGTTGAGACGTGGTCGGCCGTCGTAGGCTGGCGCAGCGGCGAACTCCACCCGGTCAAAGAGCTATCGAACGCTGCGGCACACCCCGCGCTTTTGAGGTGCCGAGTGCGGCTTGCGCCGATTGAACGAAGACAAAACGCCAGACAAAACGCCAGGCATGCTGTGCGGTACGATGACCGCATTTACGCAGGAACAGAGATTTGAGGGAGATGACGAGAATCACAGCGCGCAATTCCGCTCGATCAACATGAGACGCTGGGAATCCTGGGATCGGCTATTGCGTCATGGGGAGCTTTTTGATGTTCAAACCGACTACCCGGAAACCCAATGAAAAAATCACGGATACTCATTGGGATGTGCATCCTGCTGTTGGCAGGGCTGATTTGGTGGATTTGGTTTGATCAATCGAGATCAGAACAGCCATCAGCCTTTTCGGAGACCGAACGCAATCCTGGGCCGAAAGCTGCGGCT
>CALGOH010000085.1 GCA_937957985.1 uncultured Verrucomicrobiae bacterium
GGACGACGGCACGATGGCCCGCGTCGGCGAGCTCGGCGATTTCCAGCGCAAGCACGATCTCAAGGCCTGCACCATCGCGCAGTTGATCGAGCACCGCCGCCGTTTCGAGAAACTCGTCACCCGCGAGGAGACCATCCGACTCCCGACCGACCACGGTGAGTTCGACTGCCACCTCTACCGGGTCGAGATCGACGGCTCGCACCACCTCGCTCTCACCCGCGGCGGCATCGAGGCCGGCAAGCCGACGCTCGTCCGCGTCCACAGCGAATGCCTCACCGGGGATGTCTTCATGTCGCAACGCTGCGATTGTGGCGGGCAGCTCGACGCCGCCCTCGAGCACATCGCGAGGGATGGCGGCGTCCTGCTCTACCTGCGGCAGGAAGGCCGCGGCATCGGCCTCGCGGCGAAGATCCACGCCTACAAGCTCCAGGAGCAGGGGCTCGACACGATCGAGGCCAACGAGAAGCTCGGGTTTTCCGCCGACCTCCGGGACTACGGCATGGGCGCCCAGATGCTCCAGGACCTCGGGGTGGGAAAGATCCGCCTGCTGACGAACAATCCGAAGAAGGTCGTCGGCCTCGACGGCTACGGCCTGGAGATCGTCGAGCAGCTTCCCATCGCCCTCCCCTCCAATCCGCACAACGAGCGCTACCTGACCACCAAGCGCGAGCGGATGGGGCACCGCATTTGAGGAGTGGCGCTTTCCACCTGTCCGCCGGAGCCTTGGCGAAGGAGGAAGCGCCATGAGAGGGCGTGGCGATCTCCTGGTCGCTCCCCGCCGGCTGGCCCGCTCAGCGGCTTCCATGCGACGCATTCGACGCCGGACACCCGAAGGTTCAAATCCCGCCCGCTCAAACCGACCCCGCCACACCCCGCGGCTTGAAAGCCGCCACGCCCCGTCATGGCGCTTGGAAAGCGCCACTCCGGTTGACATTTCCACCCCGCCCCCCCATACGGACCGCATGTCTCCGGCGCTTCCGCCCAAACCTCGAACGATCGGCCCAAGGGCCCGGATCGGCATCGTTGCCGCCAAGTACAACGAGCAGTTCGCCGACGCGCTGGTCGACAACGCCGTCGAGGAAATCGGCGAGCTGATGCCCTCCACCCGCATCGATCTCATCCGCGTCCCGGGCGCCTTCGAAATCCCCGTCGCGGTCTCGACCATCCTCACCCGCGAGGCCCCGAGCTGCGTGATCGCCCTCGGCTGCGTGATCCGCGGCTCCACCTCCCACGCCGACCTGATCACCCGTTCGGTCACCGACGCGCTCCAGCAGCTCGCCGTCGAGCATTGCGTCCCGGTGATCAACGAGGTGCTTCTCGTCGATGACGAAAAGCAGGCCTACGCCCGCTGCATCGGGTCGAAGCTCAATCGTGGCCGCGAGGCCGCGCGTGCGGCGGCGGCCATGATCGACGTCTTCCAGGAGCTCAACCGGACCATGCCGGTCGATCCGAACCGCAGCCGCTGATCATGCCCAGCCGCCGCCAGATCCGCGAGGCGGTGGTGCAGTTCCTCTACTGCGCCGACCTCGAGGGAGGAGCCGACCCTTCCGAGCTGCGGGAGCCCTTCTGGCAGTTCGTCACCGAGTCGGACCGAAAGGCGCTCGTCCTCGCCACTTGGAAAAGTCTTCGCCACTTCGCCGCCGGCCGCGAGGAGCGCCTCGACGAGCTGCTCACCCGCCTGCCGGCCGCCCGTGATGCCCTCGCCGGCGACCCCGCACTGGAACGCCCCGCCGAACTGCTGGAGCGCATCGCCACCCTCGAACACGAGTGGTCCAACCGCCTGCACGCGCTTTCAAATCTCCGCCGCGACGACGATCCCGACCTTGTCACCCAGCGCTTCACCGAGGGCTTCGACCGGCTCTTCTCCATCGACCGCGATCTCACCGCCGCGCGCACCGAGTTCCTCCGCACGCTCGACGACCATCCCGATCTGCGGCCGAAACTTGAACCGGTCGCCGGCACGCTCAACCGCCTCGGACGCATCTCGGACCGCCTCAAGCAGCTCGAGCATCCCGAGAAATTCCCCGACCAGGTCGACCTGAAGAAGATCATCTCGTCCAGGACCTCGATCGAAGAGCTGCGCCGGAACACCGATCGCACCGTGGACGCCGTGCTCGCCGTGAAACCACAGCTCGACGAGAAGCTCGACGCCGTCATCGAGAACTTCGCCCCGGAACGCATCGATCCGATCGACCGCGCGATCCTCCGCCTCGGTGCCTGGGAAATCCTCCACGACCCCGAAGTCCCGCACCCGGTCGCCATCAACGAGGCCGTCGAACTGGCGAAGAAGTTCGGCACCAGCGACTCCGGGCGTTTCGTCAACGGCATCCTCGACCGCATCGCGAAAGGCTGATCCCCGGCATCCCGGCAAACGCCGCGGACGGACCGCGGGCTTCAGCCCGCACCGCTCCAACTCCCGGTGAATTTTCCCATCCCCTTCCCGCCTCCAAGCTGCTAGACCGAGCAGCGTTCCGGGTTTCCACCGCTTGAAACTTGGAACTTCCCAGTTGGAACTTCCATGCAGCGCCACCCCACTCCCTTCCAGCTCCGCACCCTCTGGCGGGCGGCGACAGCCGTCGCGATCGGGGTGCTCGGCGTGCTGCTCGTCGCCTTCATCTGGCTGGTCGGCCAGGTGCTCGGCTTCCTGCAGCCGGTGGTCGTTCCGCTGGCCGTCGCAGGCATCATCGCCTACCTGCTCGACCCGGTGGTCCGCTGGTTCCAGAAACGCGGCATGTCCCGGCTCAAGGCCGTGATCGCCACCTTCGGGGCCTTCCTGCTCGCCGGTGGGATCCTTCTCGCGATCACCATCCCGATGGTCGGCCACCAGATCAACGAGATCC
>CALGOH010000086.1 GCA_937957985.1 uncultured Verrucomicrobiae bacterium
AGCTCGGCGTGTCGCCGTCCTCGTCGGTCGCGCTGCCGGCGAGTGTCCCGGCGTAGGCGGCATCCTCGGTGGCGTCGGCTCCCGCGATCGGGTCGGCGGTGAAGGCCGGTGCATCGTTGGTGTTGAGCACCGTGATGTTCAAGGTCGCTTCCACTGGGGTGGGAACGAACGTGTCGGTCACACTCACCACGAAGGCATTGGCACCCACATCGTCATTGGTCGGGGTGCCGGAGAGTGTGCCGTCGAGCGCCACGTTCAACCATGCAGGACCACTTACCTTGGCAAACTCGAGTGAGTCACCGGTGTTTCCATCGCTTGCATCATCGGCCAGCGTCGATGCATAGGCCGAATCCTCGGTGGCATCCGCTTCGTTGACGGGGTCCGCGGTCCAGACCGGCGCGACATTCACCTCGTTCACCGTCATGGTGGTGTCGTCGACGATGGCGGCGGTGGTGTCGAGCGGGTTGCCCGCCACGTCCGCGAGCATGGCCCCTGCCGACACCTGCAGTTGCAGGCTGCCGGGGGCAGTCGGGGTCACCCCCACGCTGAACACACCCGGTGAGGTCTCGGTCACGGTGCCGATGGTGACCGGAGCGCTGCCTGCATTCGAGAAGTCGGCCGCATCCACGGTTGCCTCATCCATGTCCTCGCTGAAGGTCACGGTGTAGATCACCGGGTTGTTCTCGGTGACATCCGAGCCTGACCGGTCGTCGACGATGTCGGTGCCCGCCAGCGTCGGCGGGGTCGTGTCCGGGGCGCTTTCAATCAGCCTGAGCTGGCAGCCGTTGATGGTGAGGTTCGCCTGGCCGACCGGGGTGGCGGTGAGGCCGCCGTAGGCCCGGGCAAGGAATTGCTGGGTGTCGGAAGCGGCGATGAAGGTGCCGATCGCATACTGTCCATATCCACCTTCGGCGGTTTCCCGGATCAGGGTGGCATGTCCCGGAGTCCCGGGGACCGGGGTCTCGGCCATCCCGCCGTTGTTCACAACCATGCCGTTTTCCATCGCCACGCTGACATTGTCCCCGTGCCAGACCTGGATCTGATAGGTGCTGCCCGGGGTGAGACCGGTGAAGGTGAAGGTGGCCGTTCCCGAGCTCTGGCGGTCCGCGAACTTCATCAGGGTCGCATAAGCCGCGTTGGCTCCGCTGTAGCTGCCGCCGCGGGTGCCGATCGTGTCGAGATGCGACGGGCTGTCGAAGACGAAACCGTCGTCGAAGGTCACGCCGTTGATGTCGAAGGTGGTTCCATCGACCACATTCCCGGTGCCAAGGTCGGCACCGCCGTGTGCCTGGACCAACGTGCCATCCGTGGAGATGTCGGTGACGTTGCCCGAGATGTCGAACACCTGCCACGCGATTTCCCCGGGCGTCAGGGCGGCAGGGCCCAGCGAGACGACGAGATCCACGGCGGTGCCTTCATCCACGGTCGAACCACCTGCCGGAGTCTGGCTGATCACATCGCCTTCCGCGACCGCCTCATCATGCTGGCTGGTCAGCGTGCCCACCACCAGGCTGGCGGCCACGATGTCGGATTCCGCGGCTGCCTGCGCCAGGCCCACCACATCGGGGACGGTCGTCTGCGGAGGCCCCAGCGAAACCACGAGATCCACACCGGTGCCTTCGGCAACACTGGAGCCGCCGGCCGGGTTCTGGCTGATGACCGCTCCCGTCGGAACCCCGGAATCATGCTGGCTCGTCACGGCGCCCACCACGAGGTTGGCGGCCACGATGCTCGCCTCGGCGGTGGCCTGGGCCTGCGCGACCACGTCGGGCACCGTGGTCAGCGGAGGCCCGAGCGAAATGACGAGATCCACGGCGGAATCGACATCCACCGTGTTGCCGCCACCCGGATTCTGGCTGATCACGATGCCTGCGGGTACCCCTGCATCGTACTGGCTCGTCACCGCACCCACCACCAGGCTGGCGGCGACGATGTCCGCTTCCGCCGTTGCCTGCGCCAATCCGACCACATTCGGAACCGTGGTCTGCGGCGCCCCCACGGTGATCGTGGTGTCATCGAGGATCGCGGATGCCGTGTCCAGCGGGTTGCCGGCAAGGTCGGTCACCGCCGCACCGGAGTTGACCTGAAGTTGCAGCGTGCCGGTGGTCTGCGGCGTCATCCGCACCTGATAGATGCTCGGAGAGACCTCGACCACCGTGCCAATGGTCGCCGCTGCCGCCCCAGCATTGCCGAAGTCGCTGTGACTGATGGTCGAGCCGTCCATGTCCTCGCTGAAGGTGACCTCATAGACGACCACCTCACCGATCGCTGCCGGGGCCCCGCCCCGGTCGTCCACGATGTCGGAGGAGGCCAGGGTGGGAGGCGTCGCATCAGGCGCGCTGGCGGTCAGCCTGAGCTGGCAGCCGTTGATGGTGGTGTTGGATTGCGCGCTGGGAGTCGCGTTGAGGCCGCCATAGGCACGGGCAAGGAATTGCTGGGTGGTGGAATCGGCGACGAAGGTGCCGATGGCATACTGCCCGTATCCACCCTCCGAAGTTTCCCGGATCAGGGTCGCATGCCCCGGCGTGCCGGGGACCGGGGTGTTGGCAATGCCGCCGTCGTTGACAACCATGCCATTGTCCGTGGCCGTGCTGACGTTGTCGCCATGCCAGACCTGGATCTGGTAGGTGCTGCCCGGTGTGAGTCCGGTGAAGGTGAAGGTCGCGTTGCCGGAGCCCCGGCGGTCCGCAATCGACATCAGGGTTCCGTAGGCGGCGTTGGCACCGCTGTAGCTGCCCCCGCGGTTGCCGATGGTGTCGAGGTGCGACGGGCTGTCGAAGACGAAGCCGTCGTCGAAGGTCACCCCGTTGATGTCGAAGGTGCTGCCATCGACCACGTTGCCGGTGCCCAGGTCCGCGCCGCCATGCGCCTCGACCAAAGAACCGGCGGTGATGACATCGGTGACGCTGCCCGAGATGTCAAAGACCTCCCAGGCGATCTGTCCCGGCGTCACGCTGCTGATCGTGGCGAACTCCGGGGCGGATGCCACGGACATGTTCCGGTTGATGCTCTTGTCCCGGGCCGTGACGGTGTAGGAGTAGGTGCCGGCACTCAGTCCGGTGTCGGTGTAGGTCGGGCTGTCCTGCCATCCGCTGTCGTTGCCGCTGCCCGACGTGCAGGTGAAGTAATATTCCACGCCGTTGGGATCGGTGGCGGTGGTCGCCGTCATCGTGATCGCGACGCCATTGGCCGTCGGGGAGATGGCAAAGGTCAGCGGATCAGGCGTCGGAGCCGTGACATCCTCCGTGGACGTCGCCAGTCCGGCCACCGCCGCGAAGCTGCTGCCGATCCGGATCTCGTCGACTGCGTTGAAATCCCGGTTCTGGCTGAAGGTGAGCATGTTGAGGGTGCTCTCATCGATCACATGGGTGGTGGAGGTCGCATGACGGTCGAAAATGCCTTCATCCAGTGTCAGGCCCTCGGGGAAGGCGTAGGCGGTGACCGTGTCGGTCGCCCCGTACTCAAACTCCAGGGCGACCACCCAGTCGGCGTTGTAGACGCCCAGCCGCTCGCTCTCCGCCACGATCGCACCGCCATCGAAGAACAACGGGGTGAGACTGCTTGCGGAGGAGTTCATCCCGCGGCCCACGCCGATGCCGTCGCCCGCACCGCTGCCGAAGGAGCCCGAGGTGTCGAGTTGCCTGCCGCGGTCGGCGAAGCTGTCGGTCGCCAGGGCCAGCCCGACATGAGCGCCGTAGTTGTGATTCGGGAAATGCCAGACCGCACTCATCCACAACACCCCGTCCGGGCCGGCCATGGTCCCGGCATCCTGCGCCAGCGGCCGGCAGGCCTCGAAGACGTCGTTGGAATCCGCGGCGATGTAGCGGCTGCCACCGACCGGCTGCATCGGAAAGCCATCGAAGATGCCATCCCAGGCGGGCGTTCCCCCGGTGCCACCGCTTTCGTCGTAGACAAGGGCCACGCTCGGACCTTGCGGGCCATCCTGCCAGGCTCCGGTCATGCCGGTCCCGCCGGCGGCACCGGCCAGGCCCGCACCCGCAGGGTAATCGAAGGGCTCATACACCTGGACTTCCAGTTGGGCGGGATCGATCGTGATTGTCACCGTGACCTCCTGGGAGGTCTGTCCGAAGCTGTCGGTCACGGCGAAGTTGAAGTGGTCCGTGCCGGTGTGGTAGGTGGCGTCGGAAGTGTAGGTCAGGTCGGGCGCCGTGCCCGAGAGCGAGCCGTGAAGGGGCTGGCTGGTCACGGTGAAGACCAATGGCGCGCCCTCCGGGTCGTTGCCGGCCAGGGTGATCGCGGTCGGCGTCGCCGGCGGCACGGGCACCTGCTGCGCGGTCGCGGTGGGCGGCTGGTTCGGGGGCAGCGTGCCATCGGTGTCGTAGAGCGTCACCGCCACCGTCCCGGTGATCTCGGAAAGCCCGCGGGCATCGACCACCGCCACCTCGAACAGGTAGTGGCCCGGGGTGTTGTCGAAGGTGATGGTGGTGTCCTTGGCGGTTGCGGTCCCGTTCTCCGAGAAGCTCGCGGTGCCGGAGCCATGGACCTGGCGCCAGGTGTAGGTCAGCTCGCCCTTGGCATGATCGGTGACGCCGGCACGCAGCCGGGTCGAATTCGCCGGCAAGGTCAGCTCCGCGGCATCGCTGACCACCCAGTCGAAGCTCTTGAGGTAGGTCGGCGCAGGCGGGTTGTCATCCTGCTGGATCAGATCCAACAGGATTTGTGCCTGGAGCACATTGTTTTCCGCAGCGAACGTGTTTGAATGCGTGGCGATGAAATCCTGACAGAGTTGCCTGATCTCCGGGTCGGGCCTGACCAGCGCATTGGTTCCGGCGAAGGCCTGCAGGTCCTGCAGCATCTGGCCGTAAAGGTCCCGGTTGGCATTGTAGATGAAGTCGGCCCGGATCGAGCGCTCGACGATCGGCGCCGCCTCGGCGTAGTCAAACCGCACCAGGGCGTCCATCGACTTGACCCGGGCACCATCGGCAAACATCGGATCGGCGGGCGACCGGTAGAGCGCGGAGTCCACCACCGTGTCGCCCAGCGCCTCAACATCCGCCTGGTTCAGCGCGTCGAACAACTGGCTCAACGAACTGCGGCCGATCCCCGAGGGGGAGTAGGCGATCGCCTCGATCGCGGGATAGAGCAACTGGCGGTCGACCCCGGTGAGGTCGACCCCGTTCGCCGGGCTGCCGAGGATTCCCGAGGAGGAGAACAGCAGGTTGCCCATCCGGTAGAGGTCGTGGTGCAGCGGGTCGCGCGGATCCATCGGGAAGGTCGCGCGTTTGGAGGCACCGGCGGCGGCCAGCACGGTGTTCAATTCCGTGTCCTTCGCCGGATTGTCGATCAGCGCCTTTGCGGCAAGTCGCCGGATGTGGGCATCTGGATCGCCCAGCAGCGCGGAGAGCACCGGTGCCGACGAGGGGTCGGCCACCTTCTCCAGGGTCATGATGGCTCCCTCCCGCGAGTCGCCCACTGGATCGCTGGCGAGCGCATGCAGCGTTCCGATGTCGGTGGCATCCAGCGTCATGGCCGCCAGGGCGTTCGATGCCCGGACGTGCACGACCGCCGACCAGTCGCCGAGGTCGGCGATCAGTTCCGCCTTGCTTCGCGCCGTCTCGTCATAGCTTCCCGAGGCATGTGCCTCGGCGGCCTCCGCCGCGTTCAGCACGCCCGCCGCCCGGCCACGGCCGGTCATGTGCAGTCGCTTGAGCGGCAGCGCATAGGTCAGGACGTAGGGCATCGTGTTGTTGAACGCGGTGTAGTTGTCGTGGGTGTAGATGTGGTTGTAGGCGAAGCTGCCGTCCCACTTGCGTGCCAGGTCGTAGAGCCAGCTGATCTCGGCGAAGTAGTTCTTGATCGCATCGTCCCCGCCGTGGGCGGCACCGAGCGGCGTCCACCAGTTCTGGAAGTAACACCCGGTGTGTCCGGTTTCGTATTCGCGGAACCCGGCAGCAGACATCTTGGCGAAGTACTTGCTCTCCTCCTCCTTGCCGGCGGCCAGGCCGAAGACCAGCGCCGCGGCACCGCTCTTGCCGTTGCTGGTGAATTCCGTGGCGGCCGGTTCGTGTTCGCCGTAGGGGATCACGCCCCGACCTTTGTAGGAGCCGTAGAAGGTCAGGCCGCGTTCGATGCTCAGATCGAGCGCCGGGTCGGTCACGCCGCATTCCTTCGCCAGCATCAATCCGTAGAGGCCGGGGACCGCCGACGAGTTGATCGCCCCGTAGCCGCCCATCATCGGGGTAGGGTCGCCATCCGGCCAACGGAAATTGGCGAAGATGTGGCCAAAGGTCCCGAACACGCTTTGGCCCGCAGTGATTTCATCGACATAGGCCTGGATTCCGTCGAACACCCCGCCGTTCGGGTGCTCGCCATAGTTGAGATAGTATTCGGCCAGGGTGATCAGCGTGTGTCCGCGCTGCCAACCGGGCTTGCCGGCACCCGGCAGGCCGTTCACGGGAATCAGAGGGGCGATCTCGGCATCGATCTGCGCCTTCATCGCGGCGTGATCCGGGTGGGCCGGGTCATCGAGGGCCATCAGGGCAAGAGTCCCCAGGCCCCAGGTCCCGGGATTGTCCTGCGCCAGAAGCGCCTGACGCGCATTCTCGGCGATCAGGTCGCACTTGGCGTCCGAAACGGGGGCATCCGGACCGTAGGCGCCAAGGTACTGCAAGGTCAGGGTATAGGTCGAACTGCTGCCGCCGCGCCAGACCTTCAGCTTCAATTCCGGAGTGGTCCGGGCTTCGGCGGCGGCGATGGCGAGGGCCAGCGACTTGCGGGCGTCCGCGGTGAAGTCCACCGGCGTGGACCCATCCCCACTCGCCCCCAGGATCACGTCGTCGATCTGAATCCCGGCCAGACTGCCCGGAGACCCCGCATCCACGGCACTCACCAGGATCTGGCGGCTTTGGCCGGTGTAGTTGAAGTCGCCCAGCAAGGCCTTCGGGTCCTTTTCGCGATAGACCCAGCCCTTGAGGCCGGATGGACCGAGGTTGATGCTGGTCTTGGTGATCGTGTCGGCACTGGGGTAGGCCGGATCGCCCGGATTGGTCAGATCCGGCGGAGCCGCCAGCGCCGAAACGATGAGGACCGGCACCACCAGAAGAACCGCCAACGGTCTCCGCAAGGTGCTTGTTGGGAACGATCGGCCAAGGGCAGGTGAAACGGGAGCAGGGGTTTGTTTTTTCATCCGGTCGGGCTTGGGGTTTCTGGCTTTGTTGAGATCCACCACCTGTTTCGGTGACGGCCATCACCAACAGAAAAAGATGCTACTTCTGATAGTGATAGATTGTTGAAAAGCCAGTCCGTCACCATTATTTCAAGCATCGAAGTCCGCGTCATCCTGTCTGCTATCCGGACAGCTTTCGCGCTTCTCACCGGATCTTCCTCCTCCTTCACCTGACAGCTTCTCCGGTGGCCGGGTTGCGGTGATGCGAGTTGGCACCGCCCCGGGAAACACAGCTTGAGCCTGATGCCCGACGTGTTGGATCGCCTTGGAAATTGCGAGGTCTGTGAAGCGAAAGACAGACGGGAAGCCAGCGAAGTCCGTGCCCATTGGGATTGGGTAGGGCCCACGGTAGTTTCATCGTGCCACAGCACAATCCCCCGGGCCCGAGGTATGTGGGCAGGCGGAGTGAGCGGGAGGGCAAGTTGCTGCCGCACGATCAGGGGGGCGAAGGCACCGACTCCCCTCTCAGGAAGGTGGCGTCCCTGGTGTTCCCGAGTTTAAACTGCACGGTGGCGTTGCCTCCGGCGTCGGTGATGACGGTGTTGCCGGACAGGATGCCGACGCTGGCCCCGCTCAGCGGGATGGGATCCTGGTCGGGATTGGAGAAATCCAGGTCGTCGGCCTCGACCAGTTTGTAGGGGGTGTTCGGGAGGCCCTCGATGCTCACCTCGGCACTGCCGCTGGTTTCGTCGTAGGAGAAACCGGCGAGTCGCGGAGGTGCCAGAACAAGCTTCGTCAGCTCGAACGAACTGACCTGCGCCTCGACCACGCCACCGCCGCCGAGACCGACCGCGCGGAAGGTAGAGTTGGCCGCGTTCAATTCGCCGGCGGCGACCTCGGTGAAGGTGGAAGCGGACGAGAGCTTGGCGAAATACATCACGCTGCCCCAGTTGTCGGTGCCGTTCCAGTCGGTCAGGTCGAGGACGACCTTGAAATCCACGGCTCCGACCGTGTTGTACGGCGAGGCGGTGTTTTCGCTGATCCCGTTGGCGGTTCGCGGCCCGCGGAACACCCGGATCTGGGCGTTGTCGCGGCGCAGCATCCACGCGGTGCCGTTTGACGGACTGCTCCCGAAGTTCTCGGCCGGGGCGTCCTCGTTCCAGAAGCCGATCGCCTCCCAGATACCGGTGGTGCCGGTCGGCACATTGAGCGTGCCCGAGAGGGTGTAGAGGGCGTCCGGGTTGCCGCGATTGTCGTCGATCAAGCCACCGAGGGTCAGGTAGGCGCGGCGCGATGGATTGGCCGGGTTGATCAGCGCCGAGCCGTCGGCCTTGTATTCGGCGTCGGCCACCCACGCGGTGGAGCCCTGGGTGACGTCCGGCACGGTGCCGTCCAGGGGATCGCCGGCCTGACCATCGAAGTCATCCCGAAAGAGCACCGGTTCCATGGCGGAGGGAGGAGGAGAAGCCGGAGGCCCGAGGACCGCCTGGAGTTCCGGGAACAGGACCTGCGCCTGCCCGGTCGCGTTCGGATGCACCGCATCCGCCATGTAGCTCTGCCAGGTGGAGAGGTCGTTGGTGTAGAGGTCCAGCCAGTTCGGATAGTGGTCGATGAGAATCGCGCCGCGGGCCGCGGCGACGTCGCGGTAGATCTGATAGTAGCCGTTCAGGTTGACCCGCGGGCTGAAGGGGGAGGTGTCGGGGGGCAGGTTGTTCATCGTCTGCAGGACGATGATGACGTCCGGGTTCTGGGCGGCGAAGGCGTCGATCATTGCGTCCAGGTTGTCCTCGGACTGCTGCAGGGTGATGTTCTTCGAGGTCGCCGCGTCATTCATCGAGAACTCGATGAACACGCAGTCCGGGTTGTCGGTGAGGGCGGCCGGGGTCTGCACGGCGAGTCCATGGTCCGACGCCTCGCCGCTGGCGGCGCGGTTGACCACCGTGACCGTTCCCGGACCGGGCGACTCGCTGCTGAGCCAGGTTTGCAGGGACGCAGGCCAGGTCCCGTTGTCGGTGAGACTGGTGCCGAGCAGGACGACCTTCACGTCGTCCCCGGCGCGCACCTTGGCGAGCAAGGCGCTTTCGGCATGGACGGGCGTCGCGAGGCCTGCCAACGCAATCAGCATGCATGCTTTCCGGGCCGCCTTCGCCAGAGGGGTCGGAATGGTCACGACGGTTCCCATTTGCGGAGAATCAACGGGCCTCCCGCCGGCGGCGCATCAGCAATGCCGCCCCGACCAGACCGAGCATCCCGACCGACGACGGCTCGGGCACCTGGGAAAGCTGAAAGAAATCGAAGTCCCCGGCTGCCTCGCCGCCGCCGATGCCCACGGCGCGGAAGGTCGAGTTGGTCGCCCCCAGTTCGCCGCCGGCGATCAGGTTGTAGGTCGAGGCGGAGGACAACTTTCCGTAGTAGGCCACGCTGCCCCAGTTGTTGCTGCCGTTCCAATCCGTCAGGTCGAGGACGATCCGGAGGTCCACGGTGCCCGCGACATCATCCGGCGAGGCTCCGGTCTCGGTGAGTCCGCCGCCGGTCCGTGGTCCGAGGAAGGTCTGGATGTCGTTGTTGGCCCGGCGAAGCATCCAGCCAGTGCCGTCCGACGGCGTGCTGGCGAAGTTCTCGGCCGGTGTGTTCTCATCCCAGAAGCCGAAGCCATGCCAGATGGCGGCGTTCCCTGTCGATGCGACGCTGACGGTGGCCGAAAGCGTGTAGATCGCGTTCGCATTGCCGCGGTTGTCGTCGATCAGGCCGCCGAGGGTAAGGTAGGCGCGGATCGAGGGGTTGCTGCCGCTGGCCGTCCCGGTGCCATCCGCCTTGTATTCGGTATCAGCCACCCATGCGGTCGCGCCCTGCGTCACGTCGGGGGTGGTGCCGTTCAGATTGCTACTGCCCGAGCCGCTGAAATCGTCCTGGAAGAGAACGGCGGCGCTGATGGGGCCGGCCAGTGCCGGGATGAAAGGAAGGAGTGCGGACTTTGGACGGATCTTCATGGCGTGGTTTGGGCCTTGAGGTGGATGGGCAGAGGATCAAGGAGTCGAGGGCACCGACTCCGCCCGCAGGAAGGTCGCGGCTTTCATGGTCCCGAGGTTGAAATGCACGGTGGCGCTGCCGCTGCCATCGGTAGTCTCCGTGTTGCCCAACTGGATGCCGACGCTGGCCACGGTCAGCGGGATCCTGGTCGGGACTCGAAAAATCCAGGTCGTCGGCCTCGACCAGCTTGTAGGTGGTGTTCGGGAGGCCCTCGATACTGACCTCGGCACCGCCGGTGGCCGGGTTGTAGGTGAAGTCGGCCAGGACGACCGACGAGGGTTCCGGCATCCTGATGAGCTGGAAGCCGCTGAAGGGGCTGTTGGTTCCACCCATGCTGAACGCGAGGTCGCCGTTGGCGTCGGGCATCAGGCCCTTGATGCGGAACCAGTTGGTCGGGCCGAGATCGACGTTTGCGGGGTCGGTGTCCTCGAGCAGCGGGCCGACGTTGCCCTCGGTGAGCAGCCCCGAAAGGTCGCGGTTCACATAGATCGTGCCGCCGAGGCCGGTGCCGGCGGTCTGCGTCACCGGCAGGGCTTGCCCGCTCTTGTAG
>CALGOH010000087.1 GCA_937957985.1 uncultured Verrucomicrobiae bacterium
GCATGTCAATCAGGTCAGCAAGCCGCGTGAGAGAAAAGGTGACGAAGTCGGCCCTATGGGTCGCTCAATGAGAATCTGGCGTGAGGGCTTGGGGCGCGATGGTGAGAGAATCACCATCAAAGTGGCGGGCATGGAGCCCGTCGCTATCGATCTGAATAGCCCCATGGGTGAAGACTGATCATCAAGCCGAGCATTCATTAGTAACAACCCCCTTGTCCCCGCCCTCCGGCCCAGCCCAACGGCTGTTTCAGGAGCCTCCCTCAAAAGCAAAAAATTCCTAGCAGCGCCCCTCAAGGCCCCGGCCTCGGGAAGACATCGAAGAAGCGGACTGCACCCAGCCAGTTTCATAAGAGTTGCGGGCTCTTTCCGTTCTCGTGCCGGTGGAACTCGACCCCGGACTCATGCCGATACTCTGCACGCTGGAGTTCATGAACCCGAGCGGCTCGACCAGCATTGCCTTGGCGCTGGCCTGCGCCCGGATGGGATTGCACTTCGTGGCCTTCATCCAGGATTCCGCCAGTGCCGAGCGTGGGCTGATGATCCGGGCCTACGGCGGGGAGGTTCGAAGGGTCGAGGGCGGCATGCGGCAGATCCTCGCGGCCGCGACGGAGGCCGCCGCCGAGAACCGCTGGTTTGCGACCCGGCAGTTCGAGAATCCCGACAACTCCGAGGCGCATCAGCGGGCGACCGGCTCCGAGATCCTCAGCCAGATGGAATGCGGGTGTGTGGACGTGGTGGTAAGCGGCGTGGGGACCGGCGGCACCCTTTGCGGGCTGTGGTCGGCCTTTCACGAGGCCTGCTGCGAGGTCACCGCGATCGCCGCGATCCCCTGCGAGGGCGATTTCTTAGGCAGCAACGCGGAGTGCTGCAGTGTGACTTTCAGCAAGGACGTCCCCGGTGTCATCGAGTGTCTGTCGAAGCTTTACGACGACTGGAAGGCGAAATGCCCGCCGGGGCGACTCGAGGAAGTGCTGATTGATCAGGGGGAGTGCTTGGAACTCACCCGTCAGCTTTGGAGTCGGGGCTTCCCGGTGGGGCCAGCTCGGGGCTCAACTACGCCGCCGCCCCCGAGGCGAAGCGCCGCCACGGCCCCGAGACCCGGGTCGGGACGGTCTTTCCTGATCGCATGGAGCGCTACTTCTCTCACCACGTCTTCGAGCACCTGAGATCGGGGTTGGAGGGCGAGACTTAAACTCCGCAGGGTGTCCCACCGGCACGATTACATGTACGAGGGGTGGGGAAAGAATCCCGCCGGCCGGGTGGGCGGGGCTCGACGAGCGACATGCCTCATCTGTCCTAAAAAAGAATACAGCTGCTTGAGGAGCTTCTTATTGAACGCCAGTCAGGGTGATGGTCGGGTCAGCGCATGAAATTTTCCATTCCTGCCATCATGAAGCCCCCGGTCGACCTCCGACAAGCCCGACCGTCCGCCTTCCTTCCGCAGATCCTGGAAGAAGCCATTCCCCCGCAGTAACCAACGAAAACGAACATGAAATACAGCACCCCTGCGCGGGTGGCGCTTGGCTTGGTCGCCTCTGTCGTCGCCTCCCGCGGCGCGCCTGTTGCGATCGGCAATCACAGCTTCGAAGATGTTGTACAGACTGAAAGCACGATCAACGAAGGGGCGTTTGACACGGCAGTTTCACCTTGGACCCAAGAAGATGCCACGTGGAACAATACCCGTGTGATCACCCTTGACACGACCAATCCCAACCTGAAACGGGGGGTCATTACGGGAGTGGATGGGGATCAATACGTCGTCATGGCGGGCGATGGTGGTTTCACCCTCATCCAATCCTTGGCTGCGACACTCGTCGCAGATGCAGACTATGAGGTCACTGCATCCTTTGCATCAGCATTCACTTCTCCAACCTCAACAGTTGGAAATCTAGTCGAGGGGACGGTTTCACTCTATGCCGATTACGGTGGTGCCAACCAAGTGCAGGTTGCGACAGTCACAGCCGGCTGGGATGATCTCAATGATCATCATACCATTTTTCAGGATTACTCGGCAACGGGTTCGGTGGCAGGGGGCGATGCAGCCATCGGCAGTGCTTTAACGGTTGTGCTCTCAGGCTACAGCGACAGATCGATCTTTTCCGGCGGCTCTGGTAACAGTGGAATCCTCGCAGACAATATTCGGCTCTCCGAGCTGATGGAGACAACCAAGATTCCGGTGGTTTCGACCTCCTACGACGCCGGCAGCGGCGAGTTCACCGTGGTCTTCACCTCCGAGACCGGCAAGACCTACAGCGTCTACGGTGGCGCGTCCCTTGATGACATCGCCTCATGGCCGGAAGTCAGCACTGCCGACATCGTCGGCGACGGCTCCGACATCCCGTTCTCCGACACCGCCGGCACCAATCGGATGTTCTACCAGGTGCGGGAAGACTGATGCCGGGATGGCAAAAGTCGGCCCGGTGGGCGTGGATCGACGAGCAAAATGCCTTATCTGTTCTGAATGGCACGGGATTAAGACGGCTTACGAGTCCGGAATGCCCGAAAACTCAACGATCCTTCCACCGTCGCGCCTCTTAATCCCGCGGCATTCTTATCTGTCCTAAAATGGAATTCAGTTGCTTGAGAAGCTTTTTGTTGATCGTCAGTTCGGGGGATGGTCATTTCGCTGCAGGGAGTTCTCCATTCCTGTCATCATGAAGCTCCCGGTCGATCTCCTGCAAAACCGACCGTCCGGTTTCCTTCTGCCGATCCTGTATCAATCGGTTTCCCCGCACCAACCAATGAAAACAAACATCAAGAGCAGCACTCCTGTAATGGCGGCGCTCTGCCTGATTGCCACGATGGTCACATCACACGCCGCATCGATTTTTGTCGGCAATCACAGCTTCGAAGACATCGACCTGGATGGAAATCCGAACGATTTGGGGGGCACCGGTAGGGATACGGTCAACGAAACGGAATTCGACGCCGCTATATCACCTTGGACGCAAGAAGATGTCACTTGGAACAATACCCGCGTGATCGATCTGTCCACGACCAACCCTAACCTGAATATCATTACGGGAGTGAATGGCGATCAATACATCGTCATGCCGAACCATGGTGGGTTCACCCTCTCCCAGACCCTGGCCACGACCCTGGTTGCAGATACCGACTATCAGGTCACCGCAGCCTTTGCCTCAGCCTTCACTTCACCGACCTCAAGCCTTGGAGATCTGGTCGAAGGCACGATTTCACTGTATGCCGATTACGGCGGTGCCAATCAGGTGCAGATTGCCACCATCACAGCCGGCTGGGATGATCTCAACAACCATCATAGAGCCTTTCAGGATTACTCGGCAACCGGTTCGGTGGCAGGGGGCGATGCCGCCATCGGTAGTGCATTGACGCTTGTGCTCTCAGGCTTCAGCGACAGGGATGGCTCAAACAACAGTGGAATCCTTGCAGACAACATTCGTCTGACTGCGATCCCCGAACCCTCCTCTCTCGCCTTGCTGGGTTTGGTTGCGCTGGTCGTCATGGGAAGGCGCTCCAGATCTTAGGAAATCAAGGCCCCGGCCCTGTCGAATCATCTCATTGTGGGTCGGCTTGGGGGCTTCGCACTGCCGAGACGCCCCTCGAACCAACCCGGGTCGAAGGGGTGAGTCCAAAAGAGGGCCGCCTGGGAACATCGGGTATCCAGCATCTGCGTCAAGGCAGGCCCTCATGCACCCGATGGATGCTGGCAATCGGTCCGCCATTGGAGATCCGGACGGGCCTGGCCGCTTGCTGCCAATCCGCGCCGATCCCTGCGCCGGACGCCGGTGGGCGGGCCGCGGCCAAGCCCAAGCGCAATGCCTTTCAACAGCCTCCTATGCCTCCTCGACCACCCGTTTCACGGCAAAGGCCCCAATGCTCTCGAAGGCTCCGCCTTCGTCGCACCACCCCCAAGTCAACCAATGAACTCATCCAATCACGCTCCTGCTTTCGCCCGCGACGGTTTCGTGAAAGTCGATGCCCTGCTTCAGGCCGTTGAGGTCGATCGCCTGCTTGCCTTGTATGACCGCTTCCTCGACGGTTCGATCAAAGTCGGCTCGATGCGGGCCGACCTCGGCGCAGGATCCGACCGCAAGGAGGGGGTCAAGGAGAACATCACCCAGATCATGTGGCCGAGCGAGTTCGTGCCCGTGCTTCACGACACCCCGGCATACCAAAACGCCCTGCGGATCGCCCGCGAATTGCTGGGAGAGGACATGGCTTTCGATTTCGACATGCTGATCGACAAAGCGCCGCAGTCCGGCACGCCCACTCCCTGGCATCAGGACTGCGCCTACTGGCCGGATCTGCCGGACAAGCGGGCCGCCTCCTGTTGGATCGCGCTCGACGAGGCCACCCTCGACAATGGCTGCATGTGGTTCGTCCCCGGATCGCACGAGGGTGAGTTGCGGCCTCATCACCCGGCCGGCAAGGGCGGTGGGGCGCTCGAGTGTGACGGCAGCGAAGAGGAGGGCCGTCCGGTCCCGCTTCCCCCCGGCGCGTGCACCTTTCACGGCGGCGGCACCCTCCACTACAGTCGCGGCAATACCACTACAGGCCACCGCCGCGCCTTGATCCTCAACTTCCGGCCGGCGGAGATGATCCGGCTCGAACGCGAACTCGGGTTCGATCACGGCAAGAGTGACAACACTCGCCGGAATCGCAACAAGGCAACGGAATGAACTCCAAACAGATGATCCACGCCACCCTCCGCGGCGAAAGCGTGCCGCGACCCGTGTGCGGCCCGCTTGCGTGCCATTTCTGCGGGCGTTACTACGGCGTCTCGCTCAAGGATTACACGCTCAACGCCGACACCCTGGCCGACTGCGTCATCCGATACCATCATGAGTTCCGCCCTGATGCGGTCTGGATCTCGGCCGACACCTGGATCATCGCGGAGGCCATGGGGGCCGCGGTCCGTTTTCCGGATGACGATCAACCGATGTGCGGCAGTCCCGAGCCGACCTACCGCGGCATCGAGGAGCTCGCCAAGATCCCCGCTCCCGATCCCACGAGCCTCGGCCGGCAGCCGCTCATGTGCCAGGCACTGCGCAAGGTGGTCCGGGAGATCGGCGACGAGACCTTCGTGGTCGCCTGCATCGACCAGGCGCCATTTTCGCTCGCCTGCGCCCTGGGCGGGATCAATGAGATGATGATGGCGACGGTCGCCGACCCGGACTTTGCCCGGGCGCTGCTGGAGAAATGCACCGAGCACGTCGCTGCCTACGGGCAGGCACTCGCGGCGGAAGGTGCGGACATGCTCAGCACCGGCGACTCGCCCGCCGTCATGCTCGGACCGGAAACCTACCGGAAATACGCGCTGCCCTACGAGCAGCGTGTCTTCGAAATCCTGCGCGACACGACCCGCTGCAGGCTCTCGCTCCACATCTGCGGCGACTCGACCGGGATCCTGACCGACATGGCAAGCTCTGGAGCCGACGTGCTTGAGCTCGACTACGGTGTCGATCTCGGCCATGCCTGTGATGTTCTGCCGGAGGGCATTGCGATCTGGGGGAACATCAACGCCGTTTCCCCGCTCTACAACGGGTCGCCCATGGAGGTGCGGGCCGCCGCCGGGCAGGCGATCGAGACGGCACGGAGAACGGGGCGCAAGCGATTCGTGCTCAGCTCCGGATGCACCCTGGCTCCCGACACGCCGGGAGACAACCTCCACGAACTCATCGACTCCGCCGTCGCGCACTCCGGAGTCGAAACGTGTCAACGAAGAGCAACGTGACACGCCACCACCGAAAAGACCGATAATCAAATCATGATGGGATTCCCCACCCAATTTCATTTCTGCCGGTTCCTGTTGCTGCCCTGGATCGTCGCCGTGACTTCTCATGGGGCGGTGGATGTGGCGTCGGCATCGCCAAAGGCTGAAACGCCCTTTGAATTGCTGCCTGCGCCACGCCATCTCAGCGTTCTTCAAGACAGCTTCTCGCCGGCTGATGAAAACCGGATCTGGGCGCCGGAGGCGGGGCAAGTGGAGGTCCAGCGCGTCATGGAGCAGTTTCGTTCGATTCTGGAAAAGCGCGGGATCTCCAGCTCACTGGCCGCGGAGTGGGATCCAGAACGCTGCAACATCATCTTTCGACTCAGCCCCGAGTTGGTGCCTCAACAGGAGGGCTACCGGATCTCGGTCACGGACGAGAGGCTCGGCGTGTATGCTCGCGATGCGGCCGGTCTCTACTACGCCGCGCTGACCCTGGGGCAAATCCTCGACCAAATCCCGGCGGGCCAGCCCATCCTCGGCATGAAGATCAATGACTGGCCCGACTTCCCGAACCGCGGCGTGATGCTCGATGTCTCGCGGGACAAGATCCCGACGATGGAGACGCTCTATCAGTATGTCGATTACTTCGCGTCCTGGAAGATCAATCAGCTCCAGCTCTACACCGAGCACAGCTTCGCCTACGAGGGCCACGAGACGGTCTGGAAGGATGCCAGCCCGATGACGCCGGAGCAGATCCGGGCGCTCGATGCCTACTGCAGGGAACGCTTTATCGAACTCGTGCCGAACCAGAACACCTTCGGGCACATGGAGCGCTGGCTCAAATACGAGCCCTACCGGCAATTCGCCGAAGCGCCCGATGGCTTCCATACCGGCAGTGGCTGGCAATTTCCAAGGGCGCTCTGCGTCACCGACCCGCGTTCGATCGCATTGGTCGACGACCTGCTGGGCCAACTGATTCCCAACTTCGCAAGTGGCCAGATCAACGTAGGCTGCGACGAGACCCACGAGCTCGGTCGTGGGCGAAACAAGGAACTCGTCGAGGAGCGCGGCTTCGGGCGGGTCTATCTCGATTTCCTGCTCAAGATCCACGCGGTCTGTGAGAAGCATGGCAAGGTCATGCAGTTCTGGGGCGACATCATCAGAAACTACCCGGAACTGATTCCGGAACTCCCGGACAACATCATCGCCATGGTCTGGGGCTACCGGCCCGATCACCGCTACGACGAAGAATGCCGGAAGTTCAAGGCATCCGGCGTGCCCTTCTACGTCTGCCCCGGCACGTCCGCCTGGCTCAGTCTGTCCGGCAGGACCCAGCGCGCCTTTGACAATATCCGCAACGCAGTGACCCACGGACTGGAACACGGAGCCATCGGCGTGCTGAACACAAGCTGGTGTGCCCGCGGTACCTGGCAGAGCTATCCTTCGCCCTTTCCCGGGTTTGTCTATGGAGCGGCCTTGAGCTGGTGTGTTGAAACCAATCTCGATGCCGACGTTCCCTCCCTTCTGGACCGTTACGTCTTCCTCGATGAGGCGGGAGTTGTCGGTGAGGTGGTTTGTGAGGTCGGCAATGCCTACGCGGCACCCGAGGGATACTACAACGGAGATACCTCTTACCTGGCAAAGATCATGCTCGATCCCGCGCTGCCTCTGACGATCAACCATTTCAAATGGATCACCCCGGAAAAGGTGGGCCAGATTCGGGCTCATGTGCATCAAGCGATAAAGCCTCTGGGCCAGGCAAGACCGCTCGGCGATGATGGGGATCTCGTGATGGAGGAGATCCGCCACTCCGCCGACCTTGTGCTTTTTGCCTGCGACCTGTTCGACGCCCGTTTCCCAGCGCCGGACAACATGCTTGCGAATGTGTCCGAGGATGAACGTCAGCGGCTGGCCGGCAAACTGAGGAGTCTGATTGCCAATCACGAAGATCTCTGGCTCCAGCGCAACCGCATCGGCGGACTCTCTGACAGCAAGGAGCGGATGAGCCCTCTCCTTGAATTGCTTGAAGGCGATCGGCCCTGAGGATTTGAAAAACCTGGAAGAATCATGTTCACATTGAGACGAATTCCGCCAGCAGCTCTTGTTGCTCTCCTTATCAGCCTATCATCCTGTGCCAAGCTCCACGGGGTGCCCAATCCCGATTTCACGAAGGGCGAGCCACTCCCCTCCAAGGTGGCGCCGAAGGATTGGAATTTGGGTGCGACTGGTTTGCGCGGCTGGATGCACACCCAGCCCCGGCTTTCAACGGATCAAGCCCGCCAGGTCTATGTCACCAAGGTCGCGAAGGAATCTCCGGCCGACGGGGTGTTCCAGCGCGGAGATGTGCTCCTCGGGGTGGGCGGGCAGCGCTTCGTCCATGATCCACGAACGGAGATTGGCAAAGCCCTGACTGCTGCTGAAGCTGCCGATGGCAAACTGGGATTGACCCGTTGGCGTGAGGGACGAACGGAGGAGGTGACCCTCCAGCTACAGGTCCTCGGTGCCTACAGCCCGACGGCTCCGTTTGATTGTGAAAAGTCGCAGCGGATTCTGAATCAAAGCTGCGAGGCCCTGGCCGAGCGGATGAAGATGCCCGCTTACCGGAAACAAAACCCGATCGTCCGGTCGCTGAACGCCCTGGGCTTGCTGGCCAGCGGCGACCCCAAATACATTCCCCTGATCAAGCGTGAGGCAAAGTGGGCGGCGGACTACTCCACCGATGACTTTGCAACCTGGTGGTATGGGTACATCAGCGTCTTTCTGGGGGAATACATTCTATCAACCGGAGACAGTTCCGTCCTGCCCGGCCTGCGCCGCATTGCCATGGAGGCTGCCAACGGTCAGAGCATCGTCGGGTCCTGGGGGCATAAGTTTGCGAATCCGGACGGTCGTCTTCCCGGCTATGGCATGATGAACTCGCCGGGTGCCGTGCTGACGATCGGCCTGGTGTTGGCCCGCGAGGCCGGCGTCAAGGACCCCGAAGTGGCCAGGGCGATCGAGGGCAGCGTCACACTGCTCCGCTTCTACACCGGCAAGGGCTGTGTGCCCTACGGTGATCATGCGCCCTACATGCGATACCACGAGGACAACGGCAAGAACGGCATGGCGGCGGTTCTTTTCGATCAACTCGGCGACGCCCAAGCCACTCGATTCTTTAGCCGGATGAGCACCGCCTCACACGGCCACGAGCGTGACACCGGACATACCGGCAACTTCTTCAACATCACCTGGGCCATGCCCGGTGTGGCACGCGGAGGGCCCCACGCCACCGGGGCCTGGATGAGGGAGTTCGGCGCATGGTATTTCGACCTGGCACGTAAATGGGACGGGTGTTTCCCGCACCAGGGTCCGCCCCAGGCAGAGGGGGATTCCTATGCCAACTGGGATGCCACCGGCATGTATCTGATCGCCTATGCCATGCCCCGAAAGGCGATTCGTCTGACCGGGAGCAATCCGTCTGTGCTCCCACCCCTGGACCCCGAGGATGCCGCGAAGCTGATCCGCGAAGGTCGTCCCGACTATGCGCAGGGGAAATTCAGCGCCTTCAGCAGCTGGTCGCCCATCATCAGGGAACGCGCTGCGGATCATCTGGCCAAGCAAAAGGACGTGCCGGTTGCACCCTTGATTCAATTGCTCGACTCGCCTTCGCTCGAGGCGCGCCAGGGGGCCTGCACCGCACTGGCGCACCTGGGCGAACGCGCCGAACCCGCCATTCCGAAGCTGCTTGATACCCTCAGCTCGCATGACCTCTGGCTCCGGGTGAAGGCCACTGAAGCGCTGGCGGCCATTGGCGAACCGGCCAAGGAGAAGGCCTTGCCCGTTCTCCTCAAAAGAATGGCGATCGGCCCCACTGCGGAGGATCCACGCGCCATGGAGCAACGTTACATCGTCGCTGCGCTGTTTCACCCAAGAACCGGGATGCTGCGGCGCTCCATCGAGGGTGTGGATCGGGGGCTCCTGCTCGCTGGAATCGAGTCCGCCCTGCAGAATGAAGATGGTTGGACCCGCGGTAATCTGGCGCCGCTCTACGAAAAATTGTCGCTTGAGGGACTGCGGCCCATTCTGCCCGCCGTCAAACGTGCGACTCTGGAACCCTCCAGAAGCGGAATCATGTTCGATGGTCAAATCCAGGATGCCGGGCTTGAACTCCTGAGTAGAAACCTCATTGACGAGGGGATCGAAATGATCGCCACCCACATCCGAACGCAGAAAAAGCACGGCAGTCGCAAGAGGGTGCCGAAATACATCGAGATGCTGAAACGTTACGGCACGCATGCACAACGCGCCATCCCCCTGCTTGAAGAAGCGGAGCACTACTTCGAACTGGAAGATTTCCCCCAATGGGCCAAAGAGGAAAAGCTCGCCTCCCTGCGCAAGGGGATCCGGGAAATCAAGGAACTGAAGGAGACCCCGCCACTTGTTGAACTCGAGCGCTAGTCACTCTTGTGAGCCGGGGAAATTGGGCCCCCGTTTGATGGAGTCTTTTTGGACTTGGAGTTGGTCGCCCTTCACCCATCGGGATCCGCGGTTTTTCAGGAGATCCACCATTTTGCCGCGCCATGCCCGGCGCAACTCAGCATGCCTTGGATCCTGTGACAGATCCGTCATTTCGTCGGGATCCACTTTCAGGTCAAAGAGCTGTTCCTTGCCGGTCAGCGTGAAATAGATGTATTTGTAGCGACCATCGGTGAGGGCGACCCAGGCATTGTCATCGACATATCCCCGGCTGTGCTCCAAATCGAGAATCGTCCGCTACCGGGTGCCGTCTTGCAGCGCTTTGAGCATGTTTCTGCCATCGATCCTGACCGGAATCGAAATTCCTGAGGCAGCAGCAAAGGCCGGGAAGATGTCTCTCATTTCAACCAGTTCGGAGGCGTTCCGGCCGCGCTTGGCTTGGATCTTCATCGATTCCGGCCAACGGATGATCATGGGCACATGGACCGAGGCCTCGTAGGGCCGGGTCTTCCGCCACATCTGGTGATCTCCCATCATGTTTCCATGATCCGAGGTGTACAGGATCAAGGGGTTCTCGAGCTGGCCGGTTTCCTCAAGCGTTTTGAGAATGCGGCCAGTCTCTTCATCCACAAACGACAGGCCGGCGGCGTAACCCACCAAGGACTCGATGATTTCCTCGTCCGGGAAAATGCCTTCCCAGGCATTCGGGAACTCGCGCAGGCTGCCGGTTTTCCCTTTGAACTTTTCCTTGGCCCAGTCCCCTGCCTTGGGTAACGGCACCGCTTGTTCCAGCACCTGTGATGGGTGCTTGGAGGAGAGGTGAACGGCGATACTTCGATTGCCTGTGCTAGGAATGGCAACAGATGCCTCGGAGCTTTTGGATTGAGGGTCCGCGTGTTTCGGGTCACTACTCGATGGCCTTCTGTCAATCGAACCCCACGGCACACCATGTTCCAGACCTCCAACCGCCTTCCAGCCATTGCCACCGCCCTGCTCGCCGGTGCGCTTTCTTCGAACGCGGCCATCATCGCCACCGAATACTTCAACGGCTATGGCGCGTCGGCGACGTATACCGGCGGTCTCAGCGGGGGCACCGGCTGGACCTCGAACTGGAGCCCTTCGGACGCCAGTTATGAGCCGGGCAGCAGCCTTTCCTACACTGCCACCGGCTACGACAACTCGGCCAACCTGTCCGGAGCCAGCGATGGGGCTGCGACCGGCACGGGGAATGTGACCACCGACCCGACCACCGCCTACCGGACATTTGACGATGGCGACGCCAGCACGATCTGGATCAGCTCCCTGATCTCGATGGATGGGTCGGATCGTGCGGTTCTTTGGATCGATGCGACGAGTTCGACTCCCGCCCACTTCATCGGGGTGCTCGATGGCCAGATCGTGATGCGCTACAACGACGGCAGCTCGAACACCATCGGAACCGTGGGCGCGTGGGGGAACAACACCAACCCGAACGGCAACGCGACCTTCACCTCCGGGACCGCCCTGCTGCTTGCCAAGGTCGAAGTGGCCAACGGCGGCAATGACACCTTCAGCTTCTGGTTTAATCCGGATCTATCGGGCGGCGAAGCCGGCCTTGGGACCGCCACGATCTCCGCCCCTGCGGGTGCGGACCTCTTCGGTGACGAGATTGGGGGTATCGGGATGCTGATCGTCGGGGACGAGGGCGGCAACGAATACATCGACGCGCTCCGGGTCGGCACCACCTTTGCGGATGTCGTTCCCGAACCCTCCATGGCACTCCTCGGTGGACTGGGGCTTCTGGCGCTTCTGCGCCGCCGCCGGTCCTCGTGAAACCACCGTGACGCTGCCACCATCCGAATCTGATCGCCAGCCATGAGAGCCACCCGGAAAGCTTTGCTGATCCTCGGCGCACTCCTGACAACACCCGCGCACGCGGAACTCATCGCCGCCGAGTTCTTCAACGGCTACGGCACCTCGGAGATACTGGCCGACGAACAGGGTCTCCAGTCGACCCTCACCGGCGGCATCGGCTGGGACGATGCCTGGTATGCTGGTGATAAGAAGTATGTGCCCGGGACCAGCCTGTCCTACAGCGCCACCGGCTATGACAATTCCGGCAACCTAGACGGCACCGGTGATGGGGCGTTTGCCTATGCGGGCAACCTGAACCCGGGCAACACGCCTTATGCCATTCCGTCCACCATCATACGCGACTTCACAACGGCCTCGCAAACCCTCTGGATCAGCGCCCTGATCTCCATCGATGAAACCTGGGACCGCGCCATCCTCTGGATCGACGCAAACACCACCGACGGTCAGGGCAACGACTTCGTCGGGGTGCTGGATAACAACATCCACATGCGCTATGACGGCACCAACCTCGCCACGGCCGGAACGCCGGCCACGGGCACCCACCTTCTGCTGGTGAAGGTGGAACTCGACGTCAGCGGCGCGAACGACCGGCTAAGCTTTTGGTTCGATCCCGACCTCTCGAGTGGAGAGTCCGGACTGGGAACTGCGACATACACAGACGACTCGTCGGACACCTTCGGCTCGTCGATCGACGGTATCGGGGTGTTGCTGGTGAACAGGGATTCCGATGGGTCGGGCGGGTATGTCACCGACTCGGACACCGAGGTGGAGAACGGTGAGCTGATCGACGCGATCCTGGTGGGCACCACCTTTGACAATGTGATCGCTCCCCCGCCAGCAGCGCTGGAGATCACCTCGATCACCAAGACGGGCAACACGGTGACGATCGGGTTCACGGGAGCGGAAGGCGCAAGCTACGGACTGAACAAATCCACCAACCTCGACTTCACGACTCCTGACATCGTCGACACGACAAGCGTTTCGGGAGGCAGCGGGACGCTTGAGGACACCGGCGCGACGGAAGACGCTGCGTTCTACCGGGTGGAGTCCCAGTGACCATGAATACCTTTCCGCGCCTGACCTTGGGGCTCGTCGGGTCGATGCTCATCGTCCAATCCCAAGCGGACGTCATCGCCACCGAATACTTCAACGGCTATGGCACGTCGGAGATCATCTCGAATGGCGGCAATCTCAACGGTGGCACGGGTTGGTCCGGCGCGTGGACGAGTGCGGACGAGAAATACCTGCCCGGAACGAGTCTGTCCTACACCGTCACGGGCTACGACAACTCCGAGAACTTGAGCGGAGCCAGCGACGGGGCGTTGGCCTACGCCGGCAACCTTCCCGTCCCAAGCGGATCCACCATCGTCCGGGAATTCACGACCAGCGCCACCACGCTCTGGTTCAGCGCCCTGATCTCGATCGACGAGGTGGCGGACCGGGCCATCCTCTGGATTGATTCCAGCGGAACGGCTGCGGGCAACGACTTCGTCGGGGTGCTCGATGGCAACATCCAGATGCGCTACAACGGCAACAATCTCACCACGGCCGGAGCCCCGGCCGTGGGCACCCACCTGCTGCTGGCCAAGGCGGAACTCAATGTCAGCGGCTCGAACGACCGGCTAAGCTACTGGTTCGACCCCGATCTTTCGGCCGGCGAAGCGGGACTGGGACCGGCGGCCTACTCCCAGGCGGACGCCGACACCTTCGGGACCACAATCGACGGGATCGGGGTGTTGCTGCGCGATGATGATCCGGAGGTGGTCAACGGCGGCGAACTGATCGACGCGATCCGTGTCGGCACCACCTTTGCCGATGTCACCGACCCGGAGGACCCGCCACCGCCACCGCCGCCGATCCGCGCCAGTGACGGCTTCCCGAACATCCTCATCCTGCTCGCCGACGACATCGGCTACGAGGCACTCGGGGCCTACGGCGGCCAGGATTTCAACACCCCGAATCTCGACTCCATGGCCGCGCAGGGCCTACGCTTCACCCGTGCCTACACCAGCCCTGCCTGCACCCCGAGCCGGGTCAGCATGCACACCAGCCTTCACACCACCGAGCACGGTCAGACCTCGACCCTGCCGGTCCACCTTGGCAAGAACGTGTCGGTCAAATTCCAGGCGATGCCGACCTTTGCGCAATTGCTGCAGGCGCGTGGCTACCAGACCAGCACGACCGGCAAGTGGCAGCTCGCGACCCTGACCTTCCACCCGAACCACATCGCCGATGCCGGCTTCGATTCGTGGTGCGTCTGGCAGATCTGGGACGGCAGCGCCAAGACCGAGCGCTATTGGAACCCCTACTTCAACCGCGACGGCACCGTGCTCAACGACATCTCGGACCGCTACGGCCCGGATGTGCTGGAGGAATATGTGTGGGAGCGCATGACAACCGCCCGGGACGCAGACGAGCCCTTTCTCATCGTCCACAACATGCTGCTGCCTCACGACCCGATCACCGAGACGCCACGTTGCAAGGCTCACAGAGCCTGACCGGATGGGAGGCGGCCGACACGATGCTCGACCTCCAGGCCGCCCCGGCCCTCAACCGCAGCTTCGTCGAGACCAGCTACCAATGGCCGGAGGAGAGCCCCCTCCCTGACCGGCTGATGCTTCGTTTCGACGCTTCCGGATTCGGATTCGAATAGGCTGGCTGGACTCGCAACACGGTTGGAATCCCTTGGAGCGTCCGGCGCAATCGTTGGACAGGCAATGAGTACGGACAACCGACGGGCCGAGTGACGAGCGCCGGGCGAGAATGGGCCGTGCCCACCTGTCGGAATGGGGGACACAGCTTCGCGCGCTTGTTCGCGGTTGTGAGATCGACCGTATGGGGGCGGTTTTACCTGCTGGCGTTGTTGGAATCCTATGGGGCGGCATCGGCGCGCCAATGCTGCGCAATAACAAAAGGACCGGGAAAACCCGCGGATTCTCCACTCATCACTGGATGTCTGCGTGATACCGCAGCCCCACCCTAATTCGGCAGGTCGCGCAGGCCTTGCGGAGAGCTCTCGCTTTCTTCGATCGCCTTGAGGCCGGCGTCGAATCCCTGGAAGAACCTTTCGGTGGCCCATTGGGGAAAATGGATCGCCTTGCCGGGGCCGAGATTTTCGGAATAGTATGCGCGGGCCTCCCGGAGCTTCGGCAGCACCGCCTTCGCCTCGTCGCCGTAACTCGCGAGCAGGTTCATGAGCAGGACGATGCGATTCTCGGATCCGTGCTCTTTCATGGTCCTGATGTAATCGGCAAGCACCTCGACACCCTCGCGGTAGCGATACCGAGTCAGCAGTTCGACCCCGGTCTCGCGGATTTCGGCATTGAACATGATGCCACTCGGAGCCGGGTTCCCGACACCCCACACAATATCGGGCCACAGACCATCGAGCTGCTCCTCGTCCATCAGCTTCAGGCACTTGGAGACGAGCATGCGGACCTGACCGTGCGGACAGCGCAGGATGCGCTTGATGGCTGCCGCCAGCTTCGCCTCATCGACCCCATCGAGGTCACTCCGGATCAGCCCAATGGGCTCGCCGTTCACGCCGCCTCCCCAGAGAAGGAAGCTCATGTAGCGTTGGTTCATGTCGCGCGGATCGTCCGGCTCGTCGCACACCGCCAGATCGAGGATCACCGGCACGGCCTTCTCGCGCGCGGGCTGTCCGATCGCGCACAGCGCGCAGCCGGCGCGGAAGCGGATCCACAAATCGTCGTGCCCGAGGAGGGCAACCAGCATGTCGATGGCCGGCTCGGCCTTGGCACCCTGCGATTCAAGGCCGTAGATGCCCCCCAGAAGCGTTTCGCGATCCTTGCTGAGAAGAAGTTCCATCAGCTGCGGGATGATGTCCTCGTTCTTGCGCGCCAATGCATCGGCGGCGCGGATGCGTTGCGGCGTCGACCAGGTCCCCAACTTGCGGAAAAGCTGCTCGACGCTGAGTTGGTCCCACGGATCGATGTCCACCTTCCCCTCGCGCAGCCAGACGCTGTAGTCCGCGCCCGCCTCGAGAGTCTTCGCAAGCCGCTCGCCGGTGAGCGCGTTCATTTCCCTTTGCCCCTTGCCGGTGATGTGGAGCTTGCGCAGGTTCATGGCATACATCAGCACCCGCGCTCCCGTGGTGTCCCAGCCGGGAGTGGTGTGCTCGGGGCCCGACATGCCCGCGCCTCCCTGATACATGAAGCTGCCGTCCCAGCGTCTTTCGAGGTCGTAGAACCAGTGCATCTCACGCAGGAAGGCGGCGGTGGCCTCGGGCCCGGCGCGCATCGCTCCGAGCGGCCCCCACAGCATGCCCCAGTAATTTCCGGTGTGGCCCTCCTCGCGTTGGAGGTAGGAGGCGACGGTCATGCGCGCCCAGTAATCGTAGGACTTCGGCCGATCCAGCAGATCGAAGAAGATCACCGCCAGCGACGAGCGGCCGTTGCTGTCGTGCACCGTGTCGGGAATCCCATCGCCGTAGGGAATGCTGCCCTTATCGACATGGGTGGAGAAGAAGATGTCGGTCTTGCCGATCGCCTCGGCGACCACCGGATCGTCGATGCCGCACTGCTGGTTGAGCAGCAGGGAAACGCCCACCGAAAGCGAGGGCTGGCTCATCGCGCCATAGCCGATGCAGATGCCGTTCGGGCCGGCGTTGGTGTGGCCCCAGGTGCCGGCGAAGCTCTGACCCTTGGCGAAATACAGAGCCATCGCACGAATCTCGGGCAGCACCTCCTCGTCCCCGGTCAGCAGGTAGTATTCGGAAAGAAGGATGTTCATGTAGCCGACGGTCCACGAGGACATCTTGGTGTCCTCGAGCGGTTCGAGGCTGCGGCAGAAGTCGCGCACCATGGGAAGGTACTGCGGGTCGCCGGTGGAGAGCAGGGCAAGCGCGTTGACGTAGCCCGGGATGTTCTTCTCGAGCCCGCGCCGGGCGATGGCCTGGCAAGCGTCGTCGAGAATTCGCGCGGACTTGGGACAATCGAAGGGCGAGAGCGCGCTGTAGCTGCCCATCACCCCGATCTCCAGTTCCACATCCTCCACCTTGCCTTCGCGCCAGCGCTTGAGTTTCAGGATGCCGCCGTTCTCCTCCTTCTCCGCCTCGGTGACGGCCCGCCCGAAGGCCTTGCGGGCGTCGTCCCGGAAATAGTCGCCTCCGGCACCGAGGATCACATCGCCGACCTCGAGTTTGCCATCCGCCGGCGAACCCGGATCGACCTTCGTCACGAGGATCTGGCGGGCCAGGGTGGTCTGAAGGCGCATCGCCCACATCCATCCGCGCAGGCCCGTCGGCCCAAGGGTCCAGTCATGCTTGTCATCCGGCAGGCCGCCCTTGGTTAAATCAGGGACTGGAGTGAAGGAGTCCTTGCCCCTGGCGGTCAGGCCGGGGATCTCGGTGAGGAACTCCGGCGGATCCCCAGCCGACCCCTGCAAGCTCGATACAAGCGTGCCAACGGCCACGGGCAGAACCTGACATGAGAAACGGGATGATCGGTGCACCGCTGGAAGCTCGGCTTTGGCGACGCTTCGGGCAAGTTCAACCCCGACGGCGACTGATACCGGATCTGCATCAGAAACCGGAGCCCTGCCAAAGTGCCGTTCGATCCATGCGGAGTCCCCACGGCATTTGAAAGTGGTGGGAATGATCGAAGGACCCACGGGCTCTGGGTCAACGGAACCATCCGAGCAAGCTCAATCTCCGCGGAGAGGGATCGCGGAACCTGCATGAGGGACCCAAGCCGAATCGCTCTGCCTCAAGCCCGGTGATCGAGCGTCCCGATGGGACGGCACATCCAAGCCGGGGTGCTTCAGCCCCCGGATTGATGGGGCGGATTCCTTCGTCGGGAACCGACGATGCAGGTTCCAGGAGCCGGTTTCCCGATGTCTCGTCGGTTCCCGACGGGAAAATCCGACTGCGGATTCCGGGCGCTGAAGCGCCCGGCTGGGATGCGTGGTCCCTCCGGGACCGGCCCGGAGCTGTGCGCTCAAGGAAGTGCCATTCAACCTGCGCCCCTGCCCCGCCGGCTGAATGGGTCGCGTCCGGAAAGTCGCTTTCTGTCTCAAACAAGGTAACAGACGTTTCCACAGTTTCCATTGAAGTGCCGCCTGGACTTCGGTCAGTTGATAGGCGGTCAGGCCCTCCACGCCAATCCTCGGCCACACTTGGAACTCAACTTCCTCTCTTAATTCAATGAAACGCAACGTCCTTCCAATCTTCGCCCTCGCCCTGGCTACCGTCCCGTCAGGAGAGGTTGAAATCACCCTGGAAGCCTTGTCGAATACCCAACTCCCTGGTCATCGCGTCGCTCGGCATGGGCGGCGACGGCAACACGGCCAATGTCCTGAGTGTGAACGCCGATCCTCCGTTGACCGAAAGCAGTGCCACAAGAAGCAGCACCAGCAATTGGGACGGTCATGTGACGGGATACGCCCAGGCCGCCTCGCCCGGACTTGCCAGATATTCGTTCAGCGGCGGCAGCACCACGGGCGTCCACACCATCGCCGCGGAGTTCAAGGGCGCCCTCCTTTCGGCCTATGCCACCTGGGCGGAGGCCAACGCCCCTACAACCGGTGATGATCCCGACGCCGACGAGGATGGGGACGGCGTCTCCAACGGCCTCGAGTGCGTGCTCGGGGGAACCATCGCCACCAACGACCTCGACAAGTTGCCCGCGCTCGAACACGACGGCACCGACATGACCTTCACCTTCCGGCGTGATCGCACTTCCAAGGACGGCTCCGCGGTTCCGACGATCGAGGTGAGCGCCGACCTCGTCACCTGGAACACCCCGCCCTCTCCATACGCAGTCTCCGACACCGACACCGGCGGGGTGATCAACCCTGGCGTCGCAGTGGTCGAGAACAGTCCCTCGGGCTTCGACACCGTGACCCTGACGGTTCCCATGTCACCGGACACGAGAAAGTTCGCCCGCCTCAAGGTGTCGGCAACCCCGTGATTCCACCCCCTGTTTGAGACACTCCATGGCTGGCTCCCAGCATTCCTCTATTCTACTTTCGGTGACAGCCGACCGCGACTATCTTCTGGCACGCAACGCCCTTTGATCATGCAATTTTGGCCAAGGTTGGAAGATATTGACGAAAGGTCTTCGAGTACGTCTTCCGACACCTCAAGAAGATGATCGAATGAGTGTTAAACGCGAACACCCCAGAATCAACAACGACGAACGGCATGCGATCTCAAGGGAAGACTATCCCGCATCGAAGGTTGATGGATTGATCAAAGCGAGCACCAATGGGCGTTGCCCTACCTCCTTGTTCATCAAGGGCATCAGCGAGGCAGTTATCGACGTCCGTGGTGACTTGATTACCGTCGAATTCAATGGCGGCTGGGTCGAGACAATCCAGGTGCGGGCGCCAGAAGCACTCGAAACCTACCGCGCGGAGTTCCTGGCGATGATTTCGGAAACCGTGACCAAGATTGGGGAGCTTTCTTACTACAAGGGCCGTCATGATGCGAGATCTGCCATGTTCGATGCTGTGTGAGCGAGCCACTGTACAGTTCCGCACAAGCATCTCTCTTTAGTGCCATATTTTGATCACAGTCACCCCACAGGCCGGGGACCTTGTCAGGGGAGGAGAGTGCGCTGGTGCCGGGTTGACCCCGCCGGCGCGCAACACCCTGTCGCACGCCAATCGGCAACGCGACGCCCTGTTCATCGAGAAGCTCTTCTGGCCGGTGCTCGGCCATCTCCAGCACGCCAGCCCCTCCTTTGCCACCGGACGGGAGGGCAAGGGGCTCTTGCGGCGCTTCAAGGTCAGGATCCACGCGGTGGACTCGACGGTCATGGAGCTGGTCGCCAACTGCATGGACTGGGCCCGGCACCGCCGCCGCAAGGCGGCGGCCAAGATGCACCTGCGGCTGGACCTGCACAGCTTCCTGCCGGGCTTCGCGGTGGTGGACACCGCCGCCCACAACGACAACAGGCGGGCCCGGAAACTCTGCTCGGGCATACAGCCCGGAGAGATCGTGGTCTTCGGCAGGGCTTACCTCGACCTCCTCCACCTCTCCGACCTCGACGCACGCGGCGTGTGGTGGTTCACCCGCGCCGGGGAGAACCTCAAGTGGCGCGCCCTCAAAGATCTCACCAAGACCCACGTGAACATCCTCAAGGACCAGATCGTCGTGCTACAGGGCAAGTGCAAAGGGATGCGCATGCGCCGCGTCGAGGCGTGGGTGGAGGTCGATGGCGAGTGGCGGGTGCTGGTCTTCCTCACCAACAACCTCGCGTGGAGTCCGCGATCGGTATGCGACCTCTACCGCCGACGCTGGGACATCGAGGTGTTCATCAAGCAGGTCAAGCCGAGTCTCAAGCTATCGAGCTTTCTCGGCCACAGCGCCAACGCGGTGCGCTGGCAGGTGTATTCGGCGC
>CALGOH010000088.1 GCA_937957985.1 uncultured Verrucomicrobiae bacterium
GACCGGCACCCCGGACTCCGCGGAGATCCCCGCTCCCGTCAGCACGACTCCCTTCATTTCCCGATGCAGAAGCGGCTGAAGATGGACCCGAGGATCTCCTCGGTATCGACCCGCCCGGCCACCTCGCCGAGAAAGTCCAGCGCCTCCCGCAGCGACAACGCGGTGATCTCCGCGTCCTCCCCGCCGGCCAGCGACTGTTCGGCGGCGGCGAGCGCCTCGCGGGCGCGGCCCAGGCATTCACGGTGGCGGGCGTTGATCGCCACCGATTGCTCGCCCCAGTCGGCCTCGCCGAACTCGGCCAGCTCGCGGATGCGCTGGCGAAGTTCGTCGATCCCGCGGCCGTCCAGCGAGGAAACCCGCAACGCGTCGGGCAGATCCCAGCCCGGTGCTTCGTCCAGATCCGCCTTGTTGAGCACGTTGATCCGTCTCGGCGCCTCGGGCACCTCCCCCGGCAGGGCCTCGTCGGGCGGCAGGGTCGCATCCGCCACGACCAGCAGCAGGTCGGCGCGGCCCGCCTCGCGCAGGGTCCGCCGGATCCCCTCTTCCTCGATCGCGTCGCCCGCATGGTGAAGCCCCGCGGTGTCGACCACCCGCAGCGGCACCCCTTCGACCACCAGCAGTTCCTCGATGGTGTCGCGGGTCGTGCCGGCGGTCTCGCTCACGATCGCCCGGTCGAGCCCGAGCAGGGCGTTGAGCAGGCTCGACTTGCCGGCGTTCGGCCGACCGCAGATCACCGTCCGCAATCCCTCGCGCAGGATGCGGCCCTGGTCGGCGGTGGCCAGCAGCGCTTCGATCGATTCCCTCACCGCCTTCATCCGGGCGGCCAGCGCTTCGCCGGTTTCCGGATCGATGTCCTCTTCGGGGAAATCGATCCACGCCTCGAGCTGGGCGACCGTTTCGATGAGGTCCTGACGCAGCCCTTCGGTACGGCGGCCGATCCCGCCCTCGAGCTGTTCGTGCGCGGCCCGCAGGGCGAGGTCGCTCTGGGCGGAGATCAGGTCCATCACCGCCTCGGCCTGGGTCAGGTCGAGCTTGCCGTTGAGAAAGGCCCTTTCGGTGAACTCGCCCGGTCCGGCCGCCCGGGCTCCGCATTCCATCAGGCGCTCGAGGACCCTCCGCACAATCAGGCGTCCGCCGTGCGTCGAGACCTCGACGACCTCCTCGCCGGTGTAGCTGCGCGGCGCGACAAAGCGGGTGACCAGCACGTGATCGATCACCGAACCATCGGTCGCCCGGAGCGTCGCCAGGGTCGCCCGCCGATCCTCGAAGGGAGCATCCCGCCCGCAGGCCCGGCCGATCACCCCGGCCGCCTCGGGCCCCGAGACCCGCAGCAGCGCGACCGCCCCGGTGCCGCCCGGTGTCGCCACCGCCACGATGGTTTCGCCCGCCGCCATCTCACTCCGAGCGGTCCACCGCCTCACCGCCGACGCCGAGGAATTCCCAGCACAGGAAGCGGCTGACCTCGAGTCTCGGGATTTCCTCGCGGGTCCAGCGCAGTTCGAGGGTGGCCGTCTTCGAAACCGCCCGACCCTCGCGGGTGCCGCGCCAGTTGAGGATGGACAGGGCGCGACCCACCTCGGAATCGACCGGCACGTTCACCCGCACCGAATCCTCCCGGCGATGCGCGGGGTCGCTGATCAGATAGGTCCGGTGTCCGGCCGGAACATTGCGCTTCTCCGGGACCGTCTCGCTGATGACCACCCGGAAGACCTCGGAACGACCGGCGACCGGCAGCTCGAGGAAATCCCGCAGGGTCCGGTACTTGGTCTGGACGAAGGTTTCCCAATCCAGCCGCAATCCGTCGGGCATGCGCTTGAAGATCGCGTGCACCTTGAGCGGCTCCGCGGAGAAATTCGACGAGCGCGCGACGGTGGCCAGCAGCATGTCCGGCTGGCGCAGCTTGTACTGGACGTCGAGCGGGGCCAGCGGCGCGAAGAACTCGTCGATCTCGAACACCGGCGGCTGGTCATAGGTGAGCATGAAGATCCCACGCTCGCGGTCCTTCATCGACAGCGGGAAGACCGAGAAGGCCTCGGCCGGGGTGTCCGAGTCGTCGATCGGGGCACCCTCGTAGAATCCCTCCATCCGGGCGAGCAGCGCGCTGCCGTTGATCGAATAGGCGGCCTTGCCGGCCGGACGGCGGGCGGCGAGGAAACGCGAAAGCGTCTCGTAGGCATCGGCCTCCCAGCCCTTCTCCAAGTACTGCTTTTCCCGTAGCACGGCATCGGCCCCCTGGCCGGCCACGGGCGGCGGAGCGGGCGCGTCTCCCTGCATGCGATTGACCACCAGATAGCCGCCGCCGGCAAGCGCCAGCAGCACCACCAGGACCAGCACGGCGGCCATCGGCGAACGGCCCTTGCGGCGGTTGGCGTGGGCCTTGTCGGTTCCCTTGGCGATGGACGGACGCTTTTCATCGACCTCTTCTGCCGTGGTCTCGGACGGCTCCGATGACGGTCCGGACGACGGCGGCGGGGAAACCTCGTCCTTCCGCTGCCGTTCTTGAGCCTCCCGCTTTTCCGCGAGTTCGCGGGCACGGCGGTCCTCCTCGGCCTGTCGCCGCTCCGCCTCGACCTTGAGCGCCTCCGCCTCGGCGGCGGCCTGGTCGGCCTTCTCCCGGGAAACTCTCTCGGCTTCGCGACGCTCGGCTTCCTCCCGTGCCTCGCGCTCCGCTGCCTCGGCCGCACGGCGTCCTTCTTCCGCAACGGCCGCTCGTTCCTCCTCTTCCCTAGCAGCACGCTCCAACGCTTCAGCAGCCTTTCGCTCCGCCTCCTCGGCAGCACGACGCTCCTGCTCCTCGCGCATCGTCCGCTCGGCCTCTTCCTTCGCGGCAAGTTCCGCCGTCTGACGCTCCTCCTCGGCCTGTCGTTCCGCCTCTTGGGCGGCTCGCTGTTCTTCCTCGTCCCGGCTCTTCTTTTCGGCCTCCTCCTTCGCGCGTCGCTTCTCTTCCGCCTGCCGTTCGGCCTCCTCGGCGGCGCGGCGGGCCTCTTCCTCCCTGGCCTTCCGCTCCGCAGCCTCCACTTCCGCACGCTCCGCTTCCGCACGCTCCGCCTCGGCAGCTGCTTTCCGTTCCGCTTCCTCGACGGCCTTCCGTTCGGCCTCCTCCGCCGCATGGCGGGCCTTCTCCATGGACTCGCGCTCCGCCTGCGCGTCCTCGGAATCAGCCCCGGGCGGCAACGGCGGCGGACCGCCGACCGTCCCATCGTCGATGGGCTTGCCGAAGATGGGATCAAACCCGGGGTCCGGCGCGGGACCAGGCGAGGTGATCTCTTTCCCGCAATGCGGGCACGGACCGGTCGTCGGAGGAAGATCCCGGGGGACGAGGATCTTGCCGTGGCAGTGGATGCAGCGGAACTCCCGCTGGTCGTCGTTGGCTGGCTCGGGCGGCATGATCTTCGCTCAAGGATAGGGAATCCGGCCTCGGACTCAAGCGGGCATGCCGGAAGTCGTGGCGATCTCCGCAAGCACCTCGTCAAGCACCTGCAGCGCCCGGGCGCTCTGCGCGGCGGTGCCGGCGGTGATCCGGATCCAGCCGGGCAGCTTGTAGCTCCGCATCGCCCGCACGATCACGCCCCGCCTGAGCATGCCCGAGAAAACAGCGTCGCCATCGCCGACCTCGACGAGCACGAAGTTGGCGAAGCTCGGGACGAAGTTGAGACCCCGCTCCCGGAAGGCATCCTGAAAAAAGGTGATGCCCTCCTCGTTGAGTTGCCGCGTGCGGGCGACGTGCTCGGCATCGCCCAGCGCCGCCAGCGCTCCCGCCTGTCCGACGGCGTTCGTGTTGAAGGGCTGGCGCGCCTTCTGCAGAATCGCCGCCACGCCCGGCGCGGCGAGGCCGTAGCCGATCCGCAGCGCGGCGAGGCCGTGGATCTTCGAGCAAGTCCGCAGCACGCAGACGTTGCGGCCCCCGCGGACGAACTTGAGCGTGTCCGGCGGTTCCTTTCGAGATTCGTGGTAGGCCTCGTCAAAGCACACGACCACGTGCTCCGGCACCCTGTCCATGAGGCGATCGATCGCCTCCTGTCCAACCATCGTCCCGGTCGGATTGTTCGGATTGGCGATGAACACAAGTCGTGTGTCGGCGGTGATCGCACCGGCCATCGCCTCGAGGTCGTGGACAAAGCCCGGATCGGGTACCTCGACATAGCGGGCGCCGAAAAGCGTCGCCATCAGCTTGTAGACGACGAAGGCGTGCTCGGCGGCGATCAGTTCGGCCCGCGGATTGAGGAATGAGTGGCAGAGCAGTTCGATGATCTCGTTGCTCCCGTTGCCGAGGACCACGTTCTCCATGCCGAGATCGAACCGGTCCGCGATCGCCTCCCGCAGCGCCAGCCCCCCGCCGTCGGGGTAGATGTGCGCCTTCTCAAGCGCCGCCCGCATCGCTTCCTTGGCGAGCGGCGAAGGACCGAGCGGGTTCTCGTTCGAGGCGAGCTTGATGATCGACCCGGGTTCGAGTCCCAGCTCGCGCGCGGTGTCCTCGATCGGCTTTCCGGGCTCGTAGGCGTGCAGGTCGCAAACGAACTGGTTGGCGAAGGAATCGATCCCCATGCCGCGAAGCTAGCGGGCGAGGGCTGTGGCGCAAGGCTGTGCCTCGATGGTTCAGGCCGGTCGATCGTTGCCGTCCGCAATTCCACCACAACGGCTCCCTGCCAGCTCCAACCAACGTCCCACGAGTCTCTCCAGGTCCTTTGTGCAACGCCATCGGCGATCCGAAAGGGCCCGCCGGAAGCGCTTCAAATGAATTTCATAGGCATCGGCGATGCGTGTCCCCTGCCTGCGCCGGAGATTGCCGAGGTAGAACCCGGCAAGCCGACGATGGCGCGCGCAGAGAAAATCGCGGACGTAGCATAGACGGCCTGACAGACGGGCCTTGATTCCGAGGTCAAGCCGACGCGACGGCCTGACAAAAATCCGGTGAAACTCGTACCACGCGCGATAGAGAGGCATCGGATACCCGTGGTTCCATGGCTTCTTGTTGGACACATAGTGGTAATTCTCCGGTTCGATCACGGCATCGACCCAACATGATCGGGACCAGTGCGATTCGAGACGCCCGATCTTCCCGCGCAACACGTAGTTGAGGATCGTCTGGTCCCATGCCCCGAGCTTCTCCTCGTATCCGGCCACCTGCCGGACGGTTTCCACGCCCAGGTTGTCCCGACGCCATGCCTCGAGATCGACGAAAAGAAAGCCGCAGTTGAAATAGGTGAACCCGTCCGCGACATGCGCCGGCAGGAATGGGCAATCGCAGGAAAGCCGCCTTTCAGAGCCCTCGACGCCTGCAAGGTCCGGCGCCGCAAGCATTACATGCGGCGATATCTCCCGCGACCACAACTCACCAAGGTCCCGGCACACGAGAAAATCCGCGTCCAGGTAGATCACCCGCTTCTCCGGGACGACCTCCCCCAGCATCAGACGCGCGTAGGTCGAATGACCTCCCCCGTAATCGGTCGAGAAGCCCTCGAATCGGGATCCATCGACGTCGTGGAAAACGACTTCCGCCGCCGGCCCGAGGCTTCCGACGAGCTGGCTGAGCGTTCCGCGGCTTTCTTCGGACAGCCCGGTGTCGAGCGCGTAGATTCGCAGTCGTTGATCAGACGAGGTCGAAATGATGGCGCTCAGCACGGTGACACACAGCCCGTGGAAATAAGCTTCGTTCGCAATGGTGGCGAGAACGATGGGCTCGCGGATTTCGGAATCGGCAACCTTGTCGGACACGTGGCGGGAAGCAACCAGCCGACGCGGTTCTCCGCGCCGGCATCATCCGGAGATTAGGGTCCGACAGCGGTGAAACAAGCGTCAAGAGCCCGCACCGTCACCACCGGGGCGGCGGCAAACCACCGAAAGCTGAGCATTGCGCCGCTCAAACCCGCTTGCCGTCCTCGATCCGGGAAATCCCGAGCGGGTTGTCATCGCGGAGCTCGGCGGGAAGCAGGTCCTGCGGGAAGCCCTGCCAGGAGACCGGGCGGCAGAAGCGCTCGATGGCCATGGTGCCGACCGAAGTACTACGGCCGTCGGAAGTCGAGGGGAAGGGGCCGCCGTGCACCATGCTGTGGCAGACCTCGACGCCGGTCGGGAAGCCGTTGATGATCAGGCGACCCGCGCGGCGCTCGAGGGCGGTGATGAGCGAGGCGTTGGCCGAAAGTTCGGCATCGGTGCCGTGGACGGTCGCGGTGAGCTGCCCTTCCAGTTCGGGAATGGTCGCCTCGATTTCCTCGAGCGAACCACGGACGATCAGGGTGCCGGGGCCGAACATCTCGCCGTGGAGGTCGCCGTCCTCGAGAAAGCGGCGGACATTGACGCTGAAGACCACCGGCACCGCGCGGTGCTCGACGTGCTTGGTGAAGCTGTGGGCGATGGTTTCCACGCCGGGCGTGTCGGCGAAGTCCTTCGTCGCCTCCTTGAACGCGCGGCAGATGCCCTCGTTGAGCATCACGGCCGAGGGCGCGGTCTCGATCAGCTCCTTGAGCTTGGCGAGGAACGCCTCGCCGTGGCCGTCGGGCAGGAAGACGAGGCCGGGATTGGTGCAGAACTGGCCGGCACCGAGGGTGAGCGAGCCGAAGAAGCCCTCGGCGATCTGCTCGCCGCGGCTGTCGACCGCTTCGGGCAGCAGCACCACCGGATTCACGCTGCTCATTTCGGCGTAGACCGGAATCGGCTGCTGACGGTTGGCTGCGGCCTCCATGAGCGCGAGTCCGCCGCTCCGGGAGCCGGTGAAACCGACCGCCTGAACGATCGGGTCCTTCACCAGCGCCATGCCGACCTCGCGGCCGCTGCCGAAGAGCAGCGAGAAGACGCCCTCGGGCATGCCGGTCGCCTCGGCGGCGCGGACAACGGCCTGACCGACGATCTCGGCGATGCCGGGATGCGACGAGTGGGCCTTGACGAGCACCGGACATCCGGCGGCCAGGGCCGCGGCGGTGTCGCCACCGGCGACCGAGAAGGCCATCGGGAAATTGCTCGCGCAGAAAACGGCGACCGGACCGAGCGGACGTCGCATCGAGCGGATGTCGGGCTTCGGCAGCGGCTGGCGGTCGGGTTGGGCGCGCTCGATGCGGGCATCGACCCACGAGCCCTCCTCGATCAGGTCGGCGAAGAGCCGGAGCTGACCGGTGGTGCGGGCGGTCTCTCCGCGCATCCGGGGCTCGGGCAGGCCGGTCTCAAGCGGCCCGCGCTCGGCGATGTCGTCCACCACCGCCTCGATCTCCTCGGCGATCTTCCGCAGGAATCCGGCACGCTCCCTTCCGGACAGGGCCGAGTATTCGGGGAACGCCCCAGCCGCGAGTTCGATGGCGCGATCGACCTCCTCCTGCGTCGCCGCGAAGTATCCCGGTGCGAGTTTTTCGCCGGAGGCCGGATTGACCGCCTGGCCGCAGGGTTCGGTGCCCTGGCTGCGTTCCGTGCCGATGATCGAGGTGCCTTGGAGTTCGGTCTTCATGCCGGGAGGATGGGGAGTTCTGATCCGAGGAAAAGGGAGAATTGAAGGCAAGCATCGCCGGACGGGGACGGCGTGCCGTCGCGCATCGGGCCATCGCGGGCGATCCGGTGTTTACGTCATAACAGCCCGGTATTGTGAAATGCGCTAGCGGGCTCCCCGGAATCTCCCTAGAACGGAGCCGACCACGAATCATGCAACTTCAGAAAGCCGCCGCCATCTTTCGCAAGCGATTCGGAGAATCGATCGACGGCCTGCTTCCGATCGCCGACCTCTTCGACAGCATCACCGACATCCTCGTCTTCGTGAAGGACCGGGATTTCCGCTACGTCGCGGTCAACGAAACCTTCGCCTCGCGCTGCGGAATCCCGGACAAGTTCGCGGCGATCGGGCACACGCCCGACGAACTTTTCCCGGCGCCGCTGGCCGAGGCCTTCCTCGAACAGGACCGCGAGATCCTCCGCACCGGCGTCGGCTTCCACGACCGCCTGGAGCTTCACCTCTACCCGGGAGGACGCAGCGGCTGGTGCCTCACCTACAAGGAGCCGATCCGCGGGAAGGACGGCAGCGTGATCGGTATCTGCGGCTGCTCCCGCGACCTGAACGCGCCCGGCGACAAGGCCCGCAATTTCGACGCCCTCTCGAAGACGATCGACTTCATCCACCACCACTACGACGAACCGCTGCGGCTGCCCCAGCTCGCGGAAATGGCGGGCCTCTCGGTCTACCAGTTCGACCAGCGAATCCGCTCGCTGTTCCACGTGACCGCCGGGCAGTACCTGGTAAAGGTCCGCATCGACGCCGCCTGCGAGCAGCTCACCCGGACCCGCGAGCCGGTCGCCCAGGTCGCGCTGGCCTGCGGCTACTCCGACCAGTCGGCCTTCTCGCGGCAGTTCAAGCAGGCGGTCGGCGTCAGCCCGTTGGCCTACCGGAAGCGCATGGACCTTTCCTGACCCGCGCTCGACAGGTCCGGAACCGGGCGTAAACTGAGGCCGTGCGCCATCGTCATTTCATCGCCCTGCTCTGGCTGGTCACCGCCGGCGTCGCATGCGCCTCGCCGAAGGTCGCGCTGGTCCGGATCGGCGATATCTATCGCGCCCTGCCGGCCACCAGGACGCTCGAGGCCGGCGTCGAGGCGGATCGGGCCGAGATCCTCACCAACGCCCGGGCCGAGGCCTACCGCTCGGTCCTCAAGGAACTCGACACGCTGCGGCAGGGCATCGCGAAGATCCCCAAGGACGACCGCGCGACGCTCGAACGCGCCCAGCAGAACTACGCGATGAAGCGTCAGGAAGCGCTCACCCTGCACCGCGAGTTCCAGAACTACCGCGAGCGCAAGACCGACGAAATCAACGCCCGCATGGTGGCGGAGATGGAGAAGATCCTCGCGGAAATCCGCGCCAAGGCCACGTCGGTCGGCGAGGCCCAGGGATACGATTGGGTGCTCGACGGCGACGGCCGCACCAATACCGGCCTGCCCTTCGTGCTTTACTCCAAGCAACCGAACGACATCACTGACGCCGTTCTCGACGCCCTCGGTGGCCCGGTCGCCACCATCGACGACTCCGATCCGAATTGACTGCCTCCATGGAAACCTTCCTCAACATCGTCCAGGAACGCTTCGTCTGGGGCCTGGCCGTCGGCCTGGGCCTCGCATTCTTCGCCTGGAAGTCCGGCCTGAGCACCAAACTCCGGCTTTCCCGCGACATCCGCCGGCTCGAGAACGAGCTGCGCGAACTGCAATCGCACCTGAACACCCAGCTCAAGATCAACGCACAGGGCAACCAGAGCCTCGAACGCGAACTGAAGCAGCTTCGGGAACAGAACGAGAACCTCCGGGTCTCGCTCGCCACCGCTCAGAGCAAGCCGGGACGGGCCGACCTCCGGCAGTATCAGGTGATGGAGGCCGCCGTGAGTCAGATGCGCGAGCAGGCCCCCGGATTCGCTCCGGCATGGGAGAAGGCCCTGCGCCAGGCGGAGGCCGAGGTCGAAGCCGGCGAGAACGGCCTCAAGAAGCTCGTCCGCAAGGTCATCCCGGGCATCGGAATGTCGGCGCCCGCCGCCCACTCCGACTCCGACAAGGACAACGAGGACTAGAAAAGAAACGGGCCGCGGCATCCGCGCCGCGACCCGTCACCCATGAAACTGATCGGAAAAGATCAGGAAGCCGCCAGTCCCTCGACGGCGGGAGGAAGGGGTTTCTCCTTGCGGCGCAGGGCGCGGCGCATCTTGGAAAGTGCCACGTTCTGAAGCTGGCGGATCCGCTCACGCGTCACACCGAACTCCCGACCGACTTCCTCGAGCGTCATCGGCTTGCGTCCGCCGAGGCCGAAGCGCTCGTCGATGATCCGGCGCTCACGCTTGTCGAGCACCGAGAGAAGGTCGTCGAGCTCGCCGTGGAGGTTCTTGTCGCTGAGCGCTTCCAGCGGATCCTCCGCACGCTCGTCGCCGATGATCTCGCTGTAGCGGGTGGCCTCGCCTTCGTTGATGGGCGCGTCCAGCGACGTGGGCCGCTGCGAGGCCTGCTTGAGCATCGCGAGCTTGCGGCGCGGAAGGCCCAGCTCCTCGGAAAGCTCTTCGTCGGTGGGCTCCCGGCCCAGCACTTCGGCGAGCATCGTCGAGATGCGGCGCATCTTGGCGATCTTGTCGACCATGTGGACGGGCAGGCGGATCGTCTTGCTCTGGTTGGCGAGCGCCCGCTTGATCGATTGCTTGATCCACCAGGCGGCGTAGGTCGACAGCTTGCCGCCCTTCTTCGGGTCGAAGCGTTCGACCGCCTTCATCAGGCCGATGTTTCCCTCGGAAATCAGGTCGGCCAGCGGCAGCCCGTAGCCGGAGTAGTCCTGGGCGATCTTCACCACCAGTCGAAGGTTGGCGTTGATCATGTGGGTGCGCGCGGCCTTGTCGCCCCGCTTGATTTTCCGGGCGAGCTTCACCTCGTCTTCCGGCGTCAGCAGCGGGGTCTTGGAGATCTCCCGCAGGTAAACTTTCAGGTTGGAGTCGTAGTCAATTGCCATGTCGATGCGGTCCTTTCGGACGGGTTCGGGTTCAGGGAACCGGTGGTTTCTATCGGTTAAACGTCATCACCACGTTTTTTGTTCCCGATTTCTTTGAGGCTATTTTGTAATCACAAAGTGAACACCGGATATTTGGTCACTTCAAGCTGTTTCGAAGATATCGGGGAGCACTCCGCGTGCCGCAGCTCTTCGGCGATGCGATGGATCCTGATTCTAAGCACCTTAGCAATCACTCCACCGATCGGCGGCCCATGCCGGCCCGATGCCGATCCCGCCCTTCCGGGACATCCTGTCACGTCAAGACGTCACACCGGGCGGGCCTGACATTCGGCTGGTCAAACTTTCTTCTGAAAGATGGACCTTTCCGCGCGCGAAAGTCAGGTTCGCCACGTGCTCGAACTCAAAAACGTCTGCTTCACGATCCAGAAGGACGGCGAGAAGGTGAATCTCGTTGATCGCGCGAACCTGCGGGTGCCGCGCGGGCATTTCATGGCGATCGTGGGTCCCTCCGGGTGCGGCAAGACCACCCTGCTCAAGACCATCGCGGGCCTGAACCCCGAGTCCGAGGGCGCGTTGTTCTGGGACGGCCGCAACCTTTCCGAGGAGGGCGATTTCGAGCCGTCCGAGATCGGTTACGTGCCGCAATTCTCCATCGCCTATGATCCGCTGACCGTGGACGAGTCGATCGAGGCCGCCACGCGGCTGCGGGTCAAGACGCGGGACGCAGAGGACCTGGATCACCGCATCGACCGGGTGCTGGAGGAGACCGGCATGACCGCCATCGCGGATCGGACCGTGAGGGTACTCTCGGGCGGTCAGAAGCGCCGTCTGGGCCTGGCGATGGAGCTCGTGTCGGACCCGAAGCTGCTGCTCTGCGACGAGGTCACCAGCGGTCTCGATCCCAGGTCCGAGCGGGAGATTGTCCGCCTGCTCCACGATCTTTCGCGTCGGGACGGCCGGGTCGTGCTGTCCGTCACCCACTCGCTGGCCCACCTCGAGCTCTACGATTCCATCCTCGTCCTCCACGAGGGCCGGGTCGCCTACCACGGTCCTCCGGAGCTGGTGACCCACTACTTCTCGGTCGAAGACACCGAGGAGATCTACCCGAAGCTGGCGACCCAGCCGAGCGAGCGCTGGCAGGATTCGTGGTCCAAGCACCAGGAGGCCTACTATGAAAAACTGGAACGCAGCCGGCGTCGCGCCATCGAAGCCGGAGCCCTCCACGTGCCGGAAGTTCACGACGATGGCGAAGGTGACGACTCCCCGGTTCCCCAAGGCATCCGCACGCCCGGATTCCTGGCCCAGCTCTCCACCCTGCTGTCCCGCCGCTGGAGGATCTTCTTCCGGGATCGTGGCCAGGTGTTCCTGCAGCTCGCGATCCTGATCTGCTTCCCGGTGCTGGTCATCCTGTTTTCCGACAAGGCGAATGCGCCGATCCCGAGCCTCTCCGACTCGAAGCAGGAGAACATTCTCGTCGAACTCAAGGAGGCCAACGCGGTCTACGCCGCCTGGGCCAAGGTCGGCTCCGCCATCAGCGGCGTCATCATGTTCCAGGTGATCCTGTTGTCGCTGATGGGTTCGAACAATTCGGCCCGCGAGATCGCCGGAGAGCGGCCGATTTTCGAGAAGGAGAAATTCGGGGGGCTGCGTCCGATGGCCTACCTGTGGAGCAAGATCGTCTTCCTCAGTTGCCTGGTGGCGGCCCAATCGCTGTGGATGGGCCTGTTCGTGAATTTCTTCGGGCCGTTCCGGGGCGAGTTCGCCCAGCACCTGATCTTCCTCCTGCTGATCAACGGAGCGATGACGGCGATCTGTCTCGGCATCTCGGCGCTCATGCGCACTGCCGAGCAGGCATCGCTGCTGTCCATCTACCTCGTAGGATTCCAGCTCCCCCTGTCCGGTGCCGTGCTCGCGCTGCCCGAGCACATCGAACAGTTCACGCGTCCCTTCATCTCGGCCTACTGGGCGTGGTCCGGCAGCATCGAGGCACTGGAGTCAAAGGCCGCCTTCGCGGTCGATTCCGTGATCAGCACCCAGCCCAGCCTGCAGGACGCCTGCCTCTTCACGCTGCTCCTCCACGTGGGTGCCGGACTTCTCGGCGCGTGGATCGGCAGCAGGCGGCACCAATGGGACTGATCCCTCCACGCTTGATTCCGCCAAAAGCTCTGAGAGAGTAATCTCATGCCCAGACGCGCCAGCTCCGGACCCAACGTCGGCCTGATTCTCGGAATCGTCGCCGTCGTCGCAGCCGCTGCCTTCGCCGGCAAGATGGTCTTCGCCGACAAGAAGGGCCAGAGTCTCGACGGCACGACGCTCGACATGCGGTCGGCGGTCGAGAACGCCAACTCGCTCCGCGGCAACGAGTATGTCGTGGAAGGTACGATCGATGACCAGCTCGAATGGGATCCGGAACACGGTCAGGTGGTCTCCCTCAAGGTTCTCAGCGGTGACACCGCCGAGTTCCTCGCCATCGAGATCCCCCCCAGCCTTTCGAACATCAATATCGAGCGCGAGCAGAACTACGCCTTCCGCGTCCGGTTTCGCGAAGGCGGCATCGCGGTCGCCGAGAACATCAGCCGCCTCTGATCCGCCCCAACCCAGATCCTCATGAAAGCCCTTCTCGCTCCAGTGCTGCTCACGGCAACCGCCCTCGGCCAAGTCTACACCCCGCCGCCGGGGGGAGGAGGATCATCCTCGTCCCAAGGCAACAACAGCGGCGACACCGTGATCCGCCGCGAGCCCGAGGAGAAGAAAGACGGCTCCTTCCTCGGCAACGAACTTCCCTTCCTCGACCCGTCCAGCGAGCTCATTTCCTGGAACGGACACACCTGGTCCGCCACCGACAACCGACTCCTCGCCGCGCGCTTTGAACGCTACCTGAACGAACCGCCCGACGATTCCGATGCGGCGGTCGAGTACCGGCGCACCATCGAGGACATCCTCGAATTCGTGTCGCCCCACCACGCGGGCGGACCGGATTTCGGCAAGGCGGTCAAGTTGCTCCCGCGCGCCTCGAACTTCCCCGGCGACGCCAAACTGTGCGACTCGCTTTCCCAGGCGATCTACGCCGCAGTGCTCGCCAAGAAGGACGTGTCCAAGACTCGCGCCCTGAACGAGGGAATGGAGGATGAGAAGCAGCGATTGATCGACGATACCGACTGGAAGACCTCCCAGGCCCGCGACGCCCAACTGGGCAACTCCACGCCGACAGGGCAGGCCGGCAGCGGAGGGGGTGGAAATCAGGGTGGAAACAACGGACGCGGAACCGCCCAGACACCGGGACGCGGGATCGAGTCGCTGGAATACAAGGAGGCGCTCCGGCGCATCGCCGAGATCGAGGCGCTCAAGAAGACCAACACCGCCAAGAACGAGGTCCAACTGGTCCAGGCAAAGATCCAGTACCAGGCACTGATGGTTCAGTTCTTCGTCCAACGGAGGTTCCAGCACGTGATGATGGCGTCCCGTTTCTACCATCAGATCTTCACCGACGGTGACAACCGCCTGAGGTTGGACAAGAACTCCGACGTCTCGAAGATGATCAGCGAGACCTTCGGCACCAGTCCCACCGTTGCCGCCCTCGATTCCCTCGCCAGCGAAGCGATCCGCGACGTCGACAAGGGCGTCGAGGCCTTCAAGTTCCTTTCCGAGCGGGGTGAACTCGAAAGCGCCGCCAAGCGCCTGAGCGAGGCCTACATGGTCGGCGAGTTCATGCCCTCGATCCAGACCCTTCCCCGCGAGGAGAAGCGGAGGGTGCTGCAGTTCGTGCGCGAATCCTACAAGCTGGTGGCGGCTCTCGATGCCAAGGACTACACCACCGCCGAGGAGTTGGTGACGAAGCTCAAGGAAACCGCCGCCGATTTCGACCCCACCAAGGCCGAGGCCGCGATCGCGACCTTCACCCGGGTCAGTAACATGCACATCGACTCCGCGAAGCTCGCCGCGGCCAGCGGCGACACCGAGAAGGCCTCGAGCGAGATCAAGAAGGCCATGGAGGTCTGGCCCCAGAATCCGAAGCTCGCGGAATTCGACCAACTCGTGAACCAGGGAGGCGCCCTGGTCCAGACACGCAATGACTTCGACCGCCTGCTGAGCGAGAACAACTACCGGGAGATCTTCAAGCGCCAGTATGAGATCGCCCCCGCGGTTCAGGGAGACGAGCGGCGCGAGGATGCCTTCAAGCAAATCATCACCAACATCTTCCGGATCGACGGAGCACTGGCAAAGGCTTCCGAATTCAGCAAGATGGGCCAGACCTACGCCGCCTGGGAACAACTCGCCAAACTCCGCGAGGAGTTCCCCGATGATCCCCTCCTCGGGCGTGAGCTGGAGCAACTTGCTCCCGACGTTGCCGATTTCACCAAGGCCCTCAACCGCGCCCGCACCCTCGAGGAACGCCGGGACCGGCAGGTCGGATCCGCGCTCTCCTGGTACCTGAAGGCCCGCTCGATCTACCCCAACAGCGAGATCGCGCAGGGCGGGATCGACCGGCTCGTCGAAGAGATCCTTCCGGGCGGCGTGGATGAGACGGCAGGTCGAACATCCGCGGGCGATGACGACGACTACGAGGACTGAGCCGCGTCGAGCCGCCTGAGGTAGTCGAAGGTGTAGATTCCGGTCGAATGGCCATCGCCCCAGTAAAGCTGGAGTGCATAGCCACCGACCAACTCGATCCTCCGCAGGCTAAAGCCGTCTTCACCGATCGTCCGGACCGGACGCACGACACGGCCGAGGGCATCCGGCTCCCCTTGGCAGGCGGCACACGGACAGGCACGCCGCAGCAACGCGAGAGGCAGGAAGCACTCGACTCCGTCGTCGAATGCCAGCGCAAGCTCGCCACCGACAACGGCCTTCTGGATCAACCGGCTCATTCCCCGTATTCCCTGTCACCGAATATCGACGACCCCACCCGGATCACCGTCGATCCTTCCTCGATCGCCACTTCGAAGTCGCCACTCATTCCCATGCTCAGTCCGCAGCCCGGCAAAAGCTTGTCCCTGATCTCCCGCGTCTTCTGAAACCAGGGTCTCGAGTCCTCCGGTGAGGCTCCCACCGGCGGAATGACCATGAGTCCGCAGACCGCGAGCCGTGGCATGCCCCGAATCTCCTCGAGAGCCGCCCCCAGCTCCTCCTCGCAAAAGCCGCCTTTGCTGGTCTCACCGGCGAGATTCACCTCCAGATAGATGGACGGACGAAGGGAGAGCTCTCCTGCAATCCGGTCGATATGGCTCGCGAGCCGCAGGGAATCGATGCTGTGCAGCACCGGGAAGACCGGAAGGATCTTGCGCACCTTGTTGCGCTGCAGTTTGCCGATGAAGTGCCACCGCGGTCCCGCCGGCAGCTCTTCCACCTTGGCGCAGCCTTCCTGCTGACGGCTCTCCCCGAAATCCATCTGCCCGGCCTCGAACGCCTCCTGAACGCTGCAGGCCGGGAAGGTCTTGGAAACCGCGAGCAGGGTGACTTCCTCCGGAGGGCGCGACACCCGTCGGCACGCTTCCTCCATCCGCCGGCGGATTGCCGCCAGACGCTCGGCCACTTCGGACATCAGCGCACTCCCGAAGACGGCTTCAGCATGCCCGCCATGCGCGCGTCGCGCGTCACATCCACCAGCCCGCCCAGAATCTCCAATCCCTCGCGTTCGAAGGGGTCGAGATGGCTCGGCCACTCCGGAGTGTCGTCAAGCTGCTCGGTCTTGTTCTCCGCACGGCGCATGTAGTCCTCTGCTTCCTGGGCGGGATCAATCTCCTGCAGAGGCTCTTCGTTCTCAATCTGGTCGAGCGTCAACCTGTAGAACTTCTTCGTCCTGCGGTCTTCCGCCGCCATTTCCGCGAAGCGCTTCCGCCGTTCGGCGTTCCGCTCGTGCTGGCGCTCATCCGCCTCGGCCAGTTCCTCACGCCGCTCTTCGATGTTCAGCGAAACGCTGTTCTCACGACACCGGTTCCGCTCCTTCATCACGTCCTCCATGATGTAGGCGAAATCCTTCGACTCCTTGATCCGCTCGCTGCTCTCCTCCTTGAGATGGGGAATGAACAGGTTCTTCTTCTCCAGCGGCTCGAACCCGGGAGCCGGGCGGATGATGTCGTGGTCCAATGCCCGGTCGAGATAGGCCTCACCGATCTCGAGAGCATCGCTGAGACTCGGAAGGATGATATCGGGCACGACTCCGCGATTCTGTGTCGAGGAGCCCGAAGGACGATAGAATTTCTGGATCGTGACCTTGAGGGTTCCGGCCCGGTTGCGGGCGGCGAAAAACGGCATCTGGCGGCCGATGTCCATCGGTTGCTGGACGGTCCCCTTGCCGAAGGTCGATGACTCGCCGACGATCACCGCCCGGTTCTGGTCCTGCAGGGCGCCCGCAAGAATCTCGCTCGCCGAGGCGCTGCTCTTGTCGGTCAGGACAACCAGCGGCCCGTCATACAGCGGCCGGCGGTGTTCCGACTCCTTGACCTGCACCTGGCCGAGGGTGTTCTTCACCTGAACGACCGGCTGGCGCTTGGTGAAGAATCCGGTCATCCGGCGCACCTCTTCCAAGGCCCCTCCGCCATTCCCCCGGAGATCCAGCATCAGGCCGTCAATCTTCTCGGTCATCATCCGCTCGAGCAGGCGTTCGACATCCACCGAACAGCGGGTCGTTCCCCCATCGAAATCGGCGTAGAAAGACGGCAGCTTGATCACCCCGAGCCTCTGGCGCTCGCCGTCCGCACCGGAAGTCTCGATGATTTCCGCGGAAGCCTGCTCGTCCTTGAGCTCCACCTTGCCGCGCTTGATCACGATCATCTTCGTTTCGCCGGGCACCCCGCCCGCCGGCTCGACCTTGAGACGCACCTCGGTGTCCTCCTTGCCCCGGATCAGGTCCACCACCTTGTCGATCTTCATGAACATGATGTCGACCATGTCCTCGGGGTCCCCGGAATTCAGCGGATCGACGCCGACGATGCGGTCATTCAGCTCAAGTTCGCCCTGCCGGTCGGCCGGACCGTTCAGAACAATCCCCATGATCTTGGTGGCTCCGTCCTCCTCGGCCTGAAGAAGCGCTCCGATGCCGACCAACTGGTTGCGCATCCCGTCACGAAAGCGCTCCATCTGTTTGAAGCTGAGGTAATCGGTATGCGGATCGAAGGTCTTGGCGACGGCACTCAGGAAATAGGTCGCAATGTCGTCCCTGTCGGCGTCCTCCACGCTCCTGAGGAAACGCTCGTAGCGGAGCATGATCTTCTCCGTCGGGCTTCTCTCGTCGGCGAACAACTCCTCCTTGCCCTGCTCCTTGGCGAGCTTGATGACCATCTCACGCCGCAACGTCTCGGACAGGAGGGCCTCCTTGATCTGCTTGCGCCAGATCTCCATGGCTTCGGCCTCGTCACGGGGCCACGGAGCCTCCTTGCGGGTCCTCATCAAGGTCTCGTCGGTTTCAAATTCCAACTCGCCCTCCTTGAGGATCCGCTCGGCCTCGGCCACGCGGGCCTCCACCCTTTGAACGAAGGTCTCGTAGATGTCGATCGCGGCCTTCATGCTGTTTCGCTCCAGCAGCATCTGCGACAGTTCGTCTCCATACTCCTTCTCGAAACGGTCCACGTCGTTCTGCGTGAAGTAGACCCTGCCGTAGTCCAGGTCCCTGAGATAAGTGGCCAGGAAGTCGTCGCTCAGTTCGCGAAAAGGCTGGCTCGAACGGTCGAAGTGACTGTTCTGCAGCATGATCGCCATCTGGCAGCCGACCTGATCGAAATCGGTCTTCTGGGCACAGGCGAACTGGCTGGATGCAAGAATTCCCAAACCGGCCAAGCCGAATCGGAAGCGGTTCCTCGGGCTGAAAATGGTTCGAAGTTTCACGCGTGGAAAGGACGGAAGCCTCGCACACGCCCGCCGAAAGTCGAACGCAAAACCCGTGCCCGGGCCGGACTACCGGACGGGGGCTTCGAGCCGTTGCTGCTCCAGCCACCGGCGGAAGGCGTTCTCCCGCTCCTCCTTCTCCATGTTCTCCAGTGAAAACCGACCCGCAAAGGGGTCCATCCTCATCGGCCGGATCTCACCCCACTCGCCAGCCGCCCATGGACGCGGCGCCAGTTTCAGGCCGAACTCCCGCTCCTTACCGTCGCGGATCACCAGCAACTGAATCTCCTGACCGGGCTTCATCTCGCCCACCTTCCGCGCAAGTTGATCCGGCGTCTCACCCTCGGTCCACCGGTCCCCATTGATCGCGATGATGGAGTCACCCTGCCTCAGCCCCGCCTGATCAGCCGGCGATCCCTGCTGCACGGACGTGACGGTGACGCCGAGCACGTTCTCCCCGTCAAGTTCCAAGCGGCTTCCGACCATCGTGATGCCGATGAAGCCCGGTCGTTGCCCCTCCAATTCCGCCATCACCCGCTCTCGCAGCACCGAGAAGGCCCGATGCCGGATTTCCGGGTCGTCATGATTGGCCCCGACGTTGAGCAACCATGGAAACGCGGATTCGCCCGCACCGGCAGCCCACACCTGCAACTCCCGCTCGGCCTCGATCCGCTCCGGATAGTTCTCCGAAGTCAGACCCTCAAGCAGGTCGGACGAGGGCTCCACAGCGATCACGCAGTCAACCGGACCAGCAAGCAGTAGCAGGAGCAGCAATTTCCAGAGGCCGCCTTTCATGGCCACGTCGAGGGATCAACGACCAAAGATGTTCTTCTGGGGAACCTCGATGGTGTCGTTCGGCTTCACCAGGAAAGTCTTTGCTTCGGTCTCGGTCAGGTCAAACTGCCGGAGCTTGCCGTCGCGTATGAGTTTGACCCGATACATGCTCCCAAACTCAGTGGCCCCTCCCGCTGCCTGGACCGCCTGATAAAGGTTCATCCCCCGGGTGTATTTCTTCGGTCCCGGAGAGCGGACCTGACCACCGAGCGTGACCACATACTCGACCATGGTTTCATCGCTGGTGGCAAATACCTGGACGGTCGGGTTGGTGTAGATCTTGGCCGACCGATAGCGGCTCTCGATGCTGGTTGCCAGGGCGTTGGGACTGAGACCTGCCGCCCTCACGTTCCCGATGAAGGGCATGCGAATGTAACCACCTTCCGAAACCGGGTAGGTATTGTTCACCCGACTCATCTCCTCACTGGGAACACCTTGAATCCGGATCTCGATTGCCCGGCCAACCTGAATGGTTGACTGGGCCTGAAGCAATGCCACGGAGCCAAGAAGCCCGAGGAATACCAATCTGAGGGTTTTCATGCGCTTGACGATCAATCTGTTTCCCACCGCTGTCAATAAAGGTCGTCTCTGGCTCCCTCGGACGACTCACCTGAAGCAACCACTTCAGCCTTGGACGAAGCTCTGGACGATGTCGAGGGTGCCGATCCTTCCGTCGGGGCGTAGTAGGTGTAGTAGCTCGTGTAGTACTGATACTGGCTGTCGCTTCGGACATCCACGTTGTTCAGCACTACGCCGATCACGTGGCCACCAACATTCTCCACCGCCGATTTCACCCTGAGAAGCATGTTCCTCGGAAGCTTCCGGTGCTGGATCACCACCATGGTGAGATCGACTTCGCTGGCCAACACCGCGGCATCGCTGACGCCAAGAATAGGCGGAGAGTCGATCAACACGAGATCGAAGCGCTGCTTCACGTCCTGAATCAGCTCGGACATCCGACGGGAATTCAGAATTCCGGCGGCGTCAGCGGGGAGGATTCCCGAAGGCATGAAGTAAAGGTTATCGACCGGCGTCTGGAGGATGACGTCTTCGAGCATGAGATCGGTCGTCAGGTAGTTCGTCAGGCCAACCGAGTTGTTGATGTCGAAGAACGTATGCAGCCGTGGCCGTCTGAGGTCGGCATCGACCATCAGCGTGGTATAGCCACCTTGGGCACAAATGTAGGCCAGGTTGACGAGGGTCGTGGACTTGCCTTCCCCCGCACCCCCGGACACGATCGTGATCGCATTGTCCTCGGGATTCTTCCGATTGAACTCGATGTTCGTTCGTAGAATCCGGTAGGCCTCCGCATCGGGGCTCATGCCACTTTGTTTGTAGAGAATCCCGACTTCCTTCGGAATCACGGCGAGCACCGGCACCTGAAGATACCTTTCGACATCCTCAAGCGTTTTGACTGATGTGTCGAGATATTCGAGGAAGAATGCGATCCCAACACCGAACACCAACCCAACCACAGCTCCCAAGGCGAGATTCATCTTAACATTCGGACTGACGGGATTCTGTGACTCGACAGGGTCGGCATGCACGACCACCGGATCTTCCGAGATGCGGCGCTGCATCTCCTCACTGATCAGCTTCACTTTCAGCTTCTCGAGAAGCGCCTGGGCTGTCTCGAAATCGGCCTTTGCATCATCGAAACTGTAGCGGGCAATGCCGTGGGTCACGGCTTCCGCCTCTTCTTTATCCTTCTTGTCTCGCAGGCGCTCCGCCTGCTCTTTCACCAACTCAAGTTGGGCTCTGAGAGTTTCGCGGAGTGCCACCACCCCTTCATCAAGATCCTTGTTCAGCCCCTCGATGATCTTCATCTGCTGCTGGACCGTAGGGTGGTTCTCCCCTAGCCCTCCGAGCTTTGCGGCTTCAAGTTGTCTTTGAGCCTCAAGCCATTGGGGATGTAGGGACCGGATGATGTTCTCAGGCAGATTGAGGCCCGCCGCATAAGTGATCAATTGGTCCCCATCATAGCGAAGGAGCGTGTCGATCTGGCTCTCGAGCTTAATCTTCTCGGTCTCCAGCTCCGCGTATTTCTGGGCAGCGCTCAGCGCCTGTCGCTCCTCGGTGTATCCCCCCTCTCCGCGGGCTTCGCGGCTGTAAATCACACCTTCGGTGCGGATGAGCTGTGTCAGCACCTTGCGCTTTTCCTCCACCAGATCCTCCTGCGAACGAACCGCCTCGCGAAGCTCCGCCATGGCGCGATCGGATCGCTTGTTCTCCAGTTCCTTCCGGCGCTCCCGGTAGGCATCGGAAACGGTTTCGGCGATCATCCGCGCATCCGAAGGGTTCGAAGTTCGAACCCGGATCTCGATGAGGTCGGTTCCGCGAATGTTCTGGGCTCCGATGATTCCCTGCAACCGGCCACGGCACGACTCCCGATCCGAGCCCCAGTGATTGATGAGGTCGAGTTTGTCCACCACGATATCGAGGGTCTTCTGCGACTTGATGACTTCAAATTCCGTGGGGAAGAAGGTCGGGCTTCCCGCGGTAGGGTCGTGGGAAACGTAGCCGGGGAGCACTTGGACGGATGGCAAGTTGGGACGCACCTGGATCGTCGCCGAGGACTCGTAGCGCTTCGGCATCACATAGGTGATGACCAGCGCTGTCATGAAGACGAGCAGGAAGGTCAGGAGGATGATGCCGTAGCGGTTCTTGATGACCTGCCAGTAATCGACCGCGTGGAGGGCGGCTTCGGAGGCGCTGCTTTGCTCTGAGTTCATTGACGTGGGCGGATTTATCGACTCGGGATGCCGTGGGTTCAAACGAAAACCTCCCGCAATGGAATGCACCATCGCGGGAGGCTTGAAACTTGGTTTGGGTGGAAAGCTAGGGGTGAAAGACGACTACGTTTTGAGTCAGCCAATCAAAACTGGGCGTGAACACCGAAATTCACCCGATTTCGATCGTAGCTCTGGCCGACAAAATCGGAGTCGCTATCGGTGTAGTTGTATGACAGGGAGCCGTGAATCCGATCGGTGAATCGGACAGAAAAGCCAGCGTACAGGTTGAGAAGATCTTCACTGACCCCGGAGGCGCGAAGCGGACCAGCACCGGCAACTCGGCGACCTTCATCGAACTCGGTGGGAACATAGTCCACACCGACAAAGACGCTGAGCCTCGGAGAGATCTCATAGTTCCCCCGAACACCGACGCGAAGCGTCCTGCGGTCATCAAAGTCATAGAGTCCACCTGTGATCACGCGGGTTGTGTCATAGTCTTCAATACCGTAGCGAATAAAGGAACGAATCGAGAACTGCTCGTTGATATTCGACCTGAGGGCTACTTCAACGAACGGAGAGGTTGCGTTGGAACCTCCGACCGCGTCGGACTCGCGCATCTGGGCACCGGCCTTTGCCACGACAATGGTATTCGGACTGAAGCGGTGCTCAATACCGAGCAGAATGTAGTGTGATGCGGAATCGCCTGCAAATCCGCTACCCTCAGAGACGTTGTAGCGATAATCGAAGGTCAACACGGATTGGGGCGAAAGCTGATACCGGAACTGGTGATACAGCCTGTAGCTGAGACGGTCCTGGTTCGGCACGGCACTGTCATAGTCAAGACCGGTCAAGCCGAACCCGGTGTAGGTCGCGAGCCGTTCCGTCCAGCGGAAACCGATCGCATTGTCCGTCCCCCAGAAGAAATAAGCATCGACCTGCCTCGAGGTCGCAAAACCGTAGGCGTAGTCTGGCTCGAGTTCGTATGCGATGAAATTGCGGCTGGTAAATCGCAGTCGTTCGGTGAAGCGATGTGTCCAATTCACACCAACGCGAACCTGGGGATAGAGATCGTCGGACCCTAAAGCAGATGGTGAATCGATGTAGTAAATCGTTCCTAGGCGTGCATAGACATCTAGAGTCGATCGCGGGGTGATGTTGACGAAAGACAGTCCCACATAAGGATTCACACTGAAAGCCGACTCGTTGGCTCCAATACCGATGGCAGTGGGCGTCACATTATCGTCCCAAGTGAAGTTAACTCCCAGTGACCACTGGAGCGGAAGTGGCTCCTGAGCCTCCGAACCGATGTAATAGAGGCCCTCTTGGGCGCTGCATGGGAACACCGACGAAACGGCAACCACGGCGATAGCGAGAAATTTTTTCATTAGATGTGGGTGGGCTGGGTGAACGGATGGAAAAACGTGACGAGCATTCATTCCAGATCGTTATCGTCCTGCCCCGGATCGGTGGGTGTTCCTACCGGCGGTTCGACCACCGGCGGGTTGATCACCGGGGGAACGGGCGGGACCGGAATCGGCGCCTCTGGAATCCAAGTCCCCGGACTGGGACCGATGCCCTCCCCGGGGAAGTCGAGTGGATTCCAAGCCGGGAGAACATCAATCGGAGCCTTGGGGCCCTTGGCGCTCTTCGCGCTGGGAGCGGCCTCACCCTGCGAGGGAGCCAGACGGATCATGACGGCCTGAATCTCGGACAGCGCGTCCGGAGCGGCTGCGAGCGCGCACTGGGCGATGAGCCGCATGTGCTCGGGCGCGGCCATCACCGCGGTCTCAACAATTGCCCCTACCAGTTCCGGCTCCGCTTCGGACGCCTCAATCGCGGCCTTGACGGTTTCACAGGCGCAATCCGGCGACGCCACGGTGCGGGCATCCACGATCTCCAGCACCGCGGCCGAATCGGCTTTCACGGCGTGACGGACGCTGACGGCAAGCTCGACGCAGTCGTCGGACGCTCCTGCGATGCCGACCGCTCCTGCGAGCAATGCGGTGAACCAAGAGAAAAACTTCATATCGACATGGAGATTGACAGTGGAGCGGGCAGCGGGAATCGAACCCGCCTAATCAGCTTGGAAGGCTGGAGCTTTACCACTAAGCTATGCCCGCTAACGCGTGCGCTCAAGAAAACAGTTCAAATCACGCATTCGCAAGGATATTTTCGGGTTTTTGGCGGTTCGGCGCATGCCGTTTTTGCGGTTGCTAGGGCCCCCAACCGCCGCTAGATCCCCCTTTGCCGAGCGGGCGTAGTTCAGTGGTAGAATGCGAGCTTCCCAAGCTTGAGATACGGGTTCGATCCCCGTCGCCCGTACCAGCCGTCGCCGCCCCTCCTAAATCGGGCGACTGAGGTGCTTGCTATCCGCCGCTCCAAACCGCCACGGCAGATCCACCCCGCGGGAAATTCCGATCCGCGCTCCACAGCGTGCGTCAATGGGTTCCCCCAGCCGGATTCCCCTGGTTCCAGCGCCTAGAAACCGCCGTCCATGGTCCCGGCCGACGATCCCGAGGGCCTGGGTCAGCTTGCCGGGCCCCGAGCAGAGATCCTCGATCCGCTGCCGGGCCCTTCTCCGGGCCATGACCTCGAGACCTGCCACAGGCTCCAGGGCCCGGAAGAGCACGAAGCCCTCGGCTTCCCCGCCCTTGACCAGCAGATTGAAGAGCCAATGGACCCCGTAGTTCAGGTACACGTAGGCGGTTCCCGGCGGATGATCGGCCACGAAAGCCCGGGCGCTTGGACGAAAAAAGGTGTGACACGCCGGATCGCCCTCCGCCGCGTAGGCTTCGGTCTCGACGATCCGCCCGGCGCAGCCGTCCCACCGGAATTCCGCGCCGATGAGCCGCCGGGCGCAGTCGACCGGATGACCCTCGAAGAACGACGCGTCCAGCTCTTCCACGTCACTACAGACCGGTCGGATGGTCCACGAACCCGCTTGCCAGCCCGAATCTCTCGCCCAGAGCTGCCGCCAAGGCCTTCACCCCGAACGTCTCGGTGGCGTAGTGGCCGGCGTAGATCAGGTTGATGCCCAGTTCTTCGGCGAGGCCGTAGGTATGATGCGGGCCCTCGCCGGTGATGAACGCTTCGATGCCCGCCGCCGCCGCCTCGACCACCTGCGCGCCGTCACGTCCGGAACGAGGCCCGATCCCCCGGGTCGCACCAGCACCACAGACACACAAACGGCCCCCCCCCCCCACCGCCTCCCCGCTGCACAGCCCCCTCGGCCGGATCTCACCATGGCCTCCGGGACACAAACGGACTCCCCCGCCGACCGCCTGCCCGACCGCATCCACCAAGGCATCCCGGCTTCCGCTCCATTCGCAGGTCAGGCCGACCTCGATGCCCTTGTAGTCGAGAAAGCCCCCGCCCACCTTCAATCCGATCGCCCTCGCCAGGCAGGCGTTGTTGCCCCACTCCGGATGGACATCGAGCGGCAGGTGGGCCGAGTAAATCGCCATCCCGGCATCCATCGCCGCCTTGATTTTGCGGAAGAAGGCCCCGGTCAACGGCTGTGCCCCGCCCCAGAACATGCCGTGATGCACCACCAGAAGGTCACCGCCGGCCGCCACCGCCTTCTCGATCACCGGCGCCGAGGCATCGACCGCGGCAACCACCTTCTTGACCTCGCCGCCACCCTCGAGTTGCAGCCCGTTCATGGCACCCCCGTAGTCGGGGATCTCCGCGATCCTGAGCTTCTCATCGAGAAAGGCCGTGATTTCGGAAAGACTCGCCATGCCCTGCGTCTAGCGCCGCCCCTTCGACAAATCGAGCGAGATCCGGCGGCAGCGGCGATTCCCACGTCCGGCGTTCGCCCATCCAGTCCGCCGCCAGCAGGCAGGCGTGCAGCGCGTGCCGAGGCAGGATCAGCCGCCGCCGCGACGCCGGCGACAGTCCGTCCTCGATCTGCTCCAGGTAGGGCGTGCCGTCCGTGCCGTAGATCTTGTCGCCCACCAGCGGGTGCCCCGCCGCCTCCAGATGCACCCGGATCTGGTGCATGCGTCCCGTTTCCGGAAAACACCGGAGCAGGGAAAACCGCCCCTCGAGTCTCTCGAAGCGGCGCTCGACCCGGAACGACGTCGAGCAGGCCTTGCCGCATTCATGCACGCGCTGGCGGAGCCAGACCGGACTTTTCCCGACCTCCCCGGCGCGCAGGATCGCCCCATCCTCGCGCCAACGGTCCGCGTCCGGCCACCCGTGGACCACCGCGAGGTATTCCTTCCCGACCTCCCGCCGCTCCAGCAGCCCGGAGAAATGCCGCGCCGCCCCGCGCGTCTTGGCCACCAGCACCAGTCCACTCGTTTCCCGGTCGAGGCGCGTCAGGATCGAAAGACCGCGCCCATCCGCCAATTCGCAGGCCAGCAACATCTGCAACCCACCCAGCAAGGTCGGCTCGTCCTCCCTCCCATTCGCCGGATGCACCGCCAGCGGAGCCGGCTTTTCGACCACGATCCAATCGTCGCACTCGTCTATCACCCGCAAGGCGCACTCGTCCCGCACACCGGAAGTTCCAAGCGAGAAGTTCCAAGTTCCAAGCCCCAATTCACCACCCTCATCCTTTTGTTACTTGGAACTTCTCACGTGGAACTTCGGCCCCGTAGGCTCCGCGCATGCCCGCTGACGCGCAACAGACCCTTGCCGGCCCCGCCACCCTCGAAGGCACTTCGCTGCACACCGGCGAAAAGGTCACCCTCACCCTCAGGCCCGCCCCGGAGAACCACGGCTTCAAGTTCCGCCGCGTCGACATCGCGGACCAACCCTTCATCGACGCCGATGTCGACAAGGTCCAGACGGTCGAGCGCGCCACCACCTTGGCCGAGGGGTCGGTCAAGGTCCACACCGTCGAGCACGTCATTTCCGCGCTGGTCGGCATGGGGGTCGACAACGCCGTGATCGAGATGGACGCCAACGAGCCGCCCATCGGCGACGGCTCCGCCGCCCCCTTCGTCGAGCTGATCAAGAAGGCCGGCATCGCCAGCCAGGAGGCCCCGCGCAAGACCTGGGAGATCCGCGAGCCGATTCACATGGAGACCGGCGACGGCTCGCTGATCACCATCGTGCCGGACAAGAAGTTCCGCGTCTCGGTCACCAACGTCGGCCCGGAAGGTCGATTCGCGCAGTATTTCTCCACCGAGGTCAATCCCGAGACCTACGAGAGGGAAATCGCCCGCGCCCGCACCTTCGTCTACTACGAGGACGTCAAACCGCTGCTCGACAAGGGCCTGATCAAGGGCGGCTCGCTTGAAAACGCCGTGGTCGTCCGCGGCGACCAGGTGATGAGCAAGGAGGCGGTGCGCTTCGACAACGAGTTCGCCCGCCACAAGGCGCTCGACCTCATCGGCGACCTCATGCTCTGTGGCAAGCGCCTCCTCGGCCACGTGATCTGCGTCAAGCCCGGCCACGGCCCGAACACCAGGATGGCGGCGAAGCTGAAGGAGGACTACTCCCGGATGCGGGCGCTCGCCGCGCCCTTCGAGATCCCGCGTGGCGAGGCGGTCCTGGACATCAACGACGTCATGAAGCTCCTCCCCCACCGCTATCCGTTCCTCATGGTGGACCGCATCGTCGATTTCGAGGGCGACAACAAATGCACCGGCGTCAAGAACGTCACCGTCAACGAACCCTTCTTCCCCGGCCATTTCCCCGGCCACCCGATCATGCCCGGCGTGCTCCAGCTCGAGGCGATGGCCCAGGTCTCGTCCATCCTGATGCTCCGCAAGCCGGAGAACGCGGGAAAAATCGGCTACTTCATGAGCTCCGACAACGTCAAGTGGCGCCGCCCGGTGCTGCCCGGCGACACCCTCTACATCCAGGCCGAGATGACCAAGGCCCGCGGCTCGATCGGCCAGACGAGCTGCCGCTGTCTCGTCAACGGCGAGATCGCCTCCGAGGCCGACCTCAAGTTCGCGCTGGTGGATAGCTGAACAGACCATCTTCCTGTGGCATGACCGTCCCGGTCATGAATCCGCGGGCTCGAAGAATGCCAATCCACTCCATGCTCGTCGCATCTCGGGCCAAACCACTTCCACGCCCATGACCGGGACGGTCATGCCACACAGCCCTTGCTCCCGCTGCGGCGCACCGACCGAGCTGAAATTCGGCGACCTGCCGACCTGCGAGGATTGCTACACCGCCCTTGCCTCCTGCTGCTCCGGTGAGTTCGAATCGACCCCATGCCCGAAACCACCGCCAACCTCGCCGTCCTGATCGACGCCGACAACGCCTCGCCCGCCAACATCGCCGACCTGCTCGACGAAGTCGCCAAATACGGCACCGCCAGCGTCCGGCGCATCTATGGCGACTGGACCACCGACCAGCTTCGCGGCTGGAAAAAGGTCCTGCCCGAGCACGCCATCCAACCGGTCCAGCAGTTCGCCAACACCACCGGCAAGAACGCGACCGACAGCACCATGATCATCGACGCCATGGACCTGCTCTACACCGGGCGTTTCAGTGGCTTCTGCCTCGTCACCAGCGACAGCGACTTCACCCGCCTCGCCACCCGCATCCGCGAGAACGGCCTCTCGGTCTTCGGCTTCGGGCAGAAAAAGACGCCGAAGCCCTTCGTCGCGGCCTGCGACAAGTTCATCTACGTCGAAATCCTCAGCGGAAAGTCCGATCCCGCCGCCTCGACCAAGCGCACCAAACCGACCGAACTGAAGAAGGACCAGAAACTTGTCCGCCTGCTGCGCGACGCGGTCGATGCCGTCGCCTCGGAGGATTCCGGCTGGGCACAGCTCGGGGGCGTGGGTTCCCACATCCAGAAAAGCCACCCCGACTTCGACTCGCGCAACTGGGGCTACGCCAAGCTCAGCGGCCTGCTCGAAGCCATTGGCATCTTCGATCTCAAGCGCGAATCGAACCACGTCCTCATCCGCGATCCGCAGGCGAAGTAGGACTGGAGCGCCGATTGTGAAATCGGCAACGCACCAGTCAGGCCACCTCACCTTACAAGCTCATGCCGCGCCCTTGGCACCGCTCGCGACTCTTCTCGCTCGGGGCCGTCTGCCTGGTCCTCCTGATGTGGGCGTGGAGAGATGCTTGGGACCACGCATCAGCGATGGAATGGAGCGTTCGTGGCAAACGGATACAACTCTCGAGCTTTCAGTCCTCGCTGGGGTTCCGCCTTTCATCGATCTCCTCGACTTCCTCCCACTTCCATGCAGAGCGGACTTCTCGCATCCCATCAAAGACTCAAGAGTCGATTCTCGACTTTGGATTCCCTGCGGCTCTCCGCCTGAAGACCGATTCGAGCCAACATTTTGCCAGAACTTCGGCCGAAATCGCCTACTGGCTTCTCGTTCTCATCCACCTCATCCTCTGGCTTGTTGCCGTCATCTGGTGGCAGCGACGCAAGGCCCGCAAGGCTACACATTCAAAGCCGAAGATGCCGATTTCATAATCGGCGCTCCCCCCACCTCAGAACAACCAGATCCCCACGCCGGTCACCGCGGCGACCGCGGCGGCGAACATGCCCGCCGACAGGGCGAACAGCTTGTCCAGCTTGCGCTCGACCTCGGCGCTCTGCTCCAGGCCCGGGACGAATCCGTCACGCAGGGCCGCATTCCGGCCCGCGGTGTAGGCCTGCTGGAGTTGTTGGGGGCGGTGGGGGTTCATCGGACCTTGATGATTTAGGGTTCCTGATTACCAATCGCAACCGAGAGTCGCAATTTCCAAATTTCAAACCACCCCCCACGTCATCGCGTAGGGCCGAGTGACCCGGATATCCGGAATTCCGCGTTCACCCGTCTTCCTCCTCCACCGTTCCTTCCTCGACTCCACGGCCTATCATCTCGTTCGACAGCTTGTGGCGGAACTCGAACAAGTCCTTCCGCCGGTCGCTGGTGGGCGTCACGGCTCCGCTCTCGCGCGAGCGGTAAAGGTCCGAGATGTCGAGGTCGGTCACCAGCATCGTTTCGACATTCGGATCGGCCTGGCCCTGGATGCCGTCCCGCGAAAACTCGAAGTCGCTGGGCGTGAACACCGCGGCCCGGCCGTAGTGGATGTCCATCGCCGGCACGTCCGGCAGATTCCCCACCACCCCCGCGGTCGCCACATAGATCTGGTTCTCGATCGCCCGCGCCGCCGCACAGGTGGTCACCCGCAGGTAGCCCTGCCGGTTGTCCGTGCAATACGGGACGAACAGAATTTCCACCCCGCGATCCGCCAGATACCGCGCCGCCTCGGGGAACTCGACGTCGTAGCAGATCAGCACCCCGATCCGCGCCTTCGGGGTCTGCACCACCACCAGCGAATCGCCGCCCGAGATCCCCCACCAGGTCTTCTCACTGGGCGTGATGTGCAGCTTCGGCTGCTCGACGTGCGTGCCGTCGGGCTTGAAGATCATCGCCGTGTTGTGCAGCCGGCCGTCCGGCTGCTCGACCGGATGCGAGCCGGCGATCAGATACAGCCCCTGCTCGCGGGCGAGCGTCGCCATCAACTCGACGTAATCCTCGGTGTACTCCGAAAGCTTGCGGATCCCCTCCCGCGACCCCATCGGCGGCAGGCCGCTGAGCAACTGCACACTGAGAAACTCCGGAAACACCACAAACTCCGCCCCGTAGTCCTCGCCCGCCGTTTCGACGAAATAACGCACCTGCGCGGCGAAGTCGTCGAAGCCCGAGACCTTGCGCATCTGGTACTGCACGCAGGCCACCCGCACCTTCGCCCCGGCCGCCTCCTGGGGCTGGTAGTCGGGGTTCAGCCACTCGATCAGGCTGGCGTAGTTCATTGATCGCGGATCGCGGATGTAGTTCGGCATCACCCCGCGCACCGCGAAGCCCTGCGAGATCTGGAAACCCAGCACCGGGTCGGCGATCTTGCCCTCCTGCACCTGCCAAACGTATTCCTCGGGCGTCAGCCGCTCGGCGTGATCGGCGTAGTTCGCCAGCCGCCCGCCGGCCAGGATGCGGCGCAGGTTGAGCCGCCGGCAAAGGTCGCGTCGCGCCTCGTAGAGCACCTTGCCGATCCCGCGCCCGCGCACCTCGGGATCCACATACACCTCGGCTCCGTAGAGCGTGTCGCCCTGCGGATCGTGATTGTAGAAGTAGCCGTCGTCGGTGATGCCGTAGTAGGTGTGCTTTCGCAGCGGATCGCGGCCCATGAACACGATCAGCGACGACGCCACCCCGACGATCCTGCCGTCGATCTCCGCCACGAACTGCCCCTCCTCGAAGACGTCGAGGTGCGATTTCAGCTCCCCTTTCTCCCAGGCCCCGTCCTCCGCCACCATGTGGGGAAAGCAGCGCCGGTGCAGCGCGATCATTGCCGGAATGTCCTCCACCCGCGGATTGCGCACCCGCACCTTCCCTTGATCGGTCTCGTAGTCCTTCGACAGCACACCCCAAGATTCGCGACCCGACCGGAAACCGCAAGCCAAGGAGCGGGCGTCAACGCTCCGCCGCCGATTCCCGGGCCGCCTCGATGAAAGCCCGCGCCCGCGGCGAGGCCGTGTCCGCCCTGCCGGCCACGCCCACCACGAAAGCTTCGAGCTCGGGATCGAGCCGCCGGAGCACCAGCCGCACTCCGGAAAAGCCCTCGAAGCCTTCCTGCACCAGGGCCACGCCACGGCCCGCCTCGACCGCGGCGATCAATCCCGAGGACCCTTCGTGTTCCTCGGCGATCCTGAAGGCGACCTCGGCGTGGGAAAACACCCGACCCAGCCACTCGCGATACTCGGGATAAAGCGCCGAATCGTAGGAAATGAGCCGGTCCCTCGCGACATCCGTGAGCGCCACGTTACCCGCCCGGGCCAGAGGATGTCCGGGTGCAACGGCCACGCAGACCGCCAATCGCCGGAGTTCCTCGAACACCACCCCGTCCTCGAGCTTCGGCGGGCGGATCATCAGCGCCGCATCGAGTTCGCCCGCAGCCAGGCCCTCGACCATTTCCCGGGTCGAAAGATCGTGAAGCTGGACCCGCACCCGCGGGTGTGACTCATGCAAACGCCGCAGCGCGCCGGGCAAAAGCTCCACCGTCAGCGAGGGCGCAAAGCCGACGTGGATCTCCCCGCCATTCCCATGGGCGGTCACGCGCGCGGCCTCGACCGCCTCATCCAGCCGTCGGAGCACCGAGCGCGTTTCGGAAAGAAACACCCGCCCCGCCTCGGTCAGCCGCAGCGAGCGCGGCCCGCGCGCAAACAGCATCACCTCCAGATCCTCCTCCAGATCGCGGATCTGCCGACTCAGCGACGGCTGCGCGACCCGCAGCCGGGCCGCCGCCCGGGTCACGTTCTCCTCCTCGGCCACCGCCACGAAATACCGCAGATGTCGCAGCTCCATCCCCGAGCATACCCGCCGGGCATGCTCAGCCAAGGCACAAAGTCTTTTCCGAAAAGGCCCGCGGATGAGAGGCTTTACGCTGAACCGGGACGACCTCCGGAAACCAACACCAACCCGATCCCACAACACCATGAGCCAATTCCAATACCGCCGACTCGACAAGGACGACTGCGCCGTGCTGCTCGTCGATCACCAGACCGGCCTCACCAACCTCGTCCACGACTTCAGCCCCGATGACTTCAAGAACAACGTCCTCGCCTTCGCCGACGCCGCCAAATACTTCGGCCTGCCGACCATCCTGACCACCAGCTTCGAGGACGGCCCCAACGGTCCGCTGGTGCCTGAACTCAAGGAGACCTTCCCCGACGCCCCCTTCATCGCGCGGCCCGGACAGATCAACGCCTGGGACAACGAGGACTTTGTCAACGCGGTGAAGGCGACAGGCAAAAGCCAGCTCCTGATCGCCGGCATCGTCACCGAGGTCTGCGTTGCCTTCCCCGCGCTCTCGGCGCTGGAGGAGGGCTACGAGGTCTTCGTCGTCACCGACGCCTCGGGCACCTTCAACCAGACCACCCGCGAGGCCGCCTGGTCGCGGATGTCGGCCGCCGGCGCGCAGCTCATGACCTGGTTCGGCGCGGCCTGCGAGCTGCACCGCGACTGGCGCAACGACGTCGAAGGCCTCGGCGCATTGTTCTCCAACCACCTGCCGAACTACCGTTGCCTGATCAACAGCTACCAAGGCGCCCGCGCCGGCGCGTGACACTCCCCGCGGAGCACGGCGGCGCCCGCCCCCGTGCTCCGCTGCCCTACTTTCCACTTTCCACTTTCCCGGGCCGCTTCCGCGCCACCCTCACGCCCTTGGCCTTCATCGCCTCGATCAGTTCGCCGACCAGGGGATTGGGAAAGCGTCGGCTCGGCGTGACCGCGTAGAAGCTCTCCCGGATCTCCGGGATCCGGTGCGTCACCACCAGCGCTCCCGACGCGATCTCGTCCTGCACCACCACCGGCGGCACCAGCGCCAGGCCGTCCTCCTCGCGCGCGACCAGTCGCAGCATCGCCATGTCATCGACCTCCGCCATGATCATCGGCCGCACTCCGGCCGACGCCAGCAGCCGCTCGAAGCCCGCGCGCATCCCGCTCTCGAAGCTCGGCAAGAGCAGCGGCACACCATCGAAATCCCCTGGAAATTTCAGACGCCTTCTTTTCCACTCCGGCGTCCCCACAAGCGCAACCGCCTGATCCGCCAGGCGATGGCTGTGCCACGGCCGCTCCGCATCGCGCCGCACCGGTTCGTTGGACAGGACCACGTCGACCTCGTGTGCCTGCAGCGAAACCACCAGCTCCGCAAGCGATCCCGACCGCACGACCAGTTCGACATCCTCGCGATGAAGCGCCGGTTTGAGGAACTCGAGCTGGAAATTCCGCGACAGCGTCGCCACCGCCCCCACACGCAACGCCTGCCGCCCGGCGCCCACCCGGTGCCGCATCACGTCCATCAGTTCCTCGCCCGCACGCCCGATCGACTCGGCATAGTCCAGCGCCACCCGGCCGGCCTCGGTCAGCTCCAGCCCGCCCGGCAACCGCTCGAAAAGCACGTGACCCAGACTCTCCTCGAGCGCCTTCAACTGCACGCTCAGCGCCGGCGGCGAAATGTTCAGCTTCTTCGCCGCCCGCGTCAGGTTCCCCTCGCCCGCGATCACGCGGAAATAGCGGAGATGGTGGTAGTTCAGGAATTCCATATCCAGACCGTGTCTTAACTTTGTTTTAACGCCATCATAAAAACCATGTCATTCCCCTAAACGGCCATCCCGGCCATGCTCCGCCCAGATGCAAGCCAACGACCTGCTCCACCCGCTCGCCATTCCCGCCCTTCTCCTGCTCGCCGGGATCCTCGCCCGCCTGCTCCCCGCCCGCGCCAACAGCCTCGCCACCCCGGCCGCGGGAACCGCGGCCGGGATCGCCGTCCTGCTCGCGATCCTGCCCAAGGCCGAGCCCGGGCTCGCCCGGCTCGACACGCTGGCGATCACCATGGCCCTGCTGGTCGCCTCGCTCGGCGCGGTCGTGCTGCGCTTCGCCAGCCGCTACCTCGAGGGCGATCCGCACCGCGCACGCTTCCTTTCCTGGATGAGTCTCACGCTCGCCGCCGTTCTCACGCTGGTCGTCTCCAATCACCTGCTGCTCCTGCTCGGCGCATGGATCGCCACCAGCCTGTGCCTGCACCGGCTCCTGCTCCACCACCCCGACCGCCCCGGCGCGATCTTCGCGGCGCGGAAAAAGTTCACCTACAGCCGCCTCGCCGACCTCTCGCTGCTGGTCGCCGCGATCCTGCTCCACCACGGCCACGGCACCTGGCGCATCGACGAACTCGTCGCCTCGATCGCCACCGGCAACACCGCCGGCCTGCCCGCCGCGGCCTTCCTGCTCGGCTTCTGCGCGATGCTCAAGTCGGCCCAGTTCCCCTTCCATAGCTGGCTGCCCGACACCATGGACACGCCGACGCCGGTCTCGGCCTTCATGCACGCCGGCATCATCAACGGCGGCGGCTTCCTCGTCCTGCGCACCGCCCCGGTCTTCACCGCCGCTCCCGGCGCGCTGTGGATGCTCGCGCTGGTCGGCACCTTCACCGCCGTCTTCGGCGCCATCGTCATGCTCGCCCAGCCCGGCGTGAAGCGCGCGCTGGCCTTCTCGACCATCGCCCAGATGGGCTTCATGATGATCCAGTGCGGCCTCGGCGCCTGGGGCCTCGCGCTGCTCCACCTCGTCGCCCACTCGCTCTACAAGGCCCACGCCTTCCTGCGCGCCGGCTCGACCATCGGCGCGGTCCCGCGCGCCGCGATCCCGCTCAGCACCCCGGCGCTCGCCCTCGGCACGCTGGC
>CALGOH010000089.1 GCA_937957985.1 uncultured Verrucomicrobiae bacterium
TCACACTGGCGGGAGCCGTGCTTTGGTTGCTTTTATCATTTTTTTACCTTCTCTCCCTGCTGCGTTGAACTCCCGGTTGCGGGCTCGCCGAGCGGTGACACTATCCGCCGCCGATGAAGATCCACGTGCTCCAGCAGACCCAGGACCTGCCGATTTCGATGGACGAGGCGTGGGCCTTCTTTTCCTCCCCGCGGAACCTCGACGAGATCACGCCGGACGAGCTGGGATTCCGGATCGAGACCCTGCATTCGGACACGATGCACGAGGGCCAGATCATCACCTACAAGGTGAAGGTCGCGCCGGGGATCTGGGTGCCGTGGGTGACGGAGATCAAGGCGGTGGAGCCGGGCGTGGCCTTCGTCGACGAGCAGCGTTTCGGACCCTACAGGTTCTGGCATCATCGGCACTATTTCGAGCCCACCGAGGGCGGGGTGCGAATGACCGATCTCGTGCACTACGCCTTGCCGATGGGGCTGCTTGGCGGCATCGCGCACGCGCTCTTCGTGCGGAAGAAGTTGGAGCGGATCTTCGGCTACCGGCGGGAGGTGCTGGCGGAGCGGTGGAGTGGCGCTTTGCAAGCGCCATGAGCCGGGTGAGCGGCTGTCAGCCGCTCGTCGCTGGGGCGGCTGGAAAGCCGCCAGCCCCGCGCATGGCGCTCAGGTGAGCGCCACTCCCTCGGCCGCCTTGGCGACGCGGAGGAGCCTGGCTTCGCCGAGGTGGGGGGCGAGGATCTGGAGGCCGACGGGCAGGTCGGCGCCGTCGGCCGGAACCGTGCCGGCCGGGACCGAGATCGCGCAGATTCCGGCGAGGTTGGCGGCGATGGTGTAGATGTCGGAGAGATACTCCTTCAGCGGATCGTCGCTGTTTTCGCCGATCCTGCGGGCGGGCGATGGGGCGACCGGGGAGAGGATGGCATCGACCTTCCCGAAGGCCTCGCTGAAGTCGCGCCGGATCAGGGTGCGGACCTTCTGGGCGCGGCTGTAGAAGGCGTCGTAGTAGCCGGACGAAAGCACGTAGGTGCCGAGCAGGATGCGGCGCTTCACCTCGGGACCGAAGCCCTCCTCGCGCGACTTCCTGTAGAGGTCGAGCAGGTCCTCGGGATGGCTACTACGGTGACCGTAGCGGATGCCATCGAAGCGGGCGAGGTTCGACGAGGCCTCGGCGGGGGCGATGATGTAGTAGGTCGCCACCGCGTAATCGGTGTGCGGCAGGGAGATCTCGACAAGTTCGGCACCGGCGGCTTCCAGTGCCTTGACCCGATCCTCGACCCTGGCGCGGACCTCCGGGTCGATGCCCTCGCCGAAGTATTCCTTCGGCAGGCCGAGCTTGAGACCGGCGACCCCGGCGTCGAGCTCCGCCGAGAAATCAGGCACTTCGACGTCGAGCGAGGTCGAGTCGGCGGGATCATGCCCGGCGATCGCCTGGAGCAGCGCGGCGGCGTCATCGACGCTGCGGGTCAGCGGTCCGATCTGGTCCAGTGACGAGGCGAAGGCGACCAGCCCGTAGCGCGAGACGCGTCCGTAGGACGGCTTGAGGCCGACCACGCCGCAGTGCGAGGCGGGCTGGCGGATCGAGCCGCCGGTGTCTGAGCCCAGCGCGGCGACGGCGATGCCGCCGGCGACGGCGGCCGCCGAGCCACCGGACGAACCGCCCGGGATGTGCTCGGCGGAGTGCGGGTTGACCGTCTTGCCGAGTGCCGAGTTTTCCGTGGACGAGCCCATGGCGAACTCGTCCATGTTCAGGCGCCCGAACGGGATGGCACCGGCGGCCTTCAGGCGGGCCGTGACGGTGGCGTCGTAGGGCGAGGTGTATCCCTTTTCGAGATAGCGGGAGCCGCAGGTGCAGGGCTGGCCGATGGTATTGATGTTGTCCTTGAGCGCGATCGGAATGCCGCCGAGCGGGAGCGACAGATCGGCCTGATCGGCGGCCGTCCTGGCGGCGTCGAGATCGTGGGAGAGGTAGGCGCCCAGCTCGGGATTCCGGGATTCGATGGCCGCGGCGAGATCGTCGAGGATGTCGGACGGTCGGATCTCGCCGGCGGTGAGGCGTTGCCGGAGGTCGCGGATGGAGGCGGTGGCGAGGGACATGGCGGATCAGGCGTCGGCGATGACCTTGGGCACCCGGATCTGGCCCTGGGCCTGGTCGGGGGCATTGGCGAGGACTGCGTCGCGGTCGAGGCTGGTGTGGGGGGTGTCGTCACGCATCACGTCGTGGACCGGCACCGGGTGGGCCATCGGCTCGATGCCCTCGACGTCGAGCTTCGACAGGCTTTCGGCGTAGGTGAGGATGGCGTCGAGCTGGGGTTGGAAACGCTCGCATTCGGCGTCGGTGAGCTCGAGGCGGGCGAGTTCGGCGACGTAGCGGACATCGATGTGGTGGTTGGCCATCGCGCGGGGAGTAAAGGGGAGCCGACCGGGCACCGCAAGCATGGGGAGGTCGTGGGCTTGTCAGGCCTCCGGGCGGGATCTAGGGTCGTGGTGATGCGCTTGCTCGCCGTCCTTCTTTTGATTCTTCCCACCGCCATGGCGGGCACTCCGTCGCAGGCCGAGGCGGTGCGGACGGCCTACGAGAAGTCGGCCGAGGCTTTTTCGATCAAGCTGCAACTGGCGAAGGACGACGCCGAGCGGCTGAAGCTCCTCGACCAGCGTCCCGACCCCCTGGTGGCCGCGAAGCGGATGTGGCAGGTGATCGGCGGGGACCTGGACAAGCCATGGACCGTCGGGCCGGCGGGTTGGTTCCTGCGGGTGGTCGGTCCGCTTTCCGAGGAGGGCGAGGACGGCCAGCCGGAACCCGCGATGCGCGAGGAGGTCGCGAAGGTGCTTTCGGCGGTGGAAAGACACCACATCGCCAGCGCGGACCTGCCGTCGCTCTGCATGGGGCTCGTCGCCTGCGGCGGGATGGAATCGCTGGAACTGCTGCGCCGCATCGCGAGCGAGAAGCCGGACAAGCAGGTCGCCGGGGTTGCCGCCCTCGGGGTCGCGATGCTGGCCAAGGCGGTGGCGGACGATCCGCGGATCATGCGCGAGCGCCTGACGATGCTGAGGCGGGCGATCATCGATGCCGCCGACGTGAAGATCGACGGAGTGTCGGTGGCGGAGCTGGCCGAGGAGGAGCTCTACATCATCATGAACCTGAACAAGGGGGTTCGGGCGCCGGAGCTCGAGGGGGTCGATTCCGGTGGCCGTCCGATGAAGCTCTCCGACCACGAGGGAAAGGTGAGGCTGCTGATCTTCTGGGAGGCCGGGGGTGAGGAGGCCGGCCGGTTCGACTGGATCGACGCGCTGCGCCGTGACGAACGTTTGGCC